>CAYMTN010000186.1:0-10917 GCA_964393335.1 uncultured Anaerolineaceae bacterium
CAGCCGGATCGTCACGCGGCGACTCGTCTTCAGAGGGCGCAGGCAAACCGGCGGGTCGAAACAGCGGCCCGGGAGAAGAGTCGTCGTCCGGCCCGGCGGCGGGCTCGTCGTATGTCGCGCCGGTGATCGCGCCGGGCGTAACCGCCCGCGCGCGCACCCAGTTATACGCGATGCTGAACACGCCGATGCCGGTCATGCTGAACAGCGCGGGGATGATCAGGTTGTAGGCCACCGAGGGCTGAATCCCCAGCAATTTGACTGGCGCGCCGACGATCACGTAGCCGAAGTAGTAATAATTGATGTAACCGCCGGAAAACCAGGGATCAATCGGCGGGAAAATCGTGCTGCGCAGCACGCCGTTAAAATAGGCGAAATCCATCGGTTTTTCGCCGCCGAAGCTGCTGTGCCACAGGTCCGGGTTGCCCTGGCGCACGCCCAAAAACGCCAGGAACAGCGCCAGCGCCAGCCCTTCCATCGCCAGCAGGTGCCGCCGGTTGGCGCGGATGTACCGCCAGAATTCGACGCGCCGCCGCGCGATCACCAGCGCGCTGAACAGGCCCAGGCCGAGCAGGATCAGCGCAATGCCGGTGCGCGACCACGTATGCAGCCCGGCGAAACCGCCGACCCACGCGATCCACGCGACGATCAGCCACGCCGTGATCTTGGCCGCCGGGAAGGCGCGGTCCGGCAGGACCGGGAAAATGGCAAACAGCAGCGGCCAAGCCAGCCAGCCCGCGATCACCATCGCCAGCCACCACACGATCACGGCGAAGACCTGGCTCTTGTTGATCAGCGCGTCCAGGTCGAACAGGTCGGACCACGTGCCGCCCTGCTGCTGGGTCTTCCACTGGTCCGGCGTAAACTCAAGCAGCGTCGGTGCCTGGGATGCCTGTTTCGCGCCCCAGGGCACGACGCCGATTGGTTCCGGGTCCGCCACGTAACCGGGGACAGCCGTCCGCACCGAGCGGATCGATACACTGGTCAGGATGGCGCGCGTATTGGCCGGGCTGTACGCGTCCGTCTTACGATAGACGAACACCACCGGGTGGTCGTAGACGTGGAACGCTTCTTCCGCTTCCCAATGCTCGTTGAGGAAATCAAACGGCAGGCGCGGGGGCAGGATTTCGTCGGGAATCTCGACCGGGCCGAGGCGGGGATACGACTCGAAGGTCTTGACCAGCTCGAACCCCAGGTCGCCGTCGAACAGCGCGTCGTAGAACACGCGTGACATCGGCCAGCGCATCGGCACCCGCGTAATGGAGTCGTAGGCCCGGTTGCTGGTGATCACCAGGTAATCCGCCTGATCCAGCGCGTTGGTCATCGCGTCGAGTTTCTGGTCGTTGTCCTCGAAGAACATCCACAGCTTGAGGCCCTGGTAGAACCCGGAGTACATATTCATCGAGGCGCAGGTATACGACGACAGGCCGGATGGCAGGTCGTCGCGGTAGATCATGTCGTCCGGCAGCGGACACACCGGCCAGGGGACCGGGTCGTCCCAGTCGCCCTCCCACGCGACGACCGGCCCGGACGTGTAGACCGGGTCCTGCGCTTCGACGGTCAGAACTGCGTTTTGCTGGTTGCCTGCCGCGTCGTATTTCCGCACGTCCAGCGGCGGATCGAAGATCACGGTTTGCGGCGGGCCGAGCGGGTCCGCCCCCGCGTTGAAGTCACCCTCGATCAACGCAGACGTCTGCGTGCCATCCGGCGCGGTCAGCGTGAGGCGCACGGATTCGGCCCCCACGTCGCGCAGCGGATCGCCCAGGTGCGGGATGTCGATCTCGCGGATCGTGCCGTCAATCGGGATCGGGAAGCTGATCGGGTCGCTGCCGCCAACCGTCCAATGCGTCGGCGTATCGGGGATGTCGTCGCCATGCCCGGTGATGATCGGCTGGTCCGGCAGCACCAGGTCCATCGACGTCGGCGTCTCGCCGATGTCAATCAGCAAGCCGAGCGACACGTCGCTCAGCGTCGTGCCTTCGGCGTCCACCACGTCGTGAATCATGTTGACCGGCCCACCTTCGACTGCCGCCAGGATCACGACGTAGTTCGCCGCCGATTGGTCGGGCAGAAACTGTGTCAGCGGCACGTCGACGGGCACGTCCAGCGTGTACGACGATCCATAGATCGACGGGCTCTGCGCAAAGTCGGCGCGAACCGTGCCCTCGAACAACAACTGGCGTCCCATATTGGGATCATCGCGCATGATCCGCACGCGCACGACCTCGTCACCGGGATCGGCCAGCGGATCGTTGAGGCGGCCCAGCGTGATGCCGGTCAGGTGCGTGTCCAGCATGACCGCAAATGGCACTTCGACCGACGCGCCCTGCTCCAGCCGGTAGACCGCCGGCGGCGCGCTGACATACGTGCGCCCGATGTTGACCATCTGCCGGTTGCCGTCGCTGCCCTCGACCCAGATGCCAAAATCGCCGGGCACGAACTCCTGAAACCAGCGCGAGGCCGCCACGCGCGTCAACTGGTGGCGGTGAATGGCGTGAAATCCAAACCCGTAGGCGACGGTATAACCCAGGACGAAAATCAGCAGCGCCGACGATCCGGCGAGCGCCGCGCGTTTACGCGCCGAGGCGCTGAAGCGCCTCGCGCCGCGACTCGGTCGCGGCGGGCGCTCGCCGCCCACACGCCGTGCGCCAGCGACCAACGCCCACAACGCCCACGCGCCAAACAGCGCCAGCGCCGGGTAAATCGGCAGGAAATAACGCATGGTGGTCACCCAGCGCCCGCCGAGCCAGCCGAAGACGACCAGCACCCACATGAACGGGATCACGTGCCGCGTCCAGTTCCGCCGCCCGCGTACGATGGTCACACCGGCCCAGACCCACCCCGCCCACGCGATCAAACCGAGCGGAATACCCAGGCCCCACTCGACGATGTTACGCCAGGGGAACAGGTACGGTATGCGCGCCGTCCACTGGTGATTCGGCGGCGCGTCCCAGTCGCCGGACGTGAAATACGCGGCCTCGGAGATATCATCACGCCAGCCGGGATTGAGCTTCAAGCCAAAAATGCCCGGTCCCGAAAAGGCGTGCGGTTGCAGCAGCCGGAACGTGATGAACGACAGCAGCGCGGCGGCGATCACGCCGGTGACGGCGTACGCCACCAACCGGCTGCGCTCGCCGCGCGGGATGCCAATATCGACGGCGGGCAGCGCCTTGATCAGTGCCGCCAGCACGATGATCCCGGCCAGCGGGGCCATGTTGACCCGGCTGGCGACCGCGCCGCCCAGCGCCACGCCAAACAGCGCGTAATCCGTCAGGTCGGTGATGTCAAACACGAGCAACGCCACCGCCGACAGCGCCACAAACAGCGTCGCCCAGGGCGACAGCCCGCCGATCACGTACCCGATCACCAGCGCGATCCACATCACGCCCACCGCGCCGACTGCCAGCGTATTTCGCGCGCTGACGTCCAGGCCGAGCACGTGCCCGCGTACGACACCCGCCGCCACGTAGGCCACCATCGCCGCCAGCGAGAACACCAGGCTGACGATCCCCAGCGCGATCAGATCGGTGCCAATCGTGAGGGTATGCGGCGCGACCACCGTCAGCACCGTCCACACGCCCGTATACACCAGCGACGCGACCACGCCGGACGCGCCCACCCACAGGTCGCCGCTGGACCGCCTGCCTCCGCCCAGCACGAAACGCACGGTCGCGGTCAGCACCAGCGCGATCAGCAGCAACGCGCCAAGCGTCACTACACCGAGCATGGGATAGCCGTGATAGGCCGCGTCCCATACCGTGCCGCCGAACCCGATCAGCAGGTAGACCAGCACCGGCGGCCCCTGCTGCGCGCCCGCGCCGTCCATCGCACGCACGGCAAAATACAGCGCCAGCGTCACCCACAGCCCCGTGAAGGCGTCCACCGTCCAGAAATGCGATTGTTGCAGCGGAAAAGCCGCGACCGCGTAAAACGCCGCCGCCAGCAGCCCCGGCCACCGTCCATACAAGCGCCGCCCCAACAAAAACAGCACGGCCACCGTCAGCAGATCGGCCAGCGCCGACACGCTGCGCCCGATCAACTGCGCGCCGCTGTACCCCTCCCAATACGTCGTGATCGTGTGGCTTGCGGCAGCCGCCGGATCGAACGCCTTCAGAAAGGCGTGATAATCGCGTGAAAACTGCGTCCGCGCCACGCCTGCCGCGTGAACCGTGTACAGCGGAAATTCCCCGTAGACGTACACGCTCTGGCCCAGGTTATTGACGTTCAGCGGCGAGCAGTCGGCGTCGAAATACGGCCCGCGCCCCGCGCCAAACAACGATTGCAGGTCGTCGCTGGCCGTCGCCGGATAGCGCTGCTCGCAGCGCAGCCGGTGCGCCTCGCGCTCCTGCGGCGTCGGATCGCTGAATTGCAGGCTGCCGCCCAGCCGCGTCACCATGTCCGTCAAAAAACGCTCGTCCGGGTGCAGGTGCGTATAATCGTCCCAGTTCTGCCCGTCAAAACGCAGCCACGCCCCCACCGCCAGCACCAGCGCCAGCAGCGCGTAAAATAACACGTCCGTCGCACGCACGCGTGATCGTACGCCCGCCGCCCGCCGCACCTGCGCCGCGCCGGACTCGCGATCATCGCCCGCGCCGGAGTCCGTACCGGAAACGTCAAATCCGGACTCGGATGTATCCCCTTCGGGGAAGTCGTCCGCGTCCGGTGTCATGTCCCAAGCCTGTTCCGGGTCCTGATCCCGGTCAAGGTCGTCATAATCGGAAGGAAAACGCGTATCCGCCAACAGTAACTATCCTGTGAAAAGTCGTCTTGATGGACAAACCATTTACTGATACTCACATTGAGAACTAAACTTTTGAGCACCGGCAGCAAGCCTCACGCCTTAACCCCCGGCCCCTTCCGGGGGTGAGGCGAACTGGCGAGCATCTGCCGCATGATCAGTTTAGCAAGTTACGTCAGGCTCAGTAGAGCCCGCATCATGAGAAAGGGGTTGTTAGTTGTTGGTTGCTGGAAAAAGCGCGTACCCATACCGGTTTGACCAACAACTAATCACCAAAAACCAACCGCTACTGTGCGACTTCGTTTTTTTACTCCACGAGTAAGGTCCTGCAAACCGACCGCCGCCCCCAGATCATATCCCATACACAGCCGCCGCCCGCTTTCCTCAGTCGGCGTGCTGCCGCCATCCCGACCGATCAACCGAGAATAGGCCCGGCCAGCACCTCGTAGATGAAAAAGCTCCCGTGCCCCTCGCCCTCCGGCGTCGGGTAGTTGTACTCGTACAGCCGCGTTTCGCCGCCGGGGAACAATGCCGCCAGGTAGGCCGCCGTCTCCATGTCTTCCGGATCGTACATCACGAACAGCGGTTTGGTGGGATCGTATTGGTAGGCGGTGCCCTGGTTGCGCTCGATCATGGGGACCAGTTCGTCGCGCGTCACCAGCCCGTTCGGCCAGCGAATATCACCCGCCATCGTACCGAGAATCCGGTGGTCCAGCCAGTGCGGATACGCCACCATGAATGCATTGCCGTAGCTGCCTTCCCCCTGCGCGAACGCGCGCATCGGCCTGGCGATGGCGCTGTACGGTTTCCAGCTATTGCTATAACTCAGCCGGTAGTCGGTGAAGAAGTTCTGCCAGTCCGGCCCCATCGCGTACACGGCCACACCGTTTACCAGGATCACCGCTGCCACCGCGCCGACCGGCACGCGCCATACGACCTGCCGCAGCCGCGCCACGTTGGCGCACAGCAGCCCGACCGGCAGCGCAGCCAGCATATACACCGGCGGGATCGCGCCGCTGGCCCGCGTAAAACTGGGGTTCTCAATCGTGTATGCGAGCGTCATGGCCGACGGCAGCAGCATGATCAGCCCGGTGACGGGCAGCAGCCAGATCACCGGGTCGCGCCGCCGGGCCGCCCACACGCCCCACACGGCCAGCCCCAGCACGAGCAGCCCGCCCGATACGGCGTCCAGCGCCGGGTAGGCCGACGCGTCATTGATCCACGCGCGGTCACCCTCCCACTGGAACATGCGCAGCGCGTCCGCGTAGTTGTCCACGAAAACGTCGCGGTGCTGCCAGAACAGCCGCACCTGATCGCCGGTCGTTGGCTCGACGACCACCGTGTTCCCGGTGACCGGGTCGGTGCGCCAGAACGCTTCCTCGCCGAACATGCGGCCCCGCGTGCGATTCCAGAACTCGTCGGGGCGGATCACGCTGTAATGGTACATCGGAACGTACACCGCCAGCGCGATGACCGCCGCCGCCAGCAGCCCACCGCCCACTTGCAGCGTGTATTCACTGCGCCGCGCCCGCACGTACAGCGCCAGCAGGCTGAACCACGCCATACCCACAATCGGGATGAAGGCCGTGAGTCGCTCGCCGGTATCCTGCGTGGCGCTGCTGCCGGATTGTTCCATCACCTGCCCGAAATACCACACCACCAACAGCGGAAACAGCACCAGCGCCGTGAATCCGGCCCCTTCACCCACCAGCCGCAGCACATCGCCCGGCTTGCGCACGCGCCCGAGCAGCAGCAGCCCGGCTCCGATCACGACCACCAGCGGTAACATGCGGTTCGCCTGGTAAAAATACATGCCCGCGCCCAGCACAAACCCCAACGCGGCGTAATCGCCCACGCGGTTGTGACGCATCGCCCGCGCCAGAAAGCCGATCACCAGCGCCACCGTGAGCGGCGTCAGCACGATGCGCAGCCCCAGCCGGGATAACATCACGTGCCACGAGCTGACCGCCACCAATCCGGCCAGCGCCACGCCGACCCAGGTCCCCAGGCGGCGGCGCGCTGCCGTATCCGTCCCGATCACCTGCCGCGCCATCCACCACAGCGCAGGCAGCGTGACCAGCCCTTCGATCACGGTCGCCAGCTTGAGCGCGTCGAAGTTGAAGCCCGCGCCAAACGGCCCCGCGATCAGCGCCGCGAAATACATCTGGAAGCCTTCGCGCCCGCCGTTGTTGGGGAAAAACACGCCGCGATAGCCGTCATGCACGCGCAGCGCATCCAGCAGTTTTTCGATGTGATCGCTGGTCATCTCCGGCGGCGTCGAGGACAGGTCGTGCAGCCGGAAGATCGCGCCGATCCCAATCACGATCAGCAGCGCCAGTCCCGGCCAGCCGATCTTGCGCAGCCACGCGCGGCCCGGTCTGATCGACGCGGCGCGCCGCACCCGCGCCGCAACGTGCGCCGGGTCCACGCCCAACACCAGCGCCCACAACACGATGCTCAGCAGCCACGCGATGCCGCCATCGAGCGTGATCACGACGTCGTTGGGCGTGCCGGTGACGTCCCTGGCGACGTTGAGGCTGTACGCCAGCGACGAACACAGCAGCGCCACCGGCACCAACAGCAGCCGGCCCGCGTGGGCCTGGAACCACGCTCCGAATCCGCCCTGCGCCGGGACGGTGCTCACCGTCTGCTCGTCCGCCGCCGGGGCCGCACGCACGACCGAGCGCACTACGTAGGCCCCGCTCTGCGGCGCGGCCTGTTCGGGCGATACGTCCTCAGCAGGGGAAAACGCGAGCGGCGTACTGCCAAGCAGCAGCACGATCCACAGCGCCGCCGCGCCGATCACCAGCAGCGCCCCGCCGATCACGCCGCCCGCGCCCGCCAGCACCAGCAGCAGCACGAAGGCGATCAGCGCGACGAGACTCGCAATCCAGATGTGCTGTAAATCGTTGCGCGTAAAACGTTCGCGGACCGCCGCGTGCAGGCGCGGCAGCCTGCGCGCCCACCATAACCGGCTGCTCCACAACTCGAATCCGGCGTACAGCGAACCGGCCAGCACAAACCACAGCGGCGCGCTTTGCGGATTGCGCTGAAGCTTGAGCACCGGATTCAGCGCCGAAGCGTGCAGCACCGCCCCGCCCCGCAGCGCCAGCAGCACGGCCGCCGCCAGCACCACGATCCGCAGCCAAACCGCCCGCTGTTCGACGCGCTGGCGCGCGACATCGCGGTGCGCGGCCTGCCGCGCCCGGTCCGCCAGCACATAGTCCCGTCCGGCCAGCGCTTCGACGGTAACTGCCGATGCGATTTCGCGGGGATAACTGACGCCAGAATCCGCGCCGGCCCCCGCGTCGATGATCTCGCGCGCGGAGTCCGCCGCGAAATCGTCCGTCTGACGCGCCGCGTCATGTGTCAGCACCTGCCACAGCAGCCGCGACGTCTGCCCAGGCCGGAAAATCAAATAGGCCAGCACCTGCGCGAGCGTCAGGTCTTCGAATACGACCGTACGCGGCGTGTCGCTGGCCGGTGGCTCCGGCAGCCGTTCGTCAGGCGGTTGGGAAGGAAATTGGTCTGTCATAGGTCACTGAATGGCTGCCGGTCCGATCATGGTAGGCGGGGAACCGGCACCGGCTACCGGTTTCCCCGTAATCTGCCCGTCACGACTCGTCGCGCGGTTCCAGGTCCAGCGCCGCCGAGTTGATGCAATAGCGCAGGCCGGTTTTATCACGCGGGCCATCGTCGAACATGTGCCCCAGGTGGCTGCCGCACCGGCCACACACCACCTCGGTGCGCCGCATCCCGTGACTGGTATCGACCTTCAGATCGACGTTCCCAGCCTCGATCACGTCCCAAAAGCTCGGCCAGCCGGACCCGGAGTGAAATTTCGTCCCCGACGAAAACAGCGGTTGCCCACATGCGGCGCAATGATACACGCCCGGCGTCTCCGTGTCGACATATTCGCCCGTAAAGGGCCGTTCGGTCGCGGCCTGGCGCAGCACCGCGTACTGCTGTGGCGTGAGTTCCGCGCGCCATTCGGCGTCGGATTTGATCACTTTTTCTGGTTGGTCGGCCATACTGTCTGCGACTCCTTGTGTGCTCACTTGACGGTATTCTGAACTTACTGATACTCACATTGAAAACTAAACTTTTGAGTACCAGCAGCAAGCCTCTGCCACGTGATAAGTTTAGCAAGATACGTCAAGCCCAGTAACACCACGCGCCGGTGCACACCAGTCGGAGCGTTTGCCCCGCGCCGCCGTTTTGCCTGCACCGCCGCACCGGACCCCGTCACTCCGGCTTGCGTGCTTTGATCGCCAGATTCACCGTGCTGCGGCCCGGCGGTTCGTCGAGTTTGTTGGGCCGGTCGAACAGGTTGAGCAGCGCCACGCCGAAATTGACCGGATTCAACAGGCTGCCCCGGTTCTGGTCAAACGTGGTGCGGTCCGCCGCCGCTGCCATCGACTGCGGCATGATGCCGGATTCCAGCAGCGGTTTGCCAAGCCCGTACACCAGGTTGTGGATGAAGGGGAAGCTGTAATGCGTGAAGGAGCGTTCGACCTCGACCACCAGCCCGGCCTGTTCGACCGCCGCCCGCAGCGCGTCGCGCCGGTACAGCCGGACGTGATTCGCCCAGATGCCTGCCAGCGGCCCGCGCCGGATTTTCGTGTGGAACAGATGCTCCAGCGTCCAGTTGATCGGGTCCCACAAAACGGGATAATTCGCGTTCGGCACGGTGATGGCGACCACGCCGCCCGGCTTGAGCACGCGCCGCACCTCGCGCAGCCCGGCCACGTCGTCGTCGATGTGCTCCAAGATTTCGGACAGGATCACGCCGTCGAACGAGTCGTCAGGGAACGGCAGCGCGTAAATCGTGCCGCGCGTCAGGGTCACGTCCGGCAGGTGCCCGACGTTACGCCGCGCCTTCTGGATGATACCGGCTTCCAGTTCCAGCCCGACCAATTGGCACCCGCTCACGTAGCGGTACATGTTCAGGTAAAAGCCGCGCCCGCACGCACAATCCAATATACGCAGGTCGTCAGCCGGGGGAATCCATTCAAAAATGCTCTGCACCCGCTTCTTGAACGCCATATCGGCCTCGTTGCGGGTCATGTGGTGGATCGTCTGTTGGTCAACCGTCATGGCGTGCTTTCTGATTACAGACATGCGCGGCCTGCCGGTATGAACCGGCGGGCCGTTTCTTCAGAATTCCAGGCGTCCGTTTGGTTGTCTGCGCAGCGATCAATTGGCTGCGGCGTTCACCTGGCTGGTCCCATCCGGCGGCACGACGTTGGACGTCTGCGCGGCGGTGGCCTGCAAACCATCGATCAACTGCTGTTTTTCGCTCGCGGAAAGCTTGGCGTTGGGATGCATGATCACGTAGAACCAGGGCGGCATCTCGCCCCCGTTGATCTTTTCTGCAATTTCGTCGGTCCGCATCCGGCCACCCCACTCGGAGAAATTCAACGCCCTGCGCCCGGATTGAACGTCGCGGTACAGCAACCACGACGAAGGGGCCAGTTTGGCATACCAGGGCCAGACCGTCTCGTTGCTGTGGCAGTCAAAACAGGCTACTTTCGCCAGTTCGCGCGTCTGGGGTGAATCCCAGTTCGGCTCGGCTACGACGTCCGGATTCGTCTTGTTTACCGGGATAAACTGGATCAGCACAAACAGCACCACCAGCCCCACGACCGATACGCCTACTTTGCCCTTCCATGTTTGCGTGAGTCTCGTTAGTCGTTCCATTGATCAACCTCGCTCAGTACAAATGAAGCCATCGACACATGCTGCCCGACAGGCAGCGCTCACTATCGTACACCTAAATCTGCACGCCTGACCAGAATTTAAGGCAGGTTTAAGGTGAGTTCAAGCTTTCCTGCCGCGCTGAGCGGCTTGTCGCAAATGCTTCTCGTACCGGTCGACGGTTTCCTGCATGTTGAACGTGCGCTCGATGTGCTCGCGCGGCTTGCGGTATGCCTCCGGCTCCTGCAAAATAGCGACCACCGCCGCCCCGACATTCTCCCAACTGCCGCGCGGCACGATCCGGCCCATGCCGCTTTCCGTAACCGGGACGCGCCCGCCGGGTGTATCGGTCATGACGACCGGCGTGCCGCACAACATCGCCTCGACCTGCACCAGCGCGAAACATTCGCTGTCACTTGGCATCACCAGCACGTCACACGCCGCGTAAAAATTCGCCATCGCCTGCATGCTGCTCAACTGGCCCA
>CAYMTN010000187.1:0-10887 GCA_964393335.1 uncultured Anaerolineaceae bacterium
CGCTGACTTAATTCAATGAATGAATAAAGATTGGTGGGTACACCAGGAGGTGAATTTATAGCAGAACCGACTTGTGTAAAGCCATTTCGTCTCATTCACGCCCATTACTTGTATAAGGAGACCTTAAATGAAAGGCAAACTGGTCGTTGTTTTATTGATTATCGCGTTGACTATCCCGTTCGGGGTGATCCAAGCTAAACAAGATACCGTCACGATCAAATTCTGGCACACCTATAATGAGACTTCGCCAGAGAATCAGATGCTGGTCGAGACGCTGATCCCGTTGTTCGAGCAAGAGTATCCCAACATCAAAGTCGAAGCCGTGCCGTTCCCCTACGACGAGTTCCGCCAGACGATGCTCACTTCTCTGGCCGGCGGCGAAGGCCCCGATCTGGCCCGTCTCGACATCATCTGGTCGCCGGAGTTCGCGCAATTGGGTGTGCTGGCTTCCCTGGATGAGGTAATGCCCGACTTCCAGCAGTACGCCGACGCCGTCTTCCCTGGCCCGCTCTCGACCAATGCCTATGATGGGCACTACTGGGGGCTGCCGCTCGATACTAACACCCGCGTCCTCCTGTACAACTCCAAGCTCTACGAAGAGGCTGGCATCCAGGAACCGCCCAAGACTATCGACGACTTGAAGGCGCAGTGCGATCCGATCAAGGCCCTGGGCGATGATAAGTACGTCTTCAGCGACAATTCCACCACTGGCTGGAACATGCTCCCCTGGATCTGGAGCTTTGGTGGCGACATCACCGATCCCGAAATCACGAAGGCGTCCGGCTACCTGAACAGCGAAAAGACGGTCGCCGCTTACCAGTTCCTGGCCGACATGGTCCAGGGTGGCTGCTTCTCGCCGTCGTTTCTGGGTGGTGGCCTGGGTACGGAAGGCCTCTTCACCGATGTATTTGCCTCTGTGTTGGAAGGCCCCTGGTGGTATCCTATGGCCGCTGCGCAGTACCCCGATTTCGAGATCCGGGCGACTTTGATGCCCGCGGGTGATGGCGGTTCGATCTCCGTCGTCGGCGGCGAGAACATCGTGATGTTCGCGGGTTCCAAGCACTCCGAAGAAGCGATGGAATTCCTCCGCTTCACGCAGTCGGATGAATACCAGTTGAACATGGCGGAAGTCGGGCAGTTGACGGTCAAGTCCGCCCTGCTGGAGAACGACTACTTCAAGAACCACCCGTACTATCCGCTGTTCCTCCAACAGCTTGAAACTGCCAAGGCGCGCACCCCGCACCCTGCCTGGTCGCAGATGGAAGAAGTCCTGACCGACGCTTCACAACTCATCCTGCGCGGCGAAGCATCGCCTCAGGAAGCCCTGGACGCAGCGGCTGAAGAAATCGACGCTCTGTTAGCGGAATAACCAGGTAATCTCTATCAGGTGGTGCCCCAAATTCTGAGAGCGCCACCTGAACCGGCTAAACACCTGAGTCCCCTTTCCGACGGTTTCGGAAAGGGGACCAACTGCCACCAACTTCTCCGATCATCGTGGGTACAAGAGATAAAACAGGGCGGTTGATACAGGAAAAAATAACACATACACTTTACACTCAGAAGAAGACCCGATTTTTTTTGAGGTAGACCGATGCGATCTAGACTTCATCATCGCTGGTATGTCCCATATTTGTTCCTGCTACCCGGCCTGTCCCTCTACATTCTATGGATGATTTACCCGCTGGGCTACGAGTTATACATCAGTTTCTTCGATTGGAAGATCATGCCGGGGCAAACGAGCCAGTTTGTCGCCCTGGACAACTACCGGGAAGCTCTCCACGATAAATATTTCTGGATGGCGTTGAAAAATACCGTCCGCTACACAGGCGTGACCGTCGCGGGACAGATGATTATCGGTCTGGCGCTGGCGGTGATGGTTCACCGGATATTCATCGGCAAACGTCTTTTCCGTGCCATTTATTACCTGCCGGTCATCACGTCGTGGGTGGTCGTCAGCTTCCTCTTCCAGTTTCTCTTCAGCTCTAATCCCGGCGGTTTGGTCAATTACGTGCTGGTCACGGTGTTAGGCGTGCTGGACAAGCCTGTGCTGTGGATGAGCGAGACCAAAACGGCCTGGATTATCATTTACGCGCTCGGCA
Organism: uncultured Anaerolineaceae bacterium; assembly: GCA_964393335.1. Classification (GTDB taxonomy): domain Bacteria; phylum Chloroflexota; class Anaerolineae; order Aggregatilineales; family Aggregatilineaceae; genus CAYMTN01. The sequence goes on from CAYMTN010000187.1 coordinate 2,100, forward strand.
TCTGGAAGGGCACGGGCTGGACAATGGTCATTTTCCTGGCGGCCCTCCAAGGTGTCCCCCCCGAGCTCTATGAGGTAGCTGCTATCGATGGAGCGGGCGAATGGCGGCAATTTCGCCATGTCACGCTTCCCCTGATCCGGCACACAACGCTATTCATCCTGGTTGCGCTGATCATCGGAGGTTTCCAGGTATTTATTTCCGTGTATTTGATCACGGGCGGCGGCCCGCTCCATCGCACCGAAGTCGTGTTGAGCTACATGTACAACCGGTCATTCGACCGGCTGCGGTTCGGCTATGGAGCATCGATCAGCTATATCCTGGCCGCGATTGTCGTTTTTGTCAGCTTTGCGCAGCTTCGCCTATTCAGCCGGCCCGCTGACGAGTAAACCGAGAGGTGGACCAATGAAGGAAACGACACCTTCTATTCATTCAGTGCGCAACCGCGCGCAGCGCAGATTCCAGGTCATAATCTTCATCCTCTTGTGCAGTGGGGTGATTATCACAACTGCGCCCATGGTCTACATGATGTCCACTTCACTGAAAGCCCATGCCTATATCCCGGAATTTCCGCCGCAGTTTATCCCGCATAACCCGACGCTGGACAACTTCAGAGCAGCGTTCAACAGCCGCAACTTTGGAACCGCTTTGCTCAACAGCGTGCGGGTTGCCCTTGCCACCTCCGCCCTCGTAACCATCCTGACGTCCATGATGGCGTACTCATTTGCGCGGTTCGAATTTCCTGGCAAAACCCTCATCTTCTATACCGTGCTGGGGATGATGATGGTGCCTACGATGATGCTCATCATCCCGCAGTTCTTGCTTACCAAACGTCTGGACATGCTCAACAGTCTGAACGGATTGGTGCTCGTCTATACAGCGGGAGCTATGGCGTTCAACATGTTCTTGCTGCGCGGATTCTTCGAGAGTCTGCCGCGCGAGCTGGAAGAATCCGCACTGATCGATGGGGCTAACCATTTTGTCATTTTCACGCGGGTGATGGTTCCCCTGGCCAAACCGGCGCTGAGCACCGTAGCGGTGTTTAGCTTTCTCGGAGCTTGGGATGAATATGTGTGGGCGCTGACTGTGCTCACCGACGTCCACAAACGCACCCTGCCCATCGCCATCGCCAACTTTCGAGGCGTTCACGGATCGGACTGGGGATTAATCTTCGCCGCGTCGCTCACCGCCGTGATCCCGACCATCGTCATTTTCGTGTTCTTCCAGCGCTATTTTGTGCAGGGCATCACCACAGGGGCGGTCAAGGGATGAAATGGACCATCGTGGTTTTGGTCTGGTTTTTGTTGTTTTCTCATGGAGGTCTTGCGCACATGCAAGCAGATGTGACCGTCAGTGTTTCTCCTGAAAAAGCGTTTTTCAGCCCCGGTGAGCCAGCCAGCTTTTCAGTTGCTGCGACCGGCGGGGTGCGAGTCAGCGCCACCGTCACGCATCTGGCTGATACGGTCGACACCTTCAGCGCAACGCTGACGCAAGGGGCTGCTACTCTGACTTGGACGCCTCCAGCGGACGCGCCACGCGGTTATGGCCTGACGGTGCATCTGTTGGATGAGAATGGCACTGTGCTCGCCACGGATTCGACTGCATTTGATGTACTGGAGAACTGGACTCAGGCACCGCGCTACGGTTTCTTGACCGAGTTCGCATCAGGGCGAGAGAGCGTGGAAACGACGATGGATTGGGTTACACGCTATCACGTCAATGGGCTTCAATTTTATGATTGGCAGTATCGGCACGAGAATTTACTGCCGCCCGACGAGAACTACTCTGATCTGCTGGGCCGCCACATGTCGCTGGACACAGTGAAGCATCTGATTGAGGCTGCGCACACTCACAATATTGCGGCGATGCCTTACACGGCTATCTATGGCGCGTCCGTTGCGTTCTACCAGGAACATCCTCAATGGGCCCTGTTCCAGGGTTCTGGGCGCCCCTATGAATTCGGCGACAACTTCCTGATGATTATGGACCCCAGCCCCAATTCACCCTGGTCAGAGTACCTGTACGAACAATTCGGGCGTGTGCTGGACGAATTGGACTTCGACGGCATCCACATCGACCAATATGGTTCGCCCAAAGTGGCCTACAACGCTGCCGGTGAGCGTGTCGATCTGGCCCGCGCTTTTCCAGGGTTTATCGATCGGACCGCGCAGGTGGTCCAGGCGCGGCGCGGCGATCAGGGCGCCGTCATCTTCAACGCGGTAGGCAACTGGCCGGTAGATACCGTCGCGCCATCCGCTGAAAACGCCGTCTATATCGAGGTCTGGGAACCCTACACCAGCTTTTGGGACCTGCACCGCCTGGTTGCGGCGGCAGAGAACTTCGGAAATGGTAAGCCCGTGATCATCGCATCCTATATTCATCCAGATCGCGCCTACAATGTGCGTCTGGCCAACGCCATCATTTTCGCGAGCGGCGGCTACCAACTCGAATTGGGCGAACCCGGTACGATGCTGGCAGATCCGTACTTTCCGAGATTCGGTCTAATGAATGAGACGATGCAAAGCGTCATGCAGCGCATCTATGATTTTGTGGTGCGGTATGAGGAAGTCCTGGCATTGGACACGAGCAATGCAACCGGAGATCGCACCGAAGCGCTATCCATTTCGGGGATTGAAACGCAAGCCTATCGCTCGAAAGACAAGGTTGGCGTGATCGTGCGTAAAGGGCAAGATTCCGAAACATTCAGTTTGATCAATTTGATGGGCATTGACCATGACCGGTGGGACACAGCGCTCACACAAGGCCCCGATCCTCTCGTCGATCTGGCAGTCCACATTCATACCGACCGACAGATCGCGCGCGTGTGGTGGGCCTCGCCCGATGGTGACACTCTGGACCCGCACTCCGTAGAATTGGCTGCTGGCACGGATAGCGCTGGCCCATATGTCACTTTTACGCTGCCCCGCCTGGACTATTGGACCATGATTGTAGTGGAGTACCAGCCGTGAACCTGACGCACAGCCAGCAGATTTACGCGAAAAGCCTGAATGTTCTGCTAGAAAACCAGCAGCCGAGCGGCGCTTACCTTGCTTGTCCAACTATGCCTGATTACCAGTTCTCCTGGTTTCGTGATGGGGCCTATATCTCGTGCGCGCTCACCCTGGAAGGTCAAAACGCAAGTTCGAGTTATAAGGGAGACATGGCTGCTCAATGGAACAGCGCGGCCCGGTTCCATACGTGGTGCGCGAACGTGATCAACAGTCGCGCTGCACAAGTGGAACGTAGCATTGAACGAGTCAGGTCTGGGCTCCCGGTGGACCCGACTGATACGCTGGACGCGCGCTATTACGCTGACGGGACAGAGGGGCCTGACGACTGGCCCAATTTTCAATTGGATGGCCTTGGCACGTGGTTATGGTCACTCTCCGAATTTGTGAATCAGGCTCGTATCCGTCCCCTCCCCCTGGCCTGGGAACAAGCCATTGAACTGGCTGCACGCTACCTGGCTGCGTTGTGGCACACGCCCTGTTACGACTGCTGGGAAGAACGTGGGAGCGACATTCACATCAGCACCCTGGGAGCGATCTATGCCGGTCTGACGGCTGCGGTGGGCCTGGTTCCCCGACTGAACCTGGGGGACACAGCGGAGCAAGTTCGAGAGTATGTGTTGACGCACGGGTTGACTCCCGGAGGCGAACTGGCTAAATCCGTGGGGCTAGACATGGTGGATGCCAACCTGCTCAGTGTCGCCGTGCCGCATCGCCTCCTGCGGCCCGACGATCCGATCATGCAACGGACCGTAGCTCGGATCGAGCGCGAGTTGCATGCTCCCCACGGTGGAGTGCACCGCCACCTCGAAGATGTTTACTATGGCGGCGGGGGATGGGTGCTGCTCGCACTCTGGTTGGCATGGTACTATCTGGAAATTGGCAGCACCCAACACGCCGAAGCACTTATTGCGTGGAGCGAGAACCAGGCTGACGCCGATTGCCGCCTGCCAGAGCAAGTCAACACGGACATGCTAGCGCCAGAGTTCTATCATGAGTGGGTGGAACGGCGAGGCCCTATCGCCGACCCACTCCTATGGACACATGCCAAATACCTGATTGTACAAACGATCCGATCTCGCCTGTAGCACCCAGTCTCAATTGAGCGATCAATGGCTCAAGTATACTCACCGTCCAACTGGGCCCGGCAATACTTAGGAGACATTCCAATACCTGATGGATGTTGTTGTCGAGCCCCACTTTATCGTTTTTTGGGCCTTGGATACGACGTTGGATGAAAACATTGCCCATACGGGCTTGAGAGGATAATCGGGATAATGACCGCCATTTCGTGGGACGCGCCTGAATGGGCACGTCAAGCAATCTTTTATCAGATCTTCCCAGAGCGCTTCTGCAATAGCGATCCCACCAATGATCCTCCGGGTACGGTGGCGTGGGACAGCGAACCCACGCGCGAGAATTTCTTCGGCGGCGATCTGATTGGCATCCAGCAGCATCTCGACTACCTGGAAAACCTGGGCATAACCGCCCTGTACCTGACGCCCATTTTCGAGGCAAAGACCAATCACCGTTACGATGCATCGGATTACCTCAGAATCGATCCAGCACTGGGCACACTCGAGGATTTTACGGCACTGGTGAAGGCGCTCAAACAGCGGCATATGCGCCTGATTCTCGACGCAGTCTTCAACCACTGTGGTGATGGTTTTGCACCATTCCGAGATGTTCAGGAACATGGTCGCCAATCACGCTACTGGGACTGGTTTTTCGTCAACGACTTCCCGCTGGAAACAACTCCACTCAATTACGAAACCTGTGGAGGAGCTATGTACCTGCCAAAGCTGAATACCAAAAACCCCGAAGTGCGCGATTATCTGCTCAAAGTGACGCGGTATTGGCTCGAACAAGGTACTGACGGTTGGCGGATCGATGTGCCCTGGAAAATCCCCCAGGATTTCTGGCGCACTTTCCGAAAGCTGGCAACCGATATCAACCCGGATTCCTATCTGGTGGCCGAAGAGTGGCGCAGCGCCAGAACTTGGCAGACGGGCGATACAGTTCATGGCATCATGAATTACCCGCTAAGAAATATCATTCTGGATTTCTGTGTCTGGGATCGCATCGATGCCGAAGATTTTGATTTCGAATTGGCCCGCCTGCGCGAAGAACAAAGCCCAGCAGCCCCCTATCACCTGACGCTGTTGAGCAGTCACGACATTCCGCGCATCCTGACCCTGTGCCACAACGATGTGGGGCGAATGCTCACCGCCGTAGTCTTTCAGATGACATATATTGGAATCCCGATGATCTATTACGGCGACGAGATCGGCATGGTAGGGGACACCGATCCGATGTGCCGGGCAGGCATGATTTGGGACGCCTCCCGTCAGAACCAGCAGATTCTGGATGCTTACCGCACGCTGGTTCACTTACGGCGCTCGCATCCTGCGCTCGTCGATGGTGCGGTCGAGCCTCTGCATATCTTCGGCAATATCTATGCCTATCAGCGGACCCTGAGTACCGACTCCGTGATCGTCGTACTTAATCCGCGTGAAGCACGCTCAGGCTATCGCATTCCTCTAGGCAAGTGGCAGGAAAATCAACCGAACCAGTGGTACGAACACCTGACCAAGCGAATTTTCTCCATTCAGGACGGTGCTCTAACCTTTGATGTGTTACCAGCTCACTCGGCTTTTGTCTTTACGCCTGTCCAATGAATTGAGAGCTGCTCGTGAGAATGGTGGACAAAATGCTGATCTGACAGCGTTCGCCGTGGTACACAACGACGTCATGTCCTTAAACTCGTGCCTTAAAAAGAACGGTGCGACGCCAAAGTGGACCACCCGCCGCGATTCCAACTCAATGATGAAGAAGACAAAGATCGGCGGAAGAAGACATCATAGGTCTGCACAAAATCGCACGCCCAGACCTCGCTGGCATGGTTCTTCAAGAATGTCGCCCAGGTTTGCCCAGACTGACGGGGTGGCCAATCATGACGGGCTTGTTGTATGTATTTGCGGACCGTGCGCTTGCTCACACGGTGACCCAGTTTGCGCAGTTCACCGCGGATGCGCTTGGCACCCCACAGTCGATTCTCGATGGCCATTTTCTGGATCAAAGCGATGGCTTCGGGCAAAATACGTGGTTTACGGGGTTTGCCCTTCGACTTGCGCCGCCAGTACAACCGGAATCCCTCCCGATGCCATTTCTTCAGTGTGACCGGTTTCACCACAAACAACGCATTTTTCCACCCGCGCACCCAACTGGCCATCAGCACTAACAATCCGCGATCCGTCGGTGTTAACGGCGGACGGGGCGTTTGACGCTTAAGTACAATCAGTTGCTGACGCAAGAAAGCATTCTCGGCGACCAAGTCGCGTTTGCTGCGGGTCACATCGATCAATGTGCCAGTCACGAGCGACTCGGTGTCAGGTTTGGTCCCTTGCTTGCAGCGCTCGTTCATATACTGGACAATAGGATGCATACAATGTATCCGGGGTTCCACGAATCGACGGAGCATGGTTTGTTTTCCTTTTTGGGGGGTGAGCCTTGCGGCTCTTTCGGCAGCATAGGTACTTGGACCGGGTCTATTGTACTCGACAATTCAGGGGAAAATCAGGTCGGATACATTAAGTATCCCCCACACGGGGGTTTTGTCCGAGACAGAATCGAAGGAGATTGTATGAGCAAACAAACCCGTGCCAGTCACCCTATCTACAACCTTTTACCTATGGAAGTCGAGGGATTCGATTCCCTAGCCGAACTGGCTCTGGATATGCGGTGGTCGTGGGATCATGCCGCCGACGACGTGTGGCGGCAGCTTGATCCCGCACTGTGGGACCTCACGCATAACCCATGGGGCGTCCTGCAGACGGTTTCTCGGGATCAGATCGAGCGCTTGTCTGCCGATCCCAGTTTCCGCAAGCGCGTCGATGACCTGGTACAAGCCAGGCGGCAAACGGCAGAGGCGTCCGCGTGGTTCCAGCACAATCATGCGCAGGCTCCCCTGACCGGTGTCGCTTATTTCAGCATGGAATTCATGCTGAGCGAAGCTCTCCCCATTTATTCGGGCGGGCTTGGTAATGTAGCTGGCGATCAGCTCAAATCCGCCAGCGATCTGGGCGTGCCGGTGATCGGCGTAGGACTGCTCTACCAGCAAGGCTATTTTCGGCAGGTGATCGACCAGGACGGCGCGCAACAAGCCCTCTTTCCGTATAACGATCCTGGACAACTGCCGATCATGCCGCTGCGCCACGCGAACGGGGAGTGGCTGCGGCTACAGCTCGACCTACCGGGTTACCCGATCTGGCTGCGCGCCTGGCAGGTCCAGGTCGGCAGAGTAAAACTCTACCTGCTGGACAGCAATGATGCCGCAAACTTCCCGGCGTATCGGGGAATTACCAGCGAACTTTACGGGGGCGGGCCGGACCTGCGTCTGATGCAAGAGCTGGTACTTGGGATCGGCGGATGGCGGTTGCTCGCCGCGCTCGGCATCCAGCCGGAAGTCTGCCACCTGAATGAAGGTCATGCGGCCTTCGCCGTGCTGGAACGCGCGCGGAGTTTCATGCAAGCGACCGGGCAGTCCTTCGAAGTCGCACTGGCCGTTACGCGAGCGGGAAACCTCTTCACGACCCACACGGCAGTAGCCGCCGGTTTTGACCGCTTCGATCCTGCCCTTATCAAACAATACCTCGGTGGTTACGCCGAGCAGAAACTCGGCATCACACTCCACGACTTGCTGGCCCTGGGCCGGCAGAACCCGGACGACTCGTCGGAAAGTTTCAACATGGCCTATCTGGCGATCCGTGGGAGCGGGGCGGTCAATGGCGTGAGTCGTCTGCATGGGAAGGTGAGCCGGCGCCTCTTTGAACCGCTCTTTCCGCACTGGCCGCAAGACCAGGTGCCGGTCGGACACGTGACCAACGGCGTCCATATGCCAACTTGGGACTCGGCAGCAGCCGACGATCTGTGGACAGAGGCTTGTGGAAAAGACCGCTGGCTGGGGACCACGGAAACCCTGGATCAGGACATTTACCGCGTGTCCGACGCCAGGCTCTGGCAATTTCGCACTGCCGCCAGCACGGCGCTCGTTGAATACGCTCGCGCACGATTGTCCCAGCAACTGACGACCTCAGGCGCGTCGCCCGATGCCGTGGAAGAGGCAAAGCATCTGTTTGATCCACACGCACTGACGGTGGGCTTCGCGCGCCGCTTTGCCCCTTACAAGAGACCGAACCTGCTGCTGCACAACCCAGAGCGTTTGCTGCGCCTGCTGGCCAATCCTCAGCGGCCCGTGCAGCTCATCCTTGCCGGTAAGGCCCATCCGGCGGACCAGGCGGGGCAGGCTTTGATTCGGGAATGGATCCATTTTATTCGACGCCCCGAAGTGCGCCCCCATGTGATCTTCCTCAGTGACTACGACATGCTTTTGACCGAGCACCTGGTGCAGGGGGTAGATGTCTGGATCAACACGCCACGACGACCCTGGGAGGCTTCTGGAACGAGCGGCATGAAAGTGCTGGTCAATGGCGGTATCAATCTGTCGGAGTTGGATGGCTGGTGGGCGGAAGCCTACACACCTGCAGTCGGGTGGGCGCTGGGGGACGGTCAGGAACATAGCGACGATCCGTCCTGGGATGCTGCCGAAGCCGAAGCGCTCTACGATCTGCTCGAACGCGAGGTGATCCCCGAGTTTTATACCCGCAGCAAGCAGGGCATCCCCACGGCCTGGGTGGCGCGGATGCGTGAAAGCATGGCGCGGTTAACACCGCAGTTTTCTGCCAACCGCGCCGTACGCGAGTACACCGAACAACATTACATCC
>CAYMTN010000188.1:0-10741 GCA_964393335.1 uncultured Anaerolineaceae bacterium
CGAACATGGCATGGAGCGGCATGCGGCTGGAGATCGTGCCCGGTCCGGCGGACGGCATCGCGGCGATCCAGATCGACAACGTCTCGGTCAAACACAAGCCGAGTCTACAGATGTACTGGACTGAATGCGTCCGCTCATTCATCCCCGCCAATACAGAGATCGTGCGCAACGGCGACTTCAGCGCCGGGACGAATCAGTGGCTGCCCTGGGATAACATCGACTACTCGGTCAATGGATCGGACCAGTTGGAGCTGTTCGCCCCGGTCGGACATCCGAACGCGATCCTGTACCAGGACCTGGACTATCAAGCCCAGACGAACATGCCCTTCGAGCTGACCTTTGACCTCGGCAACAACGGCCCGACCGCCAAAGAGGCGTGGGTGACGCTGCGAAACATCGCCTGGACGGACTGGTTCAACTGCAACTTCGTGCTGCCCGCTGGAACGCCTATGCAGAGTTACACGATACGCGGCAGGGTGGCGATCACCTGGCCCAACATGCGCTTGGAGATGTGGGTCGGACCGGATGACGGACAGCCCGCGCTGGTCGTGGACAACGTCTCGATGACGTACCAGCCGGGCCTGGTGCTGCCGCAGCCGGAGTGCATCCCGCCGGGCGGCGCGCCAGGTGCAGAGTTGCCAGAAGTCACGCCGAGGCCTGAACCGACCATCGAACCGACCGTCGAACCGGCGACGCTCGAAACCGTCGAGTCCGACGATCCGCGCGTGGCACAAAGCGGCGCGTGGACGGCGCACGACACCGAGCTTGCCAGCGGCGGCGGGTACATCTTCAGCAGCGGTAGCGCGGACGATACGCTCAGCCTGACGTTCACTGGCACGCAGATCGCGGTGGTCTACGTGCAGCATCCGGCGTTAGGTATCTTCGCGGTGGAAATCGACGGTGCGGTGATGCAGACCGTCGACAGCGCCGCCGAAGCAGCCGCGTTTGGCGCGCTGGTCGAGGTCAGCGGACTCGAAGCAGGCGTACACGTCGTGCGCATCGTGCCGGTCAGCGGCACTGTCGCCATCGACGCGTTCGTGATCGCGGGCGAGGTGGAGTCGCCGGTCGAGCCGACGCCGGTTCCGACCGAGATCGTCCCCACCGAAACGCCGACGCCTGAGCCAACCGTTGAACCGACGGTTGAGCCGACCGCCACACCCGCCGAAGCACTCGAAACCATCGAGTCTGACGATGCACGTGTGACACAAAACGGCGCATGGACGCTGACCGCAGGCGACCTTGCCAGCGGCGGTGCCTACCTGTTCAGCAGTGGCGATCCGGCGGATACGCTGGCGCTGACCTTCACCGGTCCGCGCGTGGACGTGGTCTACGTCAAACACCCGGCGCTGGGTACGTTCAGCATCGAGGTGGATGGCGTGGTACTCTACACAGTGGACAGTGCAGGTGAAGCTGCCTTCGGGGCGGTCGTAGCGCTCAACGGACTCGGTGACGGTGTACATACGCTGCGCATCGTGCCGGTGAGTGGTACGGTCGCCATCGACGCGTTCGTGGTCGCGCCGCAGGGCGAAATCGTACCTGTGCCGACTGACATCGTTCCAACTCAGGAACCAACCGAGGTTGTCCCAACTGAGGTCATCCCAACCGAGGAACCAACCGAGGTTGTCCCGACGGAAGTCCCGACCGAGGTTGTGCCCACGACAGTTCCGACGGAGGCTCCACCGGCAACGCCGGTCGGACCAAGTCGCCCCGGATTAGGGTCCGGCAACGGATAGCCTGACACCTGGGTGATACAACACCGCCCCGGCCATCATGACCGGGGCGGTTTTTTGTTGCCGCGTAACAGCAGGGTTTCACGCGAGTCGATTCATGACCGTCGGCGGCGGAACAACAAGCCGACCAGGATCAGTACGAGTAGCAAAATACCCAAACCGATTGGCAGTGCTCCACCCAACGCGCCGCCTCCCCCGGATGGTTCCTGTTTGACCGGCACGAGCGTCGGGCTGGCAGTGGCCGATGGCGCAGGCGTATTCGTGGGCCGGGGCGATGGCACCAGGGTGTCGGTCGGCTCCGGCGTATCACTTGGCGTGCTGGTCGGAACCGGCGTAGCGGTGGCTTCTGGCGTGTTGGTCGGCGTCTCCGTTGCGGTAACGGTCGGTGTCTCTGTCGCAGTGACGGTCGGCGTATCGGATGGGGTCGCGGTGACGGTCGGCGTCTCTGTCGCGGTCGCGGTGGCAGTCGACGTATGGGTCGCGGTCGCCGTTCGTGTGGGCGTATCGGTCACCGTCGGCGTATCCGTTGGCGTCGGTGTATCGGTCGGAAGCGGCGTATTTGTCGCCGCCGGCGATGGCGTCGTCGTCGGTGTATCCGTCCAGCTTGACGCAGTAACGGTCATGCCTTGAATAAAGACCATTTCCGCTGTAGCCGACGTGTCAGGCGTGATGGTCAGGCTGGGTGTAGCGGTCGCCGTTGGTGTAACGGTGACAGTCGGCGTATAGGTCGCCGTGTCTGTGGGAAGTGGCGTGCTGGTCGGAGACAGCGTTTCTGTCGGGATCGGCGTATCGCTGGGGGGAATTGGCGTATCGCTGGCGGGAAGTGGCGTATCGGTGGGCTGCGCCGTGTCGGTTGGGATCGGGGTAGCGGTAGGCGTAGCTGTAAATGTGGACGTAGCTGTAGCTGTGTCGGTCGGCGTCGGCGTAGCCGTGTTGGTCGGTGTTGGCGTAAAGGTTGGCGTATAAGTCGGCGTATCGGTCGCAGTGGGCGTTGGCGTGTAGGTCGGCGTGTCGGTCGCGGTCGCCGTATTAGTCGGTGTCGGGGTGTTGGTCGGCGTTGGCGACGGGGTAACAAACAGCTCCGGATCGAGCGAAAAGGCACGCGTTACCGTCGCTTCGTTGCTGGCGTCAACCAGCGCTATCTCAAGTGTATGCGCGCCCGGCCCGGCAGGCAGCAGGTTTAGCTCCGCCGTGTAAGGCGGGTCGCTCACCTGTGCCAGCGGATTTCCGTCCAGGCGATAGATGACCTGCTGCACCGGTTCCTGCGCGCGTGTGACCTCAACCGAGACCGTGATCACACCGGTGCTGACCATTTGCCCATCCTCCAGGCCGGTGATCGTCACGTCGGGCGGCAGATCGGCTGCGGCGAATTCCTGGCTGATCTCGCGCTGCCCGCCTGATACATCCACCCCAGTCAAAGTGAGGACATGGGGTGCGCTGGGGGAAAACTGGTACGGATCGAGTGTGATCGTCGCGGTTGTGGTGTCCCCTGTTGGCGTGAACGTGACGTCCTGGGGGAGGCCGTCAAGTGTCACAGCCTGGCTGCCCAAGCCGCGCGGCGCGCTGACGGTGAGCGTCACCGTGACCGGCGCAGTCAGCGGCGCGTCGGGCAGTCCATCAATCGAAAGCTGCGGGTACAGGTCCGGCGCAGAAAACGCCGCCGTCACGCCCACCCCGCCCACTTGAACTTGCAGATCGTCTAGTGCTCCGTCCGGCTCCAGCCCGCTGTCGATGGTGACGACGTACTGGGTGCGCAGGTATGCGGCCAGGTACTCATAGGTTGCGATCAACGTCGTGGAATCAGGGTAGAAAAATGCTTGTCCGCGCGTCGACGATGCCAGGTCATTCAGATAGGTCACGTCCAGCCAGAACCCCAGCCCGATGACGTAAAACGGGATGTTATTCCCGGCGGCCAGCTCGATCCCGGCTTGAGCGGACTTCACACTCTGATGGCCGTACTCGTTACCGTCGGTCAACAAGACGACAAACCGGCGCGGGTTGTTGGCGCGGCTGGCAAGCTCTGCGGCCTGATAGGTCGCGTCGTAGAGTGCGGTCTGTCTGCCAGCGGACAGGTCGTTGATGATCGTGCGCAGGGCATCAAAATCTGTCGTGAAGTCGTACACCAGCCGGACCGTCGAGTTAAAATCCAGCAGAGCGACTTCATCACCAGGAGCTAACCTATCCAAAAACGACAATGCCGCAGCCCGTGCATTGTCCAACGGTTCGCCCGCCATGCTCTCGCTGGTATCAATTGCCAGCACGACCGAGATTGGCAGGTTATCTTTGGTGATGTTCTCAACCGACAGCACGGGGACTACCGCATTGTTTGCAGATACCACAAATGAGTCGATCCCCAGGCCAGGGACCGGTACATCATACCGGTCCCACACATTGACCAGCAGCGTTAATTGCGGAAAGTTGTCCGTGCTGATCCCGCCAACTTCGATCCGCACAGGCGTGCCGTCTTGTGCAGCGCTATGGCGAACCGGGATGCATACCAAAATGAAGATTAAACAAACGAGAACGCACCGACGCATGCGAGAAGTCCCCCATCATACTGGTTCGGACGATAAAAGGCCGCACGTAGCACACACAGCAACCATCATTAAGAATATCACAAAATGAAGAACGATACGGAATCAGGGCGATTCTGTCATTTACGCCCCCGCTGATGATTTTCTGATACACGGTTGATCTACATCTAACATATATCGGGTATGCTATGGGAGCAAAATGGATCGCCCACTGATCAACGGGGCGCAGTGCAGGGTTAACTTCATGGACTATAAGGACTACTATCAAACGTTGGGCGTAGGAAAAACTGCCAGCCAGGACGAGATCAAAAAAGCGTACCGCAAGCTGGCCCGCAAATATCACCCTGACGTTAATCCCGGCGATACATCCGCCGAGGACAAATTCAAAGACATCAACGAAGCGTACGAAGTGCTGTCGGACCCTGAAAAACGCCAGAAATACGACCAGTTTGGCGCGCAGTGGCAGCAGTTCCAGCGACAGGGCGGCCAGCCAGGCGGTTTTGATTGGAGCCAGTGGTCAGCTCAACCGGGTGGGGGGACGTATACGCGCACCGTCGATCCGCAAGAATTCGAGGAATTGTTCGGCCAGCGGGCCGGATTCTCCGATTTCTTTGAGGCACTGTTCGGCGGAATGCGGCGCGGGCGGCGCGGCGGTTTTGGCGGTTCAGAATTCCAGCAGCAACAGCCGCGCCGGGGGCGTAATGTCGATCATCCGCTTGACATCACGCTTGAAGAAGCGTTTCACGGTACGCAGCGCGTACTGGAGTGGGACGACGGGCGCAAGATCGAAGCCAGGATTCCGCCCGGCGTGCGCACGGGTTCCCGCGTCCGGTTGAGCGGGCAGAGTGGCTCCGGTGGCGACCTGTATCTGAACGTGACGGTGCTGCCGCATGCCATCTTTGAGCGCGAGGGAGACGATCTCAAGACCAACGTGCAGATCGACCTGTATACGGCACTGCTCGGCGGCACGGTCAAAGTGTCGTCACTCGATAAAACCGTCGATCTGAAGATCCCGCCCGAAACGCAGAATGGGAAGATTTTCCGGCTGCGCGGTCTGGGCATGCCGACCTTGCGCGATCCCGGCAAGCGGGGCGACCTGTACGCCTCCGTTGACGTACAGCTCCCGCAAAACCTGAGCGACGAGGAAAAAGGCCTGCTGCGCCAGCTCAGAGAGCTTGGTACCATCCGGACGCGCTAGGTGGAGCATGATCGATGGCACACCAGGGAAATTCACACGAGCAGTTACACACACCGGCAGCCGCGAGCCGGTTGGCGCGTACCTCGCTTGACTTCTTGCGGCAGTGCGAGCAGGCTGAACTGCTGACATGCCGTGAAATGACCGACGGTTCGCGCGGCTACAGCGCGGCGGATATTCACACGCTGGCGCGTGTTCGCCGCTTGCATGATGATCTCGGCCTGGATTTGGACGCGATTGCAGTTGTGCTGCATCTGCGCGCACAGGTCATGAGTCTACAGATGTATCTCGACGAAGTTGAGCAGCACACGATGCGCCGCGAGCAGGAGTTGTTGAACGAGGTTCAACGCCTGCGCCACCGTCTGGCGGAAGATGTCGTGTGGCGCGCTGACGACTGACACCCGATCCGTGAAGGCTGTCAGGCGCGGCCAGCAGCGCTCTCACGAGGGCATTTACGGATGGATGCCAAACCGGGATTTCGCACAAAAAAAACAGACCTGCGCCTGATACGGGGCAGGTCTGTTGCATAATGGGGATTAACCGGTGGGGCTGAGCTTCGACTGAAGCTGGAGCCAGCGCACGATGTCGCTGCGGCGCAGCAGCCCCGCCAGGTGCTGGCCTTGCAGCACCGGTAGTTGGCGAAGATCCCCCTGGGCCAGTTTTTCCCAGGCGTCGCCGGCGTCTTCGTCCGAGGTGACCACGACCAATTTGCTCAACGGCGTCATGATCTGCTGGACGGTAGTAGTCGCCCACTGCTCGCGCGGCACCTTCCGAATGTCCTCCAGTGTTACCAGCCCGATCAGGTTGTCGTTCTCAAGCACCGGGAAAGCGTGATCGTCGACGCGCATCACGTAACTGTGGACCAGGGCGTCAACCGACACGCCTTTATCGACAGTGGGTGGATCGGTGCGCATCATACGCGCTACCGGCACGTTTTCCAGAATGTCCTGGATCACCAGCCGTTGGTAGGTCTGGATCGCGGCGTTGTTCAAGAACCAGCCGATAAATGCCAGCCACAGGCCGCCGACCAGCCCCGTCCCAAAGAAGGGAACCTGAGCGCCGAAGATCATGGCAACACCGGTCAGGATCAGCAGCCAGGCGACGGCCTGCCCTGCCCAAGACGCCCAGCGTGTCGCGCGGTGCAGGTTGTTCGTCGCTGCCCACAATATGGAGCGCAGAATCCGCCCACCATCCAGCGGGAAGCCTGGAATCAGGTTGAAGATGCCCACCACCACATTAATGGTTCCCAGCCACATCAAGAGCGTGGCACCTGGACTCAACTGCCGGAGCGCTTGACTCGAGTTGGAGAGCGTGTCGCTGACCGGATGCGCGACGGCGTCTGCCAACAACAATAACAAACCACCCAAAATCAGGCTGGTCAGCGGCCCGACAATCGTGATCAAAAATTCGGATTTGGGTGAATCCGGGTCGCGTTCGATATTGGAAACGCCCCCAAACAGGAACAGTGTGATGTTGCGCACCGGGACTCCGCGCCTTCGTGCGACCAGGGAATGTGCCAGTTCGTGCGCCAGCACCGACCCGAAAAACAGCAGCGCGGCGACGACCGCCATGCCGAGTACCAGGCCACTTGACCAATTGGAATGGTAGTCGCTGAATGCACTGGCCAGATTCCAGGTGATCAGGAAAAAGATGAACAGCCAACTCCAATCAATACGAATAGTGATGCCGAAAACTTGGCCAACCCGGAAACCGCTGTGCATAGTGTGTGCGTTATCCTCTCTCGCGATGGTTTAGGTTCTCATTTTAAGTGTATAAAAACAGGCAACCCACCACATGAGCGACAAGACCTGTTTTCGTATGGGCCGGATGGCATAGGTGATATGGCCCGCCCGTGCGCTGGGGGAACGGCTGGTATACAATCGGAGTATGGCGGCTCTCACCATCACCCGGCGCTCAGCGCGGGATTGGCCGTTTTTTCTATAAACATTCTCGTGATTTGAGCACTCAACAATAAGGGGCTAAACACTTATGACACCTGACGAACTGGACTCCCAAGCACTCTGTCACTTTTGTGATCCCGACGCTCTGGCGTTTGAAACCACCCGCGATTTTGAGGATTTGAACGAGATCATCGGGCAGCCGCGCGCCGTTAATGCTGTGCAGTTCGGCGTCGGCATTCAACAGGATGGCTACAATATTTATGCGATGGGCACGGCAGGCACCGGCAAACGGTCGTTGGTGCTGCAATACTTCAAACAGGTCGCTGGCGGACAGCGCGTCCCGTCGGATTGGTGTTACGTCAACAACTTCGACCAACCGCACCAGCCGTGCGCCTTGAGCCTGCCCGCCGGACGGGGCAGCGCGTTTCAGAAAGACATCACCGACCTGATCGAAGACTTGCGGGCAGCGCTGTCAACCAGCTTCGAAGGCGACGACTATCGCGTGCATCGCCAGGAGCTTGAAGAAACTATCGGCAGCCGGCAGGAACAGGCGCTTGATGAGATCGAGCAGCAGGCCCATGCAAAAAACCTGGCATTGATGCGCTCGCCCGAAGGCCTGGCGTTTGCCCCGCTGCGTGATGGCGAAGTGATCACGCCGGAGCAATTCGAAAAGCTGCCGGAAGCGGAGCGCGAGCAGATCGAACACGACGTGGCGGATCTAAAAAAGGAGCTTCAACGCGTGGCGATGCAGCAGCCGCGCCTGCGCCGCGAACTGCGTGAAAAAGTACGCGATCTGGATGAGCAGATCGCGGAGCAGGCGATCAATGGCCTGATTGGCGAGCTGCGCGAAAAATACGCCGAGTGCGAGGAGGTCATCGAGTACCTCGATAAATTGCAGCAGGATGTGGTCCGAAACGTGCAGCCCTTTTTGCCCGACGACGACATGCCGGCGCAAGACCCGAATATACCGTCGCTGATCGAGGCGGCGTCCGAGCAGATGGAGCGCTCATTCTTCCGCCGCTATCAAGTCAACGTGATCGTCAACCGGGGGGGTGAAGAAGGCGCACCGGTCATTTACGAAGATAACCCGACGTACCAGAATTTAGTCGGGCGCGTCGAATACCTGGCACAAATGGGCGCGCTCACCACCGATTTTACGCTGATCAAACCCGGCGCGCTGCACCGCGCCAACGGGGGTTATCTGGTGCTCGAAGCGCGTAAGGTGCTGCTGCAACCCTTTGCCTGGGAAGGGCTGAAACGCGCGTTACGCTCCGGCTGCATCCGCATCGAATCCCCGGCGCAGATGAGCGGGCAGATCAGCACGGTTTCGCTGGAACCGGAAGCGATCCCGCTAAACGTCAAGGTGGCGTTGTTGGGTGACCGCGAGCTGTACTACGCGCTGCACACTCTGGAACCGGAATTCAGCGAGCTGTTTAAGGTCACCGCCGATTTTGACGAACTGATCGAGCGCAGTCCCGACAATCAGATGCAGTACGCGCAGTTGATCGGCACACTGGCGCGTAGGGATGGGCTGCGTCCTCTGGATCGGGCAGCCGTCGCACGCGTGATCGAGCGCAGCGCGCGGCTGGCCGGGGACGCGGAACGACTGACGACCCATCTGCGCGGCATCGCGGATTTGTTGCATGAGGCCGATTATTGGGCCGGGCAAGACGGGCACGAAGTGATCAACGGCGAGGATATACAGCATGCCATCGACGCGCAGATTCACCGCCAGGACCGCGCACGCGAGCGCACGCTCGAAACCATCGAGCGCGGCATTATCCTGATCGATACCTCCGGCGATGCGGTGGGGCAGGTTAACGGCCTATCAGTGCTGCAACTGGGTGATTTTATGTTCGGCCAGCCGAGCCGCATCACGGCGCGCGTGCGGCTGGGCGCGGGCGAGGTGATCAACATCGAGCGCGAGGTGGCGCTGAGCGGCCCGATTCACTCCAAGGGTGTGCTGATCCTGTCTGGTTTTTTGGGCGCACGTTATGCCGCCGACTACCCGCTGTCGTTATCCGCCAGCCTGGTATTCGAGCAGTCGTACGGTGGTGTGGACGGCGACAGCGCATCATCCGCCGAATTGTACGCGCTCCTGTCGGCGATTTCGGGCGTCCCCATCAAGCAGTCGCTGGCTGTGACCGGTTCGGTGAACCAGTACGGGCAGGTGCAGGCTATCGGCGGCGTGAATGAAAAGATCGAAGGTTTCTTCGACGTGTGTCGGGCGCATGGTCTGACCGGCGAGCAGGGCGTCATGATCCCGGCCTCGAACGTGCGTAACCTGATGCTGCGCGGCGACGTAGTCACGGCTGTTGAAGCCGGGCAGTTTCACGTATACCCGGTCGAGACAATTGACCAGGGGATCGAACTGCTGACCGGCGTGCCCGCCGGGGAATTGGATGAAAACGGCCAGTATCCAGAAGACAGCATCAACGGGCGCGTGCAGGCGTGCCTGACACACCTGGCGAAACGCCGCGCTGCCTTCCACGCCTGGAGCGGGCACATTCCGGAAGACGATCTGTAAGCGCCGCTGCGCATGCCATCACGCAAAAAACCGCCCCGGTCACGGCTGGCCGGGGCGGTTGCTGGACATTTCCTCACAAGAGTAGTGACCCTATTGTGATCAATCGGCCCAGGAATCGCCTACGTACCATCGGGCTGACGCGGGCCGGTATGGTTGAGCATCCCCTGAACCCAGCCGATGATCTCGGTGGGCATCCAGCCCGAACCACGCGTGATGGACATGATCCCCGCCAACAGATTGGATTCATCGACCTCTTCGTAAGCCGTGATGATCACGATGCGCATGTCGTCATTGGCCGGATCGGCGCGCAGCGCGTGTATCACCTGGAACCCGTCGATATCCGGCAGCTTCAAATCAAGCAGCAGGATTTCCGGCTTGCTGTGTTTGATCATTTCCAGCGCTTCGGTACCGCTGTAGGCGTACGTCACGTGGTACTGCCGCACCGGGCTGGTCAACATGCGGCCAATCAAGCGCACAAAATCATGGTCATCATCGACGACCAGTACCCGGTTCAACGTTTCGCTGAACTGCCGCAGTACGTCCCACAACTCCTCGCGCGAGACAGGTTTGATCATGTAACCGTCGACGGACAGCCGTTTGCGCTGGGGTTCTTCGCCGGGCAGCGGGCAGGTGATGACGGCTGTTTGAGGCAGGTTGAGTCGCCTGGCAAAAGCTTGCAGGTTACTGGCTGACAGGTCTTCGGTGCCGCTGTCGATGATCACGACCTGCGGGATAACCTGATGCGCCGCCGTGTATGCCTGCCCCAATTCGGATACGGTGATCGTCCGGTAGCCGGGCAGATGGCGCGACAGCAGCGCCGCAGCGGATGGACTGCGCGTCACGATCAACACCAC
>CAYMTN010000189.1:0-10717 GCA_964393335.1 uncultured Anaerolineaceae bacterium
GAAGGCGAGGTCCAGGGGGCCGATGGCCCCTGGTGGGTGCGCGAGGGTGAAACCCCCGCAGAACCTACGCCCGCGTGTACTAGTGGGCGCGGCAAACGCCCCCTGCGGAAAAACATTCAGACCATCAGATTCACGCGTGCGCTAGGGGGTATAACGGTCACAACCGCCGCGCCGCGCGCCGGGGATCAGCAGCCCGCGCGGAAAATCGGCCAGCGGGCCGAGCGGCACCGGCTGGTACAGGCTTTGATCCCACGACCACAGCGCAAAATGGACGTGCGGCCCGGTGGCATACCCCGTTCGCCCGGCGACTCCGATCACCTGGCCCTGCGCCGCCTGCCCCACCGCGACCCACTCAAAATCCGGCAGCGCGTCCGGTTCCAGGCCCCACAGCGCGAACGTCTCCGGCGGGTTCAGGTGGCCGTAGACTGTGCTGGTGACGCCGTCCGCCGCGATCACACGCGCGCTCAGCCCGACGTCGATCATGTGATCGGGCGTGCCGTAGCGCTTGAGGCTGACGGCCCCGGCGTGGGCGGCATACACCGGCTGGCCTGCCGTACCATTCGGTGCGAGCGCGGCAAAATCCACCGCGAACCGGTTTTGCGGCGTGGAATGATGGTAACCCCACGAGATCGTCCAGTCCTGCGAGCAGTCAAACGGCAGGATCAGCGAGATCGGGGCGCGCGCCTCGCCCGGCGCGGGGATGTCGGGATCAGCGGGGATCGTGGCGCGCAAGGCGCGGGCCACGTCCGGCAGATCGCGTGTGTCCGCCCAGCCAAGCAGCATCAGCCCGCCGGGATTGTTGAGGTCTTCGGGGACGAACCGGTCGCGGTAACGGGCGCTGCGGGCCGCCGTCGGCAGCGGCAGGCTGCCCGACGAGTCACTGCGCAGGATGCTGCGCTCAATAGGCGGCGCGGCGCTGTACGCCAGCGTGCCCCACGTCAGATCGTGCGCGATCAGGTCCGGCGCGTAATGTTCGAGCGGCCCCAGGTACAGGATCGCGTCCGGCAGCGCGGCCCAGGCGGGTTGGGCGTAAATACCGTGCGCGTCAAACACGATCAACCAGCGCCCGGCGTCCACCGAGTCGCCCGCGCCAGCAGCGGGATCGCCGACGAGGCCCGGCCAGCCGACGACCTGCGCCGCCGACTCGCCGCCGGTCGTGACGATCAGCGGCATCTCGAAGCGGGCCAGCGGCGCGCCCTGGCTGGTGGCGTCGATGCGCACGGCGGCGCCCTGCCGGGTGACGATCAGGTGCGCGGGATCGGTCACCGTCGCGTAGGCGATCTCCAGCGTGACGCCGGTCTGCGCCAGATCAAAAACACCCTGCGTCAGCGGCGTGACCAACAGGGTATCCTGGGCCGGGCTTTGACCGTGCGCCGCCGCGCCGGACGCAGCCCATGCCAGCAACAGGGCGCACACGCCCCACGCGAGCGACCGCGCCTTGTGCGACCGCACCTTGTGCGACCGCGTCTTGAGCGACCGCATCACGGCCCCCACGTCATGCCTGCGCGGGCGGCGGAGGCGGCGGAGGCGGCTCATCGTCCGGCCTGGACGCGTCCGGGCCGGAAGCGTCCGTCTCGTCCGCGTCGGGCGATTGGGCCGCCGCGCGCACGTCGCCGGTATCGATATCGAGCAGCGTCGGCGCTTCGCTCGACACGCCGCCGGGTGGCGTCGCGCCGGGCAGCGTGCCGCGCGGGATCGCCACGTCATCCTGCTGGCCGCCCGGATACGGCGGCTGGCCGTGCGGCGGCTGGCTGGCTTTGGCGGCCACCTGCGGCCAGATCACACTCACCGCCTGGATCACGGCGGGATCGGTTGGGTTGATCGAACGCGCCTGCTGGACGTAATTCCACGCCTGTTCGGGCGTATCGGCCAGGTTCGCCAGTTGCAGCCAGGCGGGCACGTGGCGCGGCTGACTCTGCAACACATGTGTGAAGTGCTGGCGGGCTTCTTCGCGGCGGCCACCCAATACTGCCGAGACGCCCATGTTGTAGTACGTTTCAGGGCTGCCGCCGGACGCGGCACCGGGACGCGGCGCGCCTTGCGGCGAGGTGCCCACCCCTGGACCATCGAATCCGGGCCCTTCCGGGGCGGGTTGGCGCGCGCCGAGGTTCTGACCGCCAAGCTGCCCGCCGACCGCCGCCGCTGCGACAATCAGCACAAAAAACGCCACCTTGACGAGTATATCGGTCGCGCTGCTGCAAATGCACAGGCCGTACAGCAGCATCACGCCGAATCCAATCGCCACGCCGTAGCCCGCCGCCTGTTCGGGCGAGGTCGCGTTGTGGCGAGCCGTGCGCCGCGCGACAAAAAAGGTGGCGACAGCCGTCAGGCCCCACTGTATCATCGACAGCGTGTTGACGGTGGACGATCCGTCACGCGTTTCCGCGAGCAACTTATCGATCTCGTCCTGAATCACCTGTTCCTGCTCGGCCTGGGTCGCATTCGAATCCATCGAGGCCAGCACATCCCAGAAACGCACCATCACAAAGCCGAACTGAATGACAAAGCTCAGCACAATACCGATCACAAAAATCACAATCACGGCGGTGATAATGCGGCCCGTTTGCATATTTTGAAGAGTCATAATGTCCTCAACCAGACAACCACAGCCTGCCCACTCCGCCCCAAGTATAACACGTTGCGCCGTGCAAGCGATGTTTTTTTGAGACTCGCCACCGGGGGCGGAGACTCCGCACAACAACGCAATGAAAAGGGGCAGCGCACCGGCACTGCCCCTGAGAATCGGCAAACGAGGGCCGGCGGTTTACTGGCTGCCGAAGAAATTCGCCAGCGCGTCCGGGACGGAAACCTCGTTGTCTTTCACGTCCTTGATCACCGGGCGCAGCACGTCCAGCGGGATCGCGCCGGTCCAGCGATCCCCGCTCGGCAGGTTGACAAAGGCGGGTTCGGCATCGCCTGCCGCCAGCAGCACGGACGGCGTGCCGGTCACGCCGGCATCCGTCGCGCGTTGATCGGTCGCCACGATCACATCGGCGTAGGTCCCGGCGTCGATGCAGGCATTGAGTGCGTCCACGTCCACCCCGATCTCCGGCTGGCTGAGCAGGCTGGTGATGCCGTCGCGGGTGTAGGCCACGTCGTACCCTTCGGTCATGTAACCGTGAAACAGCGTTTCATAGGCCGTATACCCTTTGCCCTGCTCTGTCGCGCAGTAGGTCGCCTGAGACACCGCATTCGACAGGCTGCCGCCGATAGTATCCAGCGGCGCGAGTTCCAGGTACAGATCGCCCGGCTCGACGTCCAGCGCGATCAGGCGCTCGACGTCCGCGCTGTAGCTGGCGCAGTGCCCGCACGAAAAATCGAAAAACTCGACCATTTTGACCGGCGCAGCCGGATCGCCGTACAGCAGTCTGCCCTGCTCCGCCAGGCTGGTCTGCCAGGCGGCATCAATCGCGGCATAGTCCGGCACGGGCGGGTCGATGGTGATGCTGCCTAGAATGGCGAGCACGCTGGCGTCTTCCTCCGGTACGGCAGTCGTCTGGATGTACAACGCCGCGCCCTGCGTGCCATAGGGCAGCAGCACCAGGTGATTCATGGTCCCGGCCTCGGTATCTTCAAAATTGACGGCGGCCCCTTCCAACCCGTTGGCCGTGAACGGCTCGACCGTCCCGGACACCTGGTCCGCGACCGGCTGCAGCGCGCTCGCCATCGTTTCACCCGCGCCGACACTCGGCAGGCTGCGGACGACCACGAACGATCCGCCGCTGGAGGACTGCATCGCGGCAGGCGACACCAGCGCCAGGTCGAAGTCCTGCCCGCCGGATACCGTCTGCCACGCGTCCGGTATCTCAAACGTCACGCCATAATCTGCCCAGACAAACGGCCTGGTCCCGCCGCCGTCGTCCTGCCAGCGCGACGCCTCAGCGTGCGGAGACACGCGCGCCGCCAGGACGTGAATGCCACTCGCGGGCGCAGTCGCGGCGCGTGCGTCCACCTGCTCGATGCTGCTG
This sequence comes from uncultured Anaerolineaceae bacterium, assembly GCA_964393335.1. Classification (GTDB taxonomy): domain Bacteria; phylum Chloroflexota; class Anaerolineae; order Aggregatilineales; family Aggregatilineaceae; genus CAYMTN01. Next base: position 3,969 of record CAYMTN010000189.1, read on the forward strand.
AGAAACGCGCTCACCAGCGGGCGGAAGCTGTCCCAACTGCCCTGTTCCGCGCCAAACACGAACAACACCAGCGCGTTACGTTCGGGCATGCCGACGATGACGGTGCGCAGGTACAACACGGGCGTCTCACTCGTATCGACGATGTCATACGTCACCGCCGGATAACCCGCCACCGTCAGGTCGAGGATACCAGTCACCGGGCTGTAATCCTGCGCGACCGCTTCGGCGACGGTATGCAGGTCCAGCCCGCTGAACTTGGGCAGCATCGACGCCTGGATCACGTCGTAGCGGTTGTCGCTGGTCACAGCCTCATCCACCGGGGCGGCGGTCAGCGTCGTGGTATCGCCGCTGGTCGTTTGCGATACGTGCCAGTCAGACGGGAAGTACAGCGCCAGCCCGGCAGCGTCCCACGTATACGGCTGCGGGAGCTGCACCGACGCCACGCTCAGCGACGGCACGCTCGGCGGGGTTTCGCGCACGGTTGATTCGAAGCTCAGGCTGAGCGTGATACGCGGGAGGGTGCGCACCACAGAACCCGGCTCGTCCCGGCGCACCACGTAGGCCGTTGCGATCACGGTCTGGTCGTCCACTGCCACGACGGTCACGCCGCCGGTCACGTCCGGGTCGGTCCGCGTGTACACAAACGTGCGAGACGCGCGCCCGTCCAGCCGCCCGGCGACAATCTCACCCGGTATGCCGCCAATCATCGCTGCCACGTCCTGCACCGCTGCGTCGAGATCGGCGGGGTCGGCATCCGGCAGCGGGAACAGGATCAGCTCAGGGCCGAACCCGTCGCTCACGTCCCGGTCGGTGGGCCGCACGCTGATCACGTCACCCTTGACGACTACCTGCCAATCGGACGGATAACTTAGCGACAGCCCGTACGGCTGCCAGATGTACGTCTGGTCCTCACTGGTTCCGGTTTGCGCGCCGCTGACCGGTATGCCACCAAACAACAAACTGGCGATCACGACGACACCACACAACCATCCCAACTTCCAGCATCTACTCATCGATTTCTCCAATACTACGGATACTCACATGGAAAACCAAACTTTCGAGCACCAGCAGCTAGCCTCATCCCTTTTCCCCTCTCTCCATCAGAATGGAGCCGCCATCCGGCCAGGGGTGAGGCTAACCGGCGAACATCTGGATTCAAACTAGCCTTCTGGTTTAGAACGTTATGCACGTGTCAGCGAACGACCTGAACGCCACTCCAATCACCTGATCGTTCGTACACGGGAGCACAACTCTGGAGATTATAACGGCAGCGCCGCCCGAACGCACACCGCCCGGACGGCGCTGCAAATCGTACCAACAACCGACGCCTGGATGCACGCGCCCGGTTTTACACCAGAGTCGCCAGCCCCTCGTGGAAGCGCTGCACCGCGCCCGCCGTCACTTCCGGCGGCAGCGCGTACGAGAACCGAATCCAGTTGTTGCCTTCGGCGGAAAACGACGCCCCCGGCACGACCGCGATCCCGTGCTCCGCCGCCAGGTATTCGCCCAGCACGTAACTGTCTTCCATGTTGGCGGCTTGCAGCCATTTTTCGACGTTGATGAACGCGTAATACCCGCCATCGCCCATGATAAACCGATAGCCGTTCTCAGTCAGGAACTGGCGCATCACCTTGCGGCTGGCATTGGTCGGGCCGATAATCGGGTCGGCGGCCCGGCGGAAGCCCTGCTCGTAAGCGGCCATCGCTACCGCCTGCCCGTGAAAGTGCGGGATCACGCCGTGCGACGCGCGCCCGCTGATGAACTTGACCACGCGCTCGCTGGCGAGCAAGTGCGCGTTGCGCACGTTGGACGCACCCAACGACTTGGTCAGGCCATCCAGAATGATGATACGCTCGCGTTCTTCCGGCGAAAACGCGCCTAAGACCACGTTGGCGTCAGTCGGCTGGCCCTCGGTGATGTAATGGTAAATCCAGTCGTACAACACGTATGAAATGCCCGCCTCAAGCGCCGCCTTACCCAGCGCGATCTGTTGTTCGACGTCCAGCGTGTGCCCGGTCGGGTTGTCGGGTGACGTGATCACGATTCCGGCGATGCGGCGCTCGCCGTTTTTCCGGCAAAAATCCACCGCCGTGCGGATCGTGTCCTCGGAATAGCGCCACGCCTGCGCCTCGTCACCAGGAGCCAGCAGCACGTTTGCGCCAACCGCGTACGGACCCCAGTTGTAGCTGATCCAGGGCACGCGTGACACGAGGACCACGTCCCCGACGCGGCCCGTGCCCAGGTTGACCATCGCGCTGTAGGCTTTCATCAGCGCATCGCGCCCGCCGACCGCCGCCAGTACGTTCGTCGGACCCCAGCCCAGCGACGGGTCGAGCTTCCAGTACTGCTCGATCACGCTGCGGCGGAACACGTCCGCACCATACGGGAAGTCGTAGCTGGTGCCGTGTTTCTTCACCAGTTCGTGCGCGCGGTCGAGCAGCGCCTCCGGGACGCCCGGCAGTGACGCGCCGCCGTCCCCTTGGGACGCGTCGAACATCGCGTTATCCGGTCCGACCTTTTCGCGGTATTTCTTCAGCGAGAGTTTGATGATAAACATGCGTGAGGGTGGAATCTCGTACATATTGCCGAGGTAAGGATTCACCGGGACCAGGTTCTTATCCGGTACGGCAAAACGAGGGGTGTCGTATGCGCTCATGAGTTCCTCCTCTGGTCGAGCAGTCGTCAGATATAGATTCCGGCAGCGTCCATCACGGGGGCAGGCATACCCGGCAGGTGCATGTGTCACACCTGACGCGAATCACCCGCTCACCCGGCACCGCGCGGCACAGTCCAGCAACGGATGGCGCGCCGGTAACCCTTTATGATACTCGAAAAGGCGCGTTCAGGGTTTGGTCAGAGGTGCTAAATCCCAAAAGTGTTTTTCAGAGGTCGAATACAGGTAACAAGAAATGATCTGCAAAACCTGGGATATATCGCCGGAAGTGGTTTTCATCCACAGTCATAATATAAGGCGTCTGAAATCGCTCTGCTACCGAAACAATTACGGCATCAACATAATCGATACCGGAATCTGCATACCGATTCAGCAAATCAATGGCGCGCCGATAATCGGACGGTGTCATTTCTTCAAGCTGAAACGGGAGGCTTTCGACGATGTCTTCCAGACCTTGAGCAAAACTCTGAATGCATTGCGCGTCCGTTGTGTGCTTGCGGTGCCGGTGCAGTTTGAGATGAAAAACCTCAACTAATGTGGCGGCGGGAAGATAAAAACGCCAGCGATCATCTCGTATTATCGACAGAGCTTTGGCGTGGATCTTGTCATCTTCGTCAAAAATCGCAAATACAAAGCCCGAATCAACGATCGTGATCGTCACTCATCATCACCTTCATCTGAATCCTGGAACGGATCAATCCCATAGATTATCTCTTCCATTCGGGCCGATAGATCGCTTCTGCCACTGGAAAACAACCCCCGATATTTCACCTCGCCCGGCTTCACTTTCGGCTTGTGTTCTTCCAGATAATCTTTGATCATGTTGCCAACGCTGACCGGGAGATCATCGAGCGCATATTCAGCGATCAGTTCCAGCACGGACAGATGATGCTCACCGGCATAGGCACGAATCGCCGCAAAGTGATCATCTATCGCGGTTCCCCGCGTGTGAAAGGACACGGCTTCGCCGGATTCCGGCGACGGCGCAGTGAGAAAGAGTTGCCGGGCATCCGCCCCACCTGTATAGAAATGTCTGACTGGAGTCTGTGGGTATGTCTCAACCATGATCAGTCTTCCTGTCGCTGATGCAACGCATCTTGAACAAATCGCGCCAACTCCTCCAGGCCTTCTGTTTCAAGCGCTTGAACTAATAAACGTGTCAACACTTTATGACCATCTTGCCCTAATACGATCGACGCGACCGGTTTGATCCGAACTTCGGGCGTCCCCGATCCGGGTGGCGAAAAACTCCCAGTTGTAAAGGGGTCCAACTCGCCAAAAGTCAGGTAAGTAAAATCACCGACTTTGCCCACAGCGAAATTGTTCGCAGGTAACGTGGGTAGATCGAGTTGTGACGGCCAGGCTGCTGTTCCCTGTGTTTTTTCGTCCGAATTCTGCGTCATAAACCTCTTCCTACACTCAGGCTGTTCTATGCAGATTCTATTCTCAAAGTAGCAACTTCACCAACCTACGGCGTATCCGCCGTCATACGGCGCGCCACGCGGCGAAACCGCCCCAACGCGGGTGCAGCGATCGGCGCGTCGGCGTCACCCAGGTCGTCGGTCAGACGCTGGCCCAGGTAAATACCCGCGTAATACGCCGCCACCGCCAGCACGTACCCGGCGATGAGGTCCGGCGAATTGTGGCGCATGGTCAGCAGCGTCGAGGCGCAAATCAGCGCGGCCAGTGTCGTCCAAACCCAGAACACGCGCGGGCGAGGCCGGTACCGGATCATGAAGCACATGTTCAACACCGCGTAAAATACGTGCTGGCTGGGGGCCGCGTTGTGCGTGCTGGCCGCCGCGTCCGCTTCATAGGTGCTGCGCAGCACGCGGGCAAACACATCCTGGCCGGGCACGTCTTCCGGCGCGGGTTTGACGACATACGTCGGAAAGATGATGTAGATCGCGTACCCGATCAGCGCCGCGACCATCATCGCCAGCACGAACTGCCGGTATTCCGTGTTCGGCATGTTGTACATGGCCCACAGTGGAACCAGCAGCGCCAGCGCGAAACCGGCAAAATACGGCACCAGCCAGATACCCCCCGGCGTCAGGTTGTTGTCGATGATACCGATTGTCAGTTCCCAGCCGTCGTCCGGCGCGCGCAGCCGGGCATTGAGCAGGTTAATGGTGAAAAACTGAGCCTGAATGACGAGCAACAGGACACACAGAACCAGCCGGTTTCGAATGATACGCGCCACCAGCGGCTTTTGAATCAAGGTATGCATAACCGGTATTCCTGATCATTCAGCAAGTAAGCATCAGGCGCGCTGCCGACGCAGCCCGCAGCCGCGCCTGAAAAACAGGCCGCGCCGTCTCTACCGCCCGACACGGCGAATCGTTCGCCGGAAAAACCGCCGGCCTTGCCGTTTGGCCCGCCGGGCCACGCGGCGTGCCCGCCAACGCGCATACCATCTTACATCCGAATCCCTCCTTCTGATGCTTCAGACGCACTCGATCTTGGCCGTCCGCTCAGTTATACCACCGCACCGGCCTGCTGTCGCATTCCCGTAGCGGGCCAGCCGTGCGAACAGGCCCGCTAGGCCAGCCATTATTATAAGTGTTTACGCGCCAATTGGCGATGAGGTGCAGGCCCGCCGAAATCTTTACGAAATTTGTGAAAGTTCCCTGAATTTCGGCTTGAGAAGGGTTTGAAGTGTAAAAGTCCCGTAAAAGTTGGTGTATACTGAAAAACAAACTAAACGAAGAAGTTGGCTGAATTTTTTAAGACACCTAATAATTTCGTTACCCTGGCAAGGGAATCGTCGGAAGCGGGAACCGCCCTCCATCAGCCAGGCTTACCAGTCCGCATCGCTTTTAGCGTGGCCGTTTTTGACAGAGGGTTTATATGTCAGCAATGCTACCGGAATACCCAATCAGTCGAGAAGAGAAAAAAGAGCAGCCTGTACCAGACCAACTGACCTACGATCAGTCTGAAGCTGCACCGGAAGCGCGCCCTGTCGACACCGCAAACGTGCCATCACGCATGACGTTTGCGCAGGAGGTGCGTGCCGAACGCCTGTCGACCTTGTGGAAAGTGACGCTGTTTGCCTCGTTCATGATCTGGTGGGCGTTGATCGTGATCAGCGGCGGGCGTAACATGTCGTTCGTCGCCGTGCTGATCCCGACGGCATCCGTAACCGTTAGCTGTTTCGCCACCGGCCAACTCCTCAAACGTGAACGGTTCAACGACGCCGTGTGGGTCTATTCGCTGGGGGCCATCCTCGCCATCGCGCTGACGATGGGCCTGGGCGACAGCTTCGGGGAAAAGTATGCCCCGTACATCTTCCCGCTGCTGGTGTTTGTCGTCGGCCTGCTGATGCCCGTCCGCGAAACGTTGTTGATGGCGACGATTGCGGTGGCGGCGGCGATCCTGATCCCGTCCGGGCTTGCGGAAAAGTTCACGTTCACCAACACGACCTTGTTCGCGCTGATCCTGACCGGCATCTCGACCGGGTTGTCTGCCCAGGTGAGTGGCGAGCTGTACGCGATTGCCGAATGGGCGCTCGAAAACTACCGCAAGGAACGCCACACCACCTTCGCCCTGTTCGAAAGCCGCGAGGCACTGCAAAAAAGCTTTATGCGCCAGCAAGCGCTGACGATGGAAGTGCAAAAAGCGAACAAAGAACTGGAAGTCGCCCGCCGGTCGGAAGAGGAAGCCAAGAACTTCCGGGGGCAGTTCCTGGCGAACATGAGCCACGAACTCCGTACCCCGCTCAACGCGATCATCGGCTTCAGCCAGACCATGCTCGACTTCCCCGCGATGTACGACGGGGTCGAACTGCCCTCCCAGTACCGCAAAGACATGACCCAGATTCTGAGCAGTGGCAAGCACCTGCTCAACATTATTAATGACATCCTCGACCTGTCCAAGGTGGATGCTGGCAAGCTGGACCTCGAAATCCAGCCTGTCGATCTCGGCCCGGTGATCAAAGGCGTGCTCTCGACCGCTGTCGGCCTGGTGGGCGAAAAAGCCGACCGGGTCAAACTCACGCGCAAGCTGAGCGACCCGCTGCCGATGGTGTTGGGCGACCCGCTGCGCGTGCGGCAGGTGCTGCTCAACCTGTATTCCA
>CAYMTN010000190.1:0-10607 GCA_964393335.1 uncultured Anaerolineaceae bacterium
GCATCCTGACCGTGCTGACCCAGGTGGTCGAAGAAGGCGGCCTGGGCGACGACATCGACCAGATTCCCGCCGTCGGGCTGGCCCCTGAGTGGATGAGCGAAAAGGCGCTCTCGATCGGCACGTACTGCGTCGCCTCCGGTGCCTACGTCATCTTTGGCGGCGCGTCGCCGGTCAGCGGGATGCCGGACCGGGTCACCGACAGCGACATCGTGCTGAAGTACATCAGCGAAGGGTGGGAAAACCTCTACGGCGGCAAGATGGAATTCATCGCCGACCCGGACGAGATGATCCGCCGCACGCTCGATCACATCGACAAAAAACGTGCGGCGCTGGGCCTGCCCGCCTACGAGCCGGAGCGTTTTGGACGCAGCGGTGATGCCCGGATGCTCGAACTCGAGTCTCTGCCCTTAGCGGAACGCCAGGCGGCCCTGTACGGCACGCCAGCCAAGTAGGAGATACGGCTTATGTCTCGTTATATTGCGACCCGCGCCATTCGCGGCGCGAACGCGCTGGTAACCGAAGCGGAAGTTATGCTCCGCAGGGCCCTGGCCGAAAAAGGGCCGGAAACGCCGGTCACCTTCCCCAATACGGCCTACTATCTGCCGTTGATCCTGGGCATGACCGGGCGCGAAATCGAAACCATCGGGGATCTGGAACCTGTACTGGATCACGCACGCGAACTGCTTCACCCGCTTCCCTCAAACAAGCATTGGACGCCCTACCTGGGTGAAACACTCGACAGCGGCATGGCGACTTTGCTGGCTGCCGAAACCATCGAGGCGGTTCGTTTCGTTTACAGTTTGCAGCCGGAACCATTCGCCGGGATGGAGCTGGCGGGCGGCACGTCGTATTCAAACAACGGTGACGCCCTGACCGGCCATCTGAACGGCCCCATTGACGATATTCAATTACGCTCGTGGGGCATCCAGCTTGTGGACGGGCGTATGCCCGGTTTTGCGGCGATCGTCGGCGCGGCTAAGTCGAATGAAGTCGCGGTGAAGATCGTGCGCGAGCTTCAGCGGCGCAACATTCTGTGCTTCCTATCCGGCAACGTCAACGGACGCAGCATCATCCATCAACTGCTTGAAGAAGGCGTCGAGCTGGGGTATGACACCTACACCGTCCCCTTTGGCACCGACACGCTGAGCGCGATCTACGCGCTGGGCTTTGCGACCCGTTCGGCCCTCACGTTCGGCGGGCTCAAACCGGGCCAGGCGCGCGATATCCTGATGTACAACAAAGACCGCGTGTTTGCGTTTGTGCTGGCGCTCGGTGAAGTGGATGATCTGAAGTACGCGGCAGCAGCCGGTGCGATCAATTTCGGTTTCCCGGTCATCGCCGACACGGTGATCCCGGAAATCCTACCGACCGGCGTGACGACCTACGAGCACGTCGTCAGCATGCCGTTCAATGAAATCGAAGGCGCGGACGATCTCGAACGGGCCGAAATTCTGGTACAAAAATGCATCGAAGTGCGCGGCGTGAAGGTGAAAGTCGCCAACGTGCCGGTGCCGGTGCCGTACGGTTCGGCGTTTGAAGGCGAAGTGGTGCGTAAGGCCGACATGCGCATTGAATTCGGCGGCAAATACTCGCGCTGTTTCGAATACCTGCACATGACGGATATGGCTGGCATAACCGACGGCAAAGTTGAGGTCGTTGGCCCCGGCTTTGAAGACATCGCCCCGCAAGGATCGATGGATATGGGCATCGTGATCCAGGTAGCGGGCCGCCAGATGCAGCAGGACTTCGAGCCGGTGCTCGAACGCCAGATTCACTACTTCGTCAACGGCGCATCGGGCATCCAGCACATCGGCCAGCGTGACATCGCCTGGATTCGGATATCTAACAACGCCTTTGAGAAGGGCTTCAACCTGGAGCATTTTGGCAAGATTCTGCATGCGCGTTTCCATGCCGACTTTGGCGCAATTGTCGATAAGGTCCAGGTCACGATCTACACCGAACCGGCTGAACAGGAGCACTGGCTGGCGGAGGCCCGCAGCGCATACGACTTCCGCAACAAGCGCCTGGAGGACCTGAAAGACAACGCGGTGGACGAGTTCTACTCCTGTACGCTGTGCCAGTCCTTCGCTCCGGACCACGTCTGCATCGTCAGCCCGGAACGGTTGGGCTTGTGCGGTGCGTATAACTGGCTGGACTGCAAAGCCTCGTTCAGCATCAACCCGACTGGCCCCAACCAGCCGATCAGACTGGGCAGCGTAGTTGATCCTGTCAAAGGTTACTGGTCCGGCACAAACGACTATGCCAAGATCGGCTCACACGGTACGGTGCAAGAAGTCGCCATGTATTCGATCATGGAAAACCCGATGACCGCGTGCGGGTGCTTCGAGTGTATCGTGATGCTGATCCCCGAAGCGAACGGGGTGATGGTCGTCAGCCGTGAAGACACCAGCATGACCCCGGCGGGTATGACGTTTAGCACGCTGGCCGGTATGGCCGGTGGCGGCCTGCAAACGCCCGGTGTGATGGGCGTCGGCAAGTTTTACCTGGTCAGCCCCAAGTTCATCTCAGCGGATGGCGGGTTCAAGCGTGTCGTGTGGATGAGCAGCGTGCTTAAAGAGACGATGGCTGAAGAATTCCAGGCCGTGGTTGAACGTGAAGGCGATCCGGACTTGATCGATAAGATCGCAGATGAACGCAGCGTCACCACGGTTGAAGATCTGCTGGCCTGGTTGGAAGAGCACAACCATCCGGCGCTGGCAATGGAAATGATGTTCTAAGCTGTTAAGATCGTGGTAGGATTGGTGAGTTAAGATGACGGGTCCCTTCAGCCGCTCCCACAGAGGCGAGCGGCTGGGGGGACGCCCAAGAAGGTTCCTAGATGACCGACATCCGCCTTGTCCGTGACTTGATGACCGTAGGCGTTACCAGTTGTTCCCCCGACACGCTGATCACCGAGATCGCGCGAACCATGCTCGATACCGACCTCGAAGCGCTCGTGGTGCTGGATCACGAGGGGCACGCCGTGGGCGTTGTCAGCCAGGCAGCGGTCGTGCAAGCGTATGCGCGAGATGACCGCCGCCTGACAGCCGGGGATATCATGCGCGAAGGCGTCCCGGAAATCCCACCCGATATTCCACTTGCAGCCGCCGCCCAGATCATGCAAGATCAAGGTGTGCGCGCGTTGTTCCTGATGCATCACTCCGACGGGATCAGTTATCCTGCCGCCGTGATCGCCTACCGGCACTTGCTGCGGCATCTGGCCGCAGAAGATAGCACCGACCTAAAAGATTTAGGCATTCGAGCGGAACGCGTATCCCCGCTCGACACATTCATCAAACGGCGGGACGCCGCACGGAAACGCGCGGTTTCCCCTCAGGAGGAGTAAATTTCATGCCTGTTGAAATTCCAAAAGATAAATGGCCTGGCGCCGTCCGAACCATCACGATTGGAGCCACCCCGGAAGAAGGCGGCACCCGGTCACACAAGATCACCGTGGGTGGCCAGACAAGCCTGCCATTTATGCATTTTGAAGCAGAAACTCCCCATCCGCCAGTCATCGCCATCGAGATTCTGAACCGGCGGCCCGATGACTGGTCCCCTCTGCTGCTGGACGTGTGGGGCGACGCCGTCAACGACCCGGCGACCTGGGCACAGGCCGCTGAAAAGGCCGGCGCCGATCTTTTGCAGCTTTCGCTCACCGCAACCGGTGGGGATGGCAAACCGCTGACACCGGCGGAAGCCGTCGCCGCCACAAAAAAGGTATTGGAGGCCAGCAAGCTGCCGCTGCTCGTTTTTGCACCCGGCCAGGCGGACCTCGACAACGAGTTGCTGGTGCCGATCGCCGAGGCGACCAAAGGCGAGCGCATCGTATTAGGCATCTGCGAGGACAAGAACTACCGCACTATCGTGGCGACCGCTATGGCGAACGATCATCTGGTGTCCGCTCGCACGGCGATGGACGTCAACCTCGCCAAGCAGCTTAACATCCTGATCAGCGACATGGGCCTGCCGCTGGACCGCGTGCTCATGGACCCGACCACCGGCGCGCTGGGTTACGGGATTGAATACGGCTATTCCGTGATGGAACGGCTGCGATTGGCAGCCCTGCAAGGCGACGCCATGACCCAACTGCCCATGATCGTCACCGTGGGTTACGAAACCTGGAAAACGAAGGAATCCAAGGTAGGTGAAGGCGTGCCCGAAAGCTGGGGCGATTGGAAAGCACGCGCGATCAACTGGGAAGTGATGACCTCGGTTGCCCTGCTCGAATCCGGGGCGGATATCGTCGTGCTGCGCCACCCTGAAAGCATTAAACGCGTCAAAACGGCTATTGAAGAACTGATGGCCGTTCCCGATGTGTCGTAACGGTAAGGAGAGAGATACGGAATGGCTTTAAGTGGCATTCAAATCTACAAGTTGCTGCCGCAGACAAACTGCAAGGACTGCGGTTTTCCGACCTGCCTGGCCTTCGCCATGAAACTCGCCGCCAAACAGATTGAGTTGGCCGCCTGCCCGCATGTCAGCGACGAAGCAAAATCCCAACTCGCCGAGTCGGCTGCGCCGCCTGTGCGGCTGGTCACGCTCAAAGTGAACGGCACTGAAGTCAAAGCGGGTAATGAAGTGGTTTTATTCCGTCATGAGAAGACCTTTTACCACAAGCCGGGCCTGTTCGTCCGTGTCACCGACGGCATGAGCGCGGATGACATCCGGGCTAAAATCGGCGTGGCGAATGCCTACAGCGTGGCCTATGTCGGCATGGACCTCACACTTGATGGGTTCGCAGTCGAGTCCACGACTGGCGATCCGGCGGCATTTGAAAAAGCCGTCGTCGCCGTGCGGGGCGCGAGCAAGCGCCCGTTGATCCTGATCAGCCGCGACGTGGCGGTCATCGAGGCCGGGCTGAAAGCGGTTGACGGCGAAACGCCTCTAATCCAGGGCGCGGATGCTGATAACTGGGAAGGCATGGCCGCGCTGGCGAAAAAGTACGGGGCCGCGCTGGCCGTTTCTGCCGGGACCCTCGAAGCGTTGGCCGACCTGACCGAGAAGATCAAGGGCCAGGGCGTGGAAGACCTGGTGCTGCACCCCGCCGCCGGAAAACTCAGCCAGTCGTTGGCGCTCAGCACCGCGATTCGCCGCCTGTCCATCAAGAAGAACTTCCGCGCGTTGGGATACCCGATTCTCGCTGTGTGTGGCGATGGTGACCCGGCCCGCGAATCGATCCAGGCCGCGCAGGCGATTGCCAAATATGCCGGGTTTATCGTGATCGACCATTTCACGCCGGAAACAACCTACTCGCTGCTGGTGCTGCGCGAAAATATCTATACCGACCCGCAGAAACCGATCCAGGTCCAGCCCGGCGTATACGAGATCAACGATCCCAAGCCGGAAGACCCGGTTATGGTCACCACCAATTTCAGCATCACGTACTTCAGCGTAGCCAACGAAGTCGAAGGCTCGGGCCTGCCCGCGTGGCTGCTCGTCACCGATGCGGAAGGCATGAGCGTGCTGACGGCCTGGGCGGCTGGCAAGTTTGACGCCGAACGTATTGCCAAAGCCGTCAAGCAGTTCGAGCTGCCGGATAAGGTCAGCAGCAAAGTGATCGTACTGCCGGGGCACGTAGCCGTGCTCTCGGGTGAGTTGGAAGAGGAACTGCCCGACTGGAATGTGCGGGTAGGGCCGCGTGAGGCCGTAGATATTCCGGCGTTTATGAAGCAAGCACTGTAGCTCATTCATGGCTGAACACACTGTACGGTTTGATGCTGCCTCCGCACCAGTGAGCGTGCCCACCGGCACGCTGCTGGCGGAGGCTGCCCACCTGGCCGGGATTGATATTCAACAACCCTGCGGGGGACAGGGGCGCTGTGGGCGCTGCGCAGTCCAGGTTGTCAAAGGGACTGTGCGCCGCCGTAGTACGCTGCGCCTGTCCGCTGATGACGTCGCCGCCGGGTACGCGCTGGCGTGCCAGACGGTTGTCGAAGGCGACGTGACGATCGCGGTTCCGCCCCAGGAAAAGATCGAGCGGCGGCTGACAACGGATCGGACCGCCGTTGAGATCGAAATCCCGGCAGATTATGACCCGCAGCACGTTCAAACGGTGCGCCGCGTTGCGCTAACCGTGACGCCGCCCAGCATAGAGGACCAAAGGGACGATTGGAGCCGCATTCAAACCGCGCTGCGCCAGCACACACGTCTCGCCGATGTGCAAATCTCGCTGATGCAGCTCCGGCGATTGGGCCACATGCTGCGCAAAGGCGACTGGCAGATCACGGCCATTCTCGACGCCGAAGCGTGGGACTGCCCGCAGTGCCCGGTGCGGCTGATCGATCTCAAGCCTGGCCTGGTGCCCGATGACACGCCGCTGTGGAGTATCGCCATCGACATCGGCACGACGACGGTATCGTTGTGGCTGGTCGATCTGATCACTGGTGAAGTTTGTGCCCAGGCTGCCGAATACAACGGGCAGATCGCACGCGGCGAAGATGTGATCTCGCGCATCATCTACAGCGGCAAAGGCAGCGGCGGTGAGGAACTACTGACCCTGGTCGTCGGCACCATCAACGACCTGATCGCAGCCGCCTGTAAACGCACCGGGGCACAGCCGACCGAGATCGTCAAGGCAACTATCGCCGGCAACAGCACCATGATGCACCTGCTGTTGGGTATTCCGGCGGGCAGCATCCGGGTTGCGCCGTTTGTGACTGCCGTGAACCACATCCCGACATTGACCGGGCGCGCCCTGGGGCTGAACATCCACCCTGACGCGACCGTTGACTGCCTGCCGGGGGTTGCCAGTTATGTCGGGGCGGACATCACTGCCGGGGTCCTGTCATCAGGGCTGGACGACACCGAGTTGGTGACCATCTTCATCGACGTGGGCACCAATGGCGAGATCGTGCTGGGCAACAAAGAATGGCTTATCACCGTCGCCTGTTCGGCGGGCCCCGCCTTTGAAGGCGGCGGCGTGCAGTACGGGATGCGTGCTACCAGAGGCGCGATTGAAGAAGTCTGGATCAACGGTGAGACATACGAACCGACCTATCGTGTGATCGGTGGCACCAGGCCGCGCGGCATCTGCGGCAGCGGCTTGATCTCGCTCTTGGCCGAAATGTTTTTGACAGGCGTGGTAGACAAAGGCGGGCATATCAATGCGAGCCTGCGCACGCCACGCGTTCGGATAGGCGATCACGGGCCGGAATACGTCATTACGTGGGGCACAGAAACCGGCCACGGGCGTGACATTGTGATCACGCACGTGGACATTGACAACCTGCTGCGCGCTAAGGCCGCCATCTATGCTGGATTCACAGTACTGGCAGACAGTGTCGGTGTGCCGCTGAGTACCGTCGAGCAGGTGCTGGTCGGCGGGTCATTCGGCAAGTACATCAACGTCGAAAAAGCCGTGCAGATCGGCCTGCTGCCCGATATGGCCTGGGACCGCTTTTACTTTCTCGGCAATACCTCGATCAAGGGCGCATACCTGGCACTGCTCGACCGCCGGGCACGCGCTCGGATCAAGGACATCGCCAGCCGCATGACTTACATAGAGCTTTCTGCTGACAATACGTTTTACGATGCATTTACGTCCGCATTATTCCTGCCCCATACCGATCTCTCGCGCTTCCCAACGGTGCAGGCAGTTATGACCACTTAAGGAAGGGAACAAAATGTACCTTATCGGTGAGAATATTCACATTATCTCTCAGCGGGTGAAAGATGCCCTCTCGGCGCGAGATGCAAAATTCTTTCAGGAGCTGGCAGTCCAACAAGTCGAAGCCGGTGCCCAGGCGCTTGATCTCAACATGGGACCGCGCAAAAAAGACTGGGAAGAGTTATTCCCCTGGATGGTGGAGACTGTCGAGGCCGTGGTTGATGTGCCGCTGAGTTTTGATAGCACCAACATCCTGGGCATTGAAGCCGGGCTGAAGAAAATCACCAAAGCCCAGCCGATCATCAACTCTACGTCAGCCGAACCGGAGCGGCTGGAAAACGTGCCGCTGATCGCCAAGCAGTACAACGCCAAGCTGGTCGCCCTGACGATGGGCAAAAGCGGCATCCCGGTTAGCGCAGATGAACGCGTGACGATCGCCATCGAGAAGTTGATCCCGCGTATGCTGGAGATCGACTACCCGGTTACCGACCTGATTATCGACCCGCTGGTGCTGACCGTTTCCGGCTGCCAGGAATATTGCCCGGAACTGATTGAAGCGATTCGCACCTTGCAGGTCGTCTGGGACCCGCCGCCTGCGATCTCGGTGGGCCTGTCCAATGTGTCGAATGCGGTCCCGCGCGAGAATCGACCGTTGATCAACCGCGTGTATTGTGCGATGCTAATGGGCGCTGGCCTGCAAATGATGATCGCCGATCCATTTGACGAGGATCTGAAAAACGTCGTGCGCATCGTCGAACAACGCGACCAGAGCACGGCGATAGGTCGCCTGTACCTGAAACTGCACGATCGGATCGCGGCGATGGAAGAACCGACTATCGCCGATGTCGATATGTCCGATCCTGAGCAAGCAGCGATCTGGAAGACGGTGCAGATTCTGCTTAACAAGGTCATTTACGCCGACTCGTATCTCCAGCAATAGCTGGCTGTTTACCAACGTTCGCACTCCTAGCGGCGCGACCTATGCGCCAAAGGAAAAATCACTGATGCCTATTTTTACACCCGGACGCCGCTGGCAACCGCCGTTCTATCCCTTCAAGCGTGAGCCGCTTGGCAGCCGCTTGCTGGCGACTGTCGAGCGTATGGTCAAAGGGCCTATGTTCGGCTGCCGCATGTGTGGCAATTGCCTGCTGCAAGAGACTGCATTTATCTGCCCGATGGAATGCGCCAAAGGCGCGCGAAATGGCCCGTGCGGTGGGTCCACCGAAGAATTTTGTTACGTGGACCAGACTCGCCCGTGCATCTGGTACAAGATTTATGAGCGGTCCTTTGCGATGGGCCGCGAGGAAAAACTGCTCGAAGTCCTGCCGCCGCTCGACTGGGACCGGGTCGGAACCGAGACCTGGGGCGATGTCTGGCGACAAGTGAAAACGGTGGGCACGGGTAAGTTTGTGTCGGGCATGTTATCGCGCGACGCCGCCAAACGCGCCGCAAACTGGGACTCCGTTTTCAGGCCAATCCGCCAGCAAGATTGGTGGCAGGGCGATTCGGAATATCACCCACCGGCGTACACCGAACCGATCTCCGAACTGGAACGCCGGCTCAAGGCAGGCCAGTTTGTTGTCACGGCAGAAGTCGCGCCACCGATGAGCACTGCCACCGGCAAGATGTGCCGCAACATCGCGCTGGCCGATCCATACGTGGCCGCTGTCAACTTCACCGACAACCCGTCGGCTACCGCGCGCATGTCGAGTATGGCGTGCAGCGTGTTGGCCATGCAGAACGGGGCCGAACCGGTCATGCAGATGCAGGGCCGCGACCGCACGCGCGCTTCGCTGCAATCCGAGGTGATCGGCGCGAGTGCCCTGGGCGTGCGTAATATCCTGTGCCTCTCCGGTGACAGTGGCCGTATGGGGCCGCCACCGCTGGGTCGCCTGGACGTGCTCGACATCGACTCGGTGCAGATGCTGTGGATCATCCGGCGCATGCGCGATGAGGGTCACTACCTCGACGGGCGCGCGATCAAGTTCCCGCCGCAGATCTTTCTGGGAGCCGCCGGCGCGCCGTTTGCATCACGTCCGGAGTTTCAGGCCATCCGCGAACATAAAAAAGTCAATGCCGGAGCGCAGTTCTTCCAGACGAATCTGGTCTTCGATGCCGACGGCCTGGACTTGTGGCTGAATGCGCTGGCAAAGCGTAACATACTCGACAAAGTGTACATCTTGATCGGCATCACGCCGTTGAAGTCACTGCGCATGGCACAATACATGAACGACGAAGTGCCCGGCGTGTTCATCCCCGACAGGCTGCTCAAGCGGCTGGAAGCGGCGGGCGACGGCGTGGAAGAAGAAGCCGTGACGATTGCGCTGGAACTGATCGAGACGATCAAAAGCAAACAGGGAGTCAACGGCATTCACTTGATGGCCGTTGGCTGGGAGGAAATTGTCCCGCGCATCGTCACCGAAGCAGGGCTGCTGCCGCCTGACTTTGTGGCACCGGTTGAGGAAGAAAAAACCGAGACGGCAGCCAGATAACACGACCTATGCTACAATCAGATCGAGACACCGCGCGCATCTCAACCAATAGTTGGGCGCGGTGTTTTCGATCAACAGACAAGACTCTAGGGACAAAAGCAGATGAAACTGGCTATCAGTGGTAAAGGCGGGGTGGGCAAAACAACCTTATCGGCATTGCTGGCACAGGTCTACGCCGACGCCGGACGGGACGTGCTGGCGGTCGATGCTGATCCAGCGCCGTGCCTGGCCGGGGCGCTGGGTTTCCCGCAGGAACTGCGCGAACACCTGCACCCTATCGCGGAAATGGATGCGCTCATCGAAGAACGAACCGGTGCCAAACCGGGCACTATCGGCGGCTTTTTCACACTCAATCCACGCGTAGACGACCTGCCGGAACGTTTTAGTGTGACCCATCGCGGCGTGCGGCTGCTAGAGATGGGTTCCGTTGACATGGGTGGATCGGGCTGCGTCTGCCCCGAAAGCGCCATGCTCAAAACGCTGTTCACGCACCTGCTATTCCGCAA
>CAYMTN010000191.1:0-10451 GCA_964393335.1 uncultured Anaerolineaceae bacterium
GCCTAAGGACAGCGTGACCTGCGCGCCGCGAAAAAACCCGCCCTGCGAATCGATCAGGGTCATCAGGCGTCCGGTTACGTCCGACCAGCGCCCGTCCGGCTTGATCGTCACCAATAACCCGTCTTTGATTCCCTTCAGCGTAATGGAATCGTCCATAATCTAAACTGTGAGTTATCCTCTCGGTGTTGCGGCGGTCCCTGGGTGTGACCCCATGACTATTTCCCCCCGGTTCCCACCTTCTTTACTACTATACTCATTTTCAGCCAACGTGCTATCTTTTTCCAGCGCGGCGCGGTACGGTATAATGAGCAGGCTGGTGATTTGTGCAGGAGGGCAGCTATGCAATCCATTGTGGCCGAACTGACCGTCGCGGACGTGGCGGAATCGATCGCGTGGTACCGCGAGCTGGGATTCGAGATCGAGCTTGAAGGGCTGCACGACGAAAACGGCCTGCAATGGGTCAGCCTGGGGCACAACGGGCGCTCGGTGTGGCTGCTGCGTGCGGACATGTCCGACTTTGCGGTCGAACACGCGCCGCGCACCACGCTGTACTTGCAGGTCGAAGACGTGGACGCGCTGCACGACCGCCTGCTCAGGCGCGGCATCGCCATCGAAAGCCGTCCGGCCAGCCAATGGTACGGGCTGCGCGAGTTCAAACTGCGCGACCCGGACGGCTTCCGCTGGGTGATCAACCAGCCGATCCCGCCGGACGAGACGCCCCCGCCGCCGCGCGATTCAGGGACGCGGTAGAGGGAAACGGCTATGAAAATCGGAAAGCTGAAGCTGAATTACTTCAAGCGGTTCAGGGAATTGGAACTTGACTTCCGCGACGAGGCCGGATTCCCCAAAGACATGGTAGTCTTGATTGGCGAAAATGGGGCCGGGAAAACCACGATTTTGCAGGCTATTGCTTATCTAGTAAGCAAAGCAACGCATCAGCCATTTTCATGGCCGGGATTTGAGCCGGAGCTTGCATATGAAAATTGGGAGGGTTCCCGCAACACGGTTACGATTGACTGTCTAGTAGATTTCAAAAAAGATGAATTAAGCGCAATTCAAGAATACTACAGACTGGCCGATTTTATTGAAGACGAAGCCCCTACACCGCCAGGAAACCTGGAACAGGTCGAAATTAGTTATTTGCCTCACTACGACACCCTTGGATTTCGTACCTCAGTGTTTGTTTCCGATAGCGAACCCGGACGATCTCAATTTCGAGGCCGTGATTTTGCAGAACAAGCGCTGCGCCAACACCCGGAAGGGCGTGCAATCTTCAAACGAGTTGGGTCCGCGTTTTGGTACACCCAACATCGTCAAGCAACCAGCCTTACCCCGTGGAACGGAAAAACCGGAAATTTTGATTGGAATGCGCTCCGGCAACGACTCAGCGAGTGGCAAAACGTCAGTCTACAAGTAAGACAAGGAACTTACAAATTACGACCTCACCAACGCGACTTGTATTCTGATCTAGAAAAAGCATACGAGAGATTGTTTCCCGGGAGATACTTCATCGGTTCACGTCCTCGTGAAGCCAAAGACGTCACAGATCCATCCTGGTTTTTCTTGTCTGAAGGCGATACGCAGTACGAAATCAGCGAAATGTCGGCGGGCGAACAGGCGATCTTCCCGATCCTGTTTGACTTCGTGAATTGGGACATTAACCGGTCCATCATCCTGATCGATGAGGTTGATCTGCACCTGCACCCACCGCTGCAACAGGCATTTGTGCGCAGTTTGCCGCTATTGGGCGAAGACAACCAGTTCATCATTACCACCCATTCCGAAGATGTGTTAGCAGCCGTGCCTGATGACAGCATTTACCGGATAGAGGGGTAATTCTGATGGCACTATCAAGAGGCCCCTTCCTGTTCTGTGAAGGCGAAGAAAGCAGTCTGGACAGGATTCTGCTTAATCGCATCGCTGGAAATTCAGGCGTCTTGGTCAAGCAAATCGGAAGCATGCAGACCGATCCGCCGACCGAGGATGAGGTTCGTCCATCGGATTGATGGATATTTGAGAGGATATGGAGAAATCGATCCCAGCAAAGTCTCGTATATTGCGCTGCGTGACCGAGACCTGGACTTCGACATTCCGCCAAGAGCCTCACTGATCGAGGAGCGGTCACCAAAAGGCACGCCTCCAAACCAGTGGATTTTCACAACGTACCGTGCTTGCATTGAAAGCTATTTGATCGATGCTGGATTGATCCATGATTACTGGGTCTACCGCTTTTCGGGCATTGTGAACCGACCTGCAGATCCACCGCCTTCTAGTGACGCGATCAGCCAGACCCTTATCAAGGCAGCAAAGACAATTTCTGATTACCAAGCAACGCGTTGGGCGATCGCCAGCGTGAGGCCGAAGGAACGACCATTTGCTCCACGTTTGTTCACTTCTTGGTGCAAAAAAGACGGCATCCTCCCTGATGATCTCAGCTTCGAAAAATGTTTGGAAAGCGCCCAGGAGCATGTTCGAAAAGAATGGATCGAACATCCACTGGCAAACGTCAACCCTGGTGACATCGCAGAACGAGCAGAAGAATACAGAGAGAGGTTTCTTGATCCCGGTTTCTATAAGAATGGCGGATATTGGGTGTGGTTTCACGGCAAAGATTTGATCAAAGTTGTGTTCCGTTTGTTGAATGTCCCTCAACTCCAGAGCGAGTATGAGAGATGGGCAATTGAGCGATTGGAGTTTAAGCAGCACGATGATCTGAGAGAACTCAGCGAAAAATGCAGTATGTTGCACTGATTCGTTAATTCGGAGGAATCATTCATGGCGCAAGTACCGGTTGAAGTTTTCCGCAAATATGACATTCGCGGCGTGGCCGTTGGCGAAGACGCCCAACTGACACCCGACCTCGCCCGCCTCGTCGGCAAAGCCTACGGCACGTATGTCCAGCGCGAACTCGGCATCGCGCAGGTGTTCGTCGGCAGCGACAACCGCCTGTCGTCGCCGCCCCTGAAAGACGCCATCGTCGCCGGGATCGTGACGACCGGCCTCACGGTGACCGACATCGGCGAAGTGATGACGCCCACCGTCTATTTTGCGTCGGCATCCAACGCGAACGCGGGCGGCATCATGATCACCGGCAGCCACCTCACCACGCAGTACAACGGCATCAAAATGGCGTATGGCAAACTCGCCCTGGCCGACGAACAGATTCAAGACCTGCTCAGGCTGATCCAGGCCGACGATTTTCGGGCTGGCGACGGGCAGCGCCTCGAAGACTTCGACATGATCCACAAGCACATGGCGGTCGTCAAGGGCAAGGTGTCGATGGGCAGCCGCAAACTCAAGGTCGTGGTGGATGCGGGGAACGGCCTCAGCGGCACGTACGTCCCGCCCGTGATGGAAGAACTCGGCGTCGAGGTGGTGTGCCTGTTCTGCGAGCCGGACGGCACCTTCCCCAATCACCTGCCGAATCCCGAAGACCCCGAACTCACCAAAGACCTCGAAAAAGCGGTTATCGAGCACCAGGCCGATTTTGGCATCGGCTTCGATGGTGACGCCGACCGCTGCGGCCTGATCGACGAGCACGGGCACCACGTCGCGGCGGACCGGCTGCTGGCGCTGCTGGCCCGCGACCTGCTCACGCGGATGCCGGGGTCAGCGGTCGTCTTCGACGTGAAATCCAGCCAGGTGCTGCCGGACATCATCCGGGCCAGCGGCGGCAAACCGGTCATGTGGAAATCCGGCCACAGCCTGATGAAAGCCAAAATGAACGAGATCGGCGCGCCGATTGGCGGCGAGGTCAGCGGGCACATGTTCATCGGGGAAAACTACTACGGCTTTGACGACGCGCCGCTGGTCGCGCTCAAAGTGCTGGAGCTGTTCAGCAAGACGACCAAAACGCTCTCGCAGGCGTTAGGCGAACTGCCGATCCTGATGGCGACGCCCGAAATCATCATGTCGGCCCCGGACGACGTGAAGTTCAAGATCATCGACGCGGTGCGCGACAGACTCCAGGACCGCTATGAAGTCGTGACGGTGGACGGCGCGCGCGCCATCTTCGAAGACGGCTGGGGACTGGTCCGCGCCAGCAACACCCAGCCCGCCATCACCATGCGGTTTGAGGCGCACACCGCCGCGCAGTTGGTCGAATACATGCAGCGCTTCCGCGCCCTGCTGGACGACTACCCGCAGGTCGAGCGCGACAAGCTGGACAAACAGATCGCGGTCTACCGTTCGTGAGACGCCACACGATGCGATCCTGCCCCGTCCTGGCCCCACGACAGGCCGGGGCGCGGGCTGTTTGCATCCCGTCTGGCAGATGAGCATTTGATAAATGCCCTGACGATCAGGCCCGCCGCGTGGTATAATGCCCCGCTGACATGTCGAATTGAGGGGAGTACGCACAGTTGGTTAGTCCACTTGACTGGCTCTTGGGCCTGTTTTCGCTGGATATCGGCATCGACCTGGGAACCGCCAACACGCTGGTCAGTGTTCGCGGCAAGGGGATCGTGATCAACGAACCGTCCTACGTGGCGATCGAGCGAAAAACGCGCCGCCCGATCAGCGTCGGGCGCGAAGCCAAAGAGATGTTCGGCAAAACACCCTCATCCAAGTTCATAGTGGTGCGTCCCCTGCGTGACGGCGTCATCAGCGAATTCGAGATCACCGAGGCCATGCTGGACTATTTCATCCGCAAGGCACACGAGCAGAACTGGGTGCCGATCCCGCGTCCGCGCGTGGTGGTCGGCATTCCGTCCGGCGTGACCGAAGTCGAAAAACGCGCGGTGTATGACGCGACGATCAGCGCCGGGGCGCGCGAAGCGTACCTGATCGAAGAACCGGTCGCGGCGGCGATTGGCGCGGGGCTGCCCATTCAAGAAACGCGCGGCAGTATGATCGTGGACATCGGCGGCGGCACGACCGAGGTCGCGATCTTTTCACTGGGCGGCATCGTCATCAGC
The DNA here is from genome assembly GCA_964393335.1 of uncultured Anaerolineaceae bacterium. GTDB lineage: Bacteria > Chloroflexota > Anaerolineae > Aggregatilineales > Aggregatilineaceae > CAYMTN01. Next base: position 4,917 of record CAYMTN010000191.1, read on the forward strand.
CGGTCGATCCGCGTGGCCGGTGACGAGATGGACGAAGACATCGTCCAGTACATGCGCTCGAAATACAACCTGCTGATCGGCGAACGCACGGCGGAACGCGCCAAGATCGAGATCGGCTCGGCCTACCCGCTGCCGGAAGAGCGCACGCTGGTGCTGCGCGGGCGCAACCTGGTGACCGGGCTGCCCGAAGCGGTCGAAGTGTCGTCGATTGAACTGCGCGAGGCGCTCAACCCTTCGGTCAGCATCGTGATCGACACGATCCGCGATGCGCTGGACGAAACGCCGCCGGAGTTGGTGTCCGACCTGATGGAATCCGGCATCTGCATGGCGGGTGGCGGCAGCCAGCTCAAAGGATTGACCGAACGAGTCGCCGACGAAGTCAACGTGCGCGTATGGCTGGCCGAAGACTCGATGACGTGCGTGGCGCGCGGTGCGGGGCGTATCCTGGAAGATTACGACAACATGCGCCAACTGCTGGCCGGGCTGGAACGCGGCTCGACGCAGCACTAGCTGCCAGCATTAGCTGCCAGCACTAGCTGCCCGCCCGCCTGCGTATTGCCTGCCGTGAAAAACTCTCTGCCCCGGATCGGATGGTTCGGGGCATGTTATTGTCGGGGATGGGCGCGCCCGCCAGCCGGGGTATAATCCCAGCGCCGGATCGCCGGTCAAAGCCGGGCGCGGCAGACGCCCAATTGGCGTCAACTTAAGCACTTTACTTCACCTCCCGGCCTCGCTCCACATGTGGAGAGGAGGAGAAAGCCTGGTTTTTCCCCTCGCCATCGCATGGAGAGGGGAAACCGCGCACAGCGCGGAGGGGTGAGGCAAACCGGCGACAAGCGAAAAAACCACGCTTTAGCCCTTAAGCTGACACAAATTGCGGGCGTGGCGAACGCCCCTGCTTGTTGGTTGATCGCAGGCGGCTGAATGCTGCCGCTAAAAAGCGAGCCGCTAAAAGCGGACCGTTGTACGCCGGGTTCCAGGGAGGTATACAGAGTGCTGCGAGGTGGTCGCGTCTTTTCGCTGGCGATGTCGCTGATCATCGTCATGCTGCTGATCTATCTGAGTTCGCAGGGCGTGCTTGGCCCGCTCGAAGGTGTCGTATCGATCCCGCTGAACTTCGTCCAGGGACTCTTCGGCGGCTCGGCGCGCGGCGTCAGTGGGTTTGTGAACGACGTCGCCGATTACCGCCAGTTGGAGCAGCGTAACAAAGACCTCGAAGAAGCGCTGGCGATCTACCAGTCGGAACTGGCGCAGCTCCGCGAAAAAGGCCAGGACTATGACCGGCTGGCCGCCCTGCTAGATTACAACCGCTTCGGCCCGGAAGACCGCGAATACGTGACGTGTGACGTGATCGGCATGGATACGACCGGCTTCGTGCGTGCCTTGCAGATCAACTGCGGGCGGCGCGACGGGATCGAACGCCTGGACCCGGTCGTCACCGAGTTGGGGCTAGTGGGCCGCATCACGCAGATTTCGGCCACCGGCGCGGAAGTGCTGCTGGTCACCGATCCTAACAGCCGGGTGAACGCCCGCCTGCAAACCACCCGCGAAGACGGGCTGGTGATCGGGCAGTTGGGCGGCGACCTGTTGATGTCCTTCATTCCGGTCGATGCCGAAATCCGTGAAGGCGACCTCGTGCTGACCAACGGCCTGGGGCAGATGCTGCCATCCAACCTGCTGTTAGGGCAGGTACTTAGTTTTTCGCTGGCCGAAAACGAGCTGTACCAGGAAGCCCGCGTGCGCAGCCTGGTAGACTTTGACCGGCTGGAAATTGTGCAGGTGATCATCAATTTCGAGCCGGTGGACCTGTCGGTCTTCCAGGATGAAAACGCGCCCTAACCCGGCGCAGGCAGTGAGGCACGATGGCGCGTTATCTCGGCATCCCGATTCTGCTGCTGGCCGCGATCCTGAACGCGACGGTCATGTCGCAGATTCGCATCGGCGGCGGCGCGCCGGACCTCGTCTTTCTGATCGTCGTGTCGTGGGCGCTGCTGGCCGGTGTTCAAGAGGCGCTGGTGTGGGCCATCATCGGCGGTGTGATGCAGGACTGGTTTTCGATTGCGCCGTTGGGGGCGTCCGCGTTAGGATTGGTGATCGTAGCGTTTGCCGCCGACTCGCTGTTCGGGCAGATTCAGCGGGACAACATGATCATCCCGCCGCTGGTCGCCGCCGCCGGTACGGTGATCTATCACCTGGGGATTCTGGCGGCGCTGCGGATGGTCAACATCACGGTGCCGCTGGGCGAAGGGCTGCTCTACGTGACCCTGCCGACTGTGGTGTACAACGGGCTGGTGATGCTGCCCGTCTTCCGGGTGATTGGCCTGATTCACGTGTGGGTGACGCCGCGCCGCGTGCGGTTGGAGTGAGCGCGGCAGCGGTTTTGTCCGAATGGTTCACTTAGAGTAGCAGCGATATGCTAAAGCATCCGTACCTCAGACAACAACTAATCACGACTCTTCGTATACTAGCTGACTGGGATTATCAGTACAGGGCATGGGTCCAGCATGACTTTCCGGAACCTATCAAATATGATTGCTTCGACTATGCAATACATTTGTTGTTCGACGACACGCCACTGGCAGAGGACCCCGAAAGAGAAGTGGGATTTATCCTGAAAGATGAGACCGAGGTCGAAGCTGTACGGCAAGTCGTCAAGGCAGTTGATAACGTGCTGAATACCCTGGGTACTGAAGCCTCTGATGAAGAATATATCAGATGTCCGGAATGGAACGATGTTATTGCAGCGGCTACAACCGCCCTCAAAGTGTTCAAATCGGACTAAATGGGCATCTTGTCCGCGCTTTTGCTGACAGCTTATCGCTGATCGCTGTAAGCTAAAAACATTGGGACGCGCCGTACTGGTATGGTAACGATGGTGAGATGAGGAATGAACGATGAATAACCGGCGCATGCTGCCATTTCAAGGCTGGCGTCTGGTGTTTTTCCAGGCGGTCGTCGTGTGTTCGCTGGTCGTGTTGGTCATTCGTATGGGCGAATTACAATTCGTTCGCGGGGATCAGTTCGCGGCGGATGCGGCGGAAAACCAGTTGCAGATCGCGCTGCAACCCGCCCCGCGCGGCGCCATTCTCGACCGCTACGGCACCGCGCTGGCGAAAAATGACCCGGCGTGGAACGTGACGATCACGCCCGCCGAGCTGCCCGACGATCCCGCCGCCGTGCTGGACGTGTATAACCGCGTGTCGGCGCTGACCGACGTACCCGCCACGCGGGCCACCGCCGATGCTGCAGGCCGGACCAATGAGCGCAGCCTCGACGAGATGGTGCGCGAAGGCCAGGGTATCGCGCCGTTCCGCGCGGTGGTCGTCGCGCAAGACGTGCCGTTCGAAGCGATGGCGCAGATTCTCGAACAATCCGACCTGCTGCCCGGCGTGTCGGTCCAGGTCGCCAGCGTGCGCGAATACCCCACCGGGTCCACGACCGCGCAGATCGTCGGTTACCTGGGGCCAATTGGCCCGGAAGAAGAAACCCGCCTGCGCGAGTTAGGGTACGACCCCGCCTTTGACCGCATCGGCTACGCCGGGATCGAGCGTTTCTTTGAAGACGATCTGGCCGGGGAACGCGGCACCGAAACATGGGTTGTGGACGTGGCAGGGCAGCGCCTGCGGCTGGTCGATGAGAAAAAACGCGTCGCCGGGCAGAGCGTGCAGCTTACGCTGGACATCCAACTGCAAGAAGCCGCGCAAGAAGCGCTGACCCGCCGCCTGAACATCATCAACGCCGACGCGCAGCGCCTCGTCACGCAGCAGGGCGTGGTAATCGCCATGAATCCCAAAAACGGCGAGATTCTGGCGATGGTAAGCTGGCCGACCTACGACAACACGCGCTTCGCACGCAGCATCGACGGCGACTATTACTACAGCCAGGAAGGCGACCCGCTGCGCCCGCTGGTCAATCACGCCGTCGGCGCGTTGTATGCCCCCGGCTCCGTCTGGAAGCTGATCACGGCCACGGGCGTCGTGCAAGAAGGCGTCATCGACCCGGAAGCGTACCTGTTCGATCCCGGGCGGCTGGAATTGCCCAACGCCTACGCACCCCTGGACAAAAGCCAGAACCAGACGTTCGTCTGTTGGAAGCGCGACGGGCACGGCGAAGTCAACCTGATCAAGGGCATCGCGCAAAGCTGCGACGTGTATTTTTACCAGGTTGGCGGCGGCAACCCGAACGTGGCAGAAAGCACGCTGCGCAAGGGCGGCCTGGGTATCTTCGACCTCTACCGCTGGGGCACCGCCTATGGTATCGGGTCGCGGCTCGGCGTGCAATTGCCCGGCGAACTGGCGGGCCGTATGCCCGAAAACCAGTGGAAGCGCCGTAACTACGGCGAAAGCTGGTCGACCGGCGATACGTACAACGCCGCCTTCGGCCAGGGCTACGTCACGGTGACGCCGCTCCAGTTGATCAGCGCCGTCGCGGCGATTGCCAACGGCGGCAGGCTCTACCAGCCGACCATCGTCAAAAACCTGCAAGACGCCAACGGCAACATCTTGCAGGAATACCAGCCGCAGGTGGCGCGGACCCTGGTGCCGCCCACCAATGGCGATGATATCGTGCTGCTGCTGCAAGAAGACATGCTGATCCAGGGCGAAAACAGCGTGGCCTGCATCTGCGAAGAAAGCAGCGATTGGTACGACCCGGCGTTGTGCGAAAGCAAGAAGAACGCGGTTAGCTCGTTTGACCGCGATCCCAACCCGGACGACGACGTGCACGACCTCGTGCCGTACCGGGTGAACATCCCCGATGGTTACACGTTCACCGCAGGCGTGTGCGACCAGCTTGAGTACGAGAGCCTGGGGCGCGAAAGCATCCAGCAGACCGGCCACGAGTACCTGCCCGCCTTCGCCACGCCGGAAACCATCGACTGGATCGAGCGCGGTATGCGGGAAGTCGTAGTCAGCGGCACGTCGTCCGAAGCGGCGATTGATTCGCTGGGGAACAACGCCTACCCGCTGCCCTACGTCAACGAAGCCGGCAAGACCGGCACGGCGGAGTACTGCGACGACATCGCCTACCCGTTGGGGTTGTGCGTGCCGGGCCAGTGGCCGTCACACGGCTGGTACGTGGGTTATGCGCCCTACGAAGACCCGGAAATCATCGTGATAGCGTTCGTCTACAACGGCGGCGAAGGTTCGATGGTCGCAACGCCGATCGTGCGCGAGGTAATGGACGCCTACTTCAAGCTGAAAACGCAGCGCGGCCAGCAGTAACCGCCCTCCTCTCCTCTGAAAACAGAAAAGGCTTCACCACAGAGGACACGGAGAACACAGAGAAAATCAAGGCGAAAAATCGGGCAAGCCGGATTTTCATGCCTTCGTCGTGCCGCCGCCAGCGGCGACATGGGCAACTGACTCCTGAATCCCCTCTCCCATCTGGCGATAGGAGAGGGGACTTATTTAGGGGTGAGGGTCGCCTTGCTCACTCCGCTATCGGCAATCCGGCTTTCCTGGCTGCTTCTATGGCGGCGTCTCTTGCCTCGATCACGCGCGCAAACTTGGGTCGCCAACTGGTGTGTCTTATGTA
>CAYMTN010000192.1:0-10446 GCA_964393335.1 uncultured Anaerolineaceae bacterium
AAGCGCCCATCCTCGACGATGACGTGCAGGTTGGGCATGGTCATACCCATGTAGCGCCGCCCGGCTTCGACGATTCCCGGATCGATCTCAATACCGTCCATAGGAATGCCGGGATACACCGTGTTGTACTGGCGGGCAATCGTCCCCGCTGCCAGCCCGATGATCGCGATGCGCTGCACGCGGTCAGGCGGGTAGGGTGCGGCGTTGAAATATGGCCCGACCAGGAAGAATCCCCAGGTGCGCCGGAAATAAACCTGGGTCGGGTGCCACTGCGAATGGATTCCCTGGCCCTCGTTCAACAACAGGTAGCGGTATCCGTCGTCATCCTCGACAACCTGCACCAGGTTGTAGGCCGACTCTTTTTCGTACAGCAGTGTCATGCCGGAAGGCGGCGGGCGGAGCGGCCCGCGCAGCGCGATCACGGCCAGGATCACCAACAGCACCGGCATCCACAGCAGTCTGAGCGCGGCGCGGCGATCATACAGCGCCAGCCCGGTCAGCCCAACAACCATCAGGATTCCGGCGAAGATCAAGAATGTACGCGTCGTGCCGACCTGCGGAATCAAGATCAGGACCGGCGTGAAATTGCCGATGATGCTGCCTAACGTCGAGATGGCATACATCTGCCCGGTCGTGCGGCCCGCGTCGTCGATCGTTTCCAGGGCCAGCCGGATCGAAAACGGCGAGATAAATCCTAACAGCGTGACCGGCACGGAAAACAACACCAACACGCTGATGAATGAGCCGACCGTCACCGCCGCGTCAAAATCCTGCACGGCGCTGGCGGCGGCCCTGAGAATCGGGTGCGCAACCAGCGGGGCCAATCCGCTGAAAAAGGCGGCCCACACGATGATGCGGTAAAAGAGGGTGTAGTAGGGTGCGCGGTCGGCCACCCGTCCGCCGATGAAATACCCGGCGGTCAGGTAGATCAGGATCAGCCCGATGATGTTGGCCCATACGATGTTGCTGGTGCCGAAGATGCTGCCCAACAGACGTGATGCCGACAGTTCTACGGCCAGCGTGGTCATACCGCCCGCAAACACGGCGAGATACAAAAACCGCTGCTGCAAGCGGGGTGCGGGAACGCGACGGGCAGACACAAGGAATAACCTCAGAGAACAAGCCGGTTGGACGAGTGCGCCATCAGACCAGAACGGTAACTGAGCGCGGCAGTCAGGTCGTCATCCTGGCGCACGGTGTATACCATACCTCCGGCGGCTTCGGCCAATTCACGCAGGTTGGCGGCGTGTTGCGTGCCCCCTCCGAAACTGCGCGAGTCGATGAGCACGCAGATCACGCGGACGCCGCGCCGTACCAGGGTATGCGCTTCGGCGGCCCAGTTCTCATCTTGCGACGCGGTGACGATAATCGCGGTCGTGCCGCGCCCCAGGTAGTTTGTTTCCAGCGCGAGCATCTGCTGAAGCGACCGGTCCGACTCGCTGCGAGCTACGGCGAGAATCTCCAGAATACGCGTGAGCTGGCGCGGCCCCCGGTCCGGTTGGACGATTTCGCGGTGCGGCGTATACGTCACAAAACCCAACGAGCGCCCTTTGTTGACAAAATACTGCGCCAGTGATGCTGCAATCGTGACCCCGTACTCCTCGGTGGAAGGGGGCAGGCTCGGCAGCGGCGCGTAGACGTTTGCCGCGCCGTTTTTTGCCTGAGGGCGTTCGACCAGGGACTCGCGCGACAGGTCCAGAAAAATCCACACATCAGCCAGTGGATCAAGCTCAAACTCCTTGACGAGCAACCGTTCGCGGCGGGCCGTGCTGCGCCAGTGAATGCGGTTGAAACTGTCACCGGGCTGGTATTCGCGCACGCCCGACGCGTTCGTCGTGACGAAATGCGCGCGCTGGCGGACTGCTTCGCCGCCGGATAACGTGCCGATAGGCGTGGCAAAACGATGGACAGGCACGGTCGGCGGGTAGACGATGATGCTCGACATGGCCGCAATCTTGCGCGGGAACTGGAACAGCCCGAATGGATCGCCGCTGACGATGGTCATCGGACCAAGCGTGAATTCGCCGCGCCGGGTGCAGATCGTGTGCGTTTCCCAGCGATAGCGGCGTCGTGGCATCAGCGTCGGTACCACGTGGCTGGCATGGTGATTCGGCAGAGTCGAATGATCGCGGATTTCTAACCACAGTTTGGGCAGCAGGCTGGTATTACGCACGGTGAATACTTCGTCCAGCGGGCGGCCTACCTGAGCACGGCGCGATTGTGTGTAACGGGCGATGGTCAGCCAGTTGACGGCGGTCCATGACCAGATGAAGGCACCGATCAGCACTGCTCCCAGTGCATACGCCAGATTGAACAAAAACGTGCGCTCACTGACAAGCCCCAGCACCAGGCAAAAAATGATCAGAATGTAAAAGATGTTGCGCCGGTTTGGCATCGTGGTCTGTGCCCGACTCAGTAACGTGTGCCGACGGTCGCGCCGGGAACCGGCACCAGATTCAGGATGTTGTGCACGATGCTGCTTGCCGACACATCCTTGATACGCGCGTTTGGCCCTACGATGATGCGGTGTGCAAGCGCGGCTTCGGCCAACGCTTTGATGTCATCCGGGATCACGTAGTCGCGGCCTATGACGGCGGCGCGTGCCTGGCTCGTGCGATAGAGCGCCAACGCGCCGCGCGGGCTGGCTCCCAGGTATACATCCGGATGCTGGCGCGACATGGTCACCAGATTGATGATGTAGTTTTTGACATCCTGGTTCAAATACACGTTGCGGATAGCGTGCTGCGCGGCAACCAGGTCTTCGACCGGCACTACCTGCTGCAAACCGACCAGCGGGTGCCCGTATTGCTGCGAGTCCAGCATGGCGATCTCTTCCTGGGGTGTCGGGTAGCCGAGGCGAATCCGCAGCATGAACCGGTCGAGCTGCGCTTCGGGCAGCGGGAACGTGCCTTCGTATTCGATTGGGTTTTGCGTGGCGATCACCAGGAACGGTTCTTCGAGCGCGTAGGTGCTGCCATCAACTGTGACCTGGCGTTCTTCCATCGCTTCCAGCAAGGCGGCCTGAGTCTTCGGCGTGGCGCGGTTGATCTCGTCCGTGAGCACGATCTGGGACATGATCGGCCCAGGCCGGAACTCGAATTCACGCGTGCGCTGGTTAAAGACCGAAACACCGGTCACGTCCGAAGGCAGCATATCCGGTGTGAACTGGATGCGGCTGAACGATGCGCCAATCGACCGTGCCAGGGCGCGCGCCAGCATCGTCTTGCCGACGCCGGGCACATCCTCGATCAACAGGTGGCCCTGGCACAGCAGGCCCAGTACGGTTAACCGAATCTCGTTGCGTTTGCCGATAATGACTTGCGAAACGTTGTCAATGATGCGCTCGGCAACGGTTTGAACGATACTCATCGGGTCCAATGCCTTTGATTCATAAACAGGGGTGAACGTGCAGATTATAGCGCAGCGTTATCCCGTGTGGAAAGGGCGTTTCGCCTACGGCCAGAGGGCGCTAAGGATACCCTCATTTTTCGCGGGTACAAAAGCTCTCCCAGGCGCGCTCGACGTATTCCATGATCGCCTGCCGGAAGACGGATACATCAAACTGCATGGCGTGTGTGCAAATAACTGCCGGGTCATAGGCGCTGGCGTCGAACGCTTGCAGGGTGCTCACCAGCGACTCGACGGTCAGTTCCTCGAAAAACTGCCCGGTTTTGCCGGGAATCACCGTATCCAGTGCGCCGCCGCCTTTGTAGGCAATCACCGGGCGGCCTGCCGCCTGGGCCTGGACCGGCGTGATCCCGAAATCCTCGAGGCCAGGGAAGATGAAGGCGCGACAGCGTGCCATCACGTCAGGCAGGTCAGCGTCCGGCACGTAACCCAGGAACTGCACCGTTGGCCCGGCGAGGGTTTCGAGCCGCTCGCGGTCGCGCCCTGTGCCCCCGACCAGCAGCGGCAGGCCAAGCTGCGTGCAGGCTTGCACCGCCAGGTCAATACGTTTGTACGGGATCAGCCGTGACACGATCAGGAAGTAATCCCCGGTCACGGGCGACGGCGCGAACCGCTCGGCTACCTCAGCGGGCGGGTAGATGATGGTTGACTCGCGGTGGTAATACTGCCGGATGCGCTGCTGAATCTCCGCACTGATGGCGATAAACTGGTCGACGCGCTGCGCTGCCGCATAATCCCACTGGCGGAACAGACGCGCGACGATCTGCGCCGCGACTCGTACGCTCGTGCCAAGACGCTCCCGATCCAGGTATGATTCCAGGCTCCAAATATACCGCGTTGGGGCGAGGCAGTAGCAGATGTGCAGCGTATCCGGCCCGGTATGCACGCCGTGACAGAATCCGCTTTTGTTGCTCAGCACCACGTCGTAACCGGCGAGATCGACGCCGCGCCACGCCAGCGGGTAGAGCGGCAGGTACCGCTGGTGGTGCTCGTGGATGCCGGGCAGGCGGTCCATCCAGGTCGTGTGAACGTCCCACGCGCGGTAGGCAGGCGGCATCAGGTCAGGCGCGTACATGCTGGTGTAGACTGGCGCGTCCGGGTAATAACGCACCAACTGTTCGAGCACGTCTTCCGCGCCGCCCATCTGATTGAGCCAGTCGTGCACCAGGGCGAGAGTCATAACGTGTCGTTTTCCTGATCAGACAGGGCGCGGACCGGTGCGAATGTCAGCCGGTGCGCGTCAGAGGGACCAAAGTAGATCAGCGCTTGTTTGTGCAGCGGCGTGCCGTATCCTTTGTGAGCTCGGAACCCGTATTGGGGAAACAAGTTATCCAGCCGGTCCATGAATTGATCCCGCGTGACTTTGGCAATAATGCTCGCCGCCGCGATGCTCAACGACCGCTGGTCGCCTCTGATCAACGGCGTACATGGCAAATCGGTATCCGGCAGCCGCAGCGCATCGGTCAGCAGGGCATCCGGCTGGATGGGCAGCGCCGCCAGCGCGCGCTGCATGGCGAGTCGCGTCGCCGGTACGATGCCGAACGCGTCGATCTCGCCGTTGGTCGCGTAGCCGACTCCTGCCGCCAGCGCCATCTGCATGATGCGCGGCAGCAGTGTTTCGCGCATGATGGGCGTCAGAAGCTTCGAATCGTTGACGCCTTCCAGCGCGTGCACCAGGTCAAACCGATCCAGTGGCAATATCACCGCGCCGGCGACAACCGGCCCGGCCCACGACCCGCGCCCGGCTTCGTCCAGCCCGGCGACATGCGTGAATCCCTGCCGGTGCAGGGCGAGTTCATGCCGCAGATCAACGGTCAGCGCCATGATCGGGGGGCGCGTACAGGCCGCGCAGGCCGTTGCGTCGAATCTTGAAAACTTCCAGGAACATATCAACCGAATCGCGGAACGGGTGAATACGCGTGTTGTCCTTGTAGTACCAGTTGATCGGCACTTCGACGGTTTTGTAGCCCCACCGTTGCGCTACGTACAGGATTTCGACGTCGAACCCCCAGCCGCTGAGTGTTTGCAGCGGAAAAAGTGCCTCTGCCACATCGGCGCGGAACATCTTAAAACCACACTGCGTATCTTGCAGGCCATGTACGGCGAACAGCCGCACGATGGTGTTAAACACGCGTCCCATGACGTGCCGGTAGCGGGGTTCGTCGTAACGCACTGCGCCCGCTGCTTCCCGCGAGGCGATGGCAATATCGAAATGATCAAGCTGGGGCGGCAGGAACTTGTCCACCTCGCCAATGGGCATCGACAGGTCCGCATCACAAATGAACCGGTACTGTCCCTGGGCGGCCAGCATTCCAGTGCGGACCGCCGCGCCTTTGCCCTGGGTCTGTTCGAACAGCGGGCGTATAAATATGAACTGGCGAGCGCAATCCTGGATGATGGCGCTCGTACGGTCGGTGCTGTTGTTGTCGACCACGACGACTTCAACGGGGAATGGTTTGCCTGCCGCATACTCGGCGATGACGTGTAAGCTGTCGGGCAGCCGCGCCTCTTCATTGTAGGCGGGGATTACAATCGACAAAAACGGTGTTTGGGGATGAGAGTTGCTATGGTTGGCCAACGCTGATTCCGCTTTCATTCATCTGCTGTCGGATACGGGCAGCAGGATCGATTCCAGGTATTCTATTGATACACGGCGGCGGCGCTGAATTCGTCGTCGTTTGTTCAGCATTTTGGGGATGCCAGGCAGGGCGGCTGCCATTCCTCGCAGCCGCGCGCGTGCTGCTGCGCCGCGCCATGCGCGCAGCGCCTCCCACGCTAACGTGGCCTGGGCACGCACGATGCTAACCCCGTGTTTGCGCCACAGCGCCGCCGGGTAATTTTTGACCAGAAGCCAGATCGTGTTACGTCCGTCGTGAAAACTGGCCGTGATGCCGCCGCCGGTGGCAGCGAGGTGATGGTATACCACCGCGTCCGGCGTGTAAACACAACGATACCCGGCTAACTGCGCGCGCCAGGCCAGGTCCATGTCTTCGCATGAGAAGAAAAAATCGTCGTCCAGCAGGCCGATCTCATCTAACATGCTCCGGCGATAGGCGGACGATCCCCCGCAGGCGCTAAACACGTACTCCTCCCGGTCGTACTGCCCGGTGTCTTGTTCCCACACACCACGATTGACCAGCCTGCCATCGACGCGGTACTGGTCGCCAGCCGTGTGAAAACGGTCGCGCTGGTCGAACAGCAGCATCTTAGAGGCGACCAGCCCGGCCTCCGGGTGGCGTTCGAAGGCGTTCATAACGGCTGCCACCCAACCGGGATCGACCTCGGTATCGTTGTTGAGCAGGGCGATTATGTCGCCGTGCGCCGCTTCCATGCCCGCATTGCAGGCCCCTGTGAAACCGCGATTCTTTTCCAGCGCGATGCACTGTGCATCAGGATACTGGCTGGCCAATAGCTCGCGGGAACCGTCGGTGGATGCGTTGTCAACCACGATCAGTTCCAGGCGCGGATACGTCTGCGCGCGCAGCGCGTCCAGGCAGACCGGCAGATGAAATGCACCGTTCCAGTTTGGGATGACGACTGAAAACAGGGCGGGTGACGGCGATTCGGACATGTCGTGTTTACCGGGCCAAGAGACCTTCTGCATCCAAAAAGGCGATCAGCGCATCCTCCCAGGGCCGCAGCGTGATTCCCAGCCAGGCGGCGGCGACATTACGCAGCACGGCGTGTTCTGGCGGGCGAGACGAGCGGGGATATTCGGCCAGCGCAATAGGTTCGATCACCGCATCGACCAGGCCAGCCAACTCCAGCGCGCGCCGTGCGAAGGCATACCGTGATGTGTACCCGGCGTTCACGAGATGGTAAATGCCATACCGTCCGGTGGCGATCAACTGCGCGACAGCCGGGACCAGGTCGTTGTTATAGGTCGGTGCGCCGATCTCGTTGGTCACGACGCGGAGTGCTGTTCCAGCGCGAGCCGCCTTCAAAATGCTGTGCAGGAAATTGGTGCCGCCGTGCGCGAACAACCAGGAGATACGGACAATGAAATGCTTGCGAACCAGATCGCGCACGATCTGCTCGCCAACCCATTTGCTGTACCCGTACGGATTGGCAGGGGCGGGCGGGTCATATTCCTGGTAGGTACGCTGGGTTCTGCCGTCGAATACCTCGTTGGTGCTGACGTACAGCAACGCGGCGTCATGCGCCTGGCAGGCCAGGGCAACCGTCTGCGTGCCGTACCCGTTGATGGCTACGGCTTCGTCGGGGTGTTCAGCGCAGTAATCCACAGCGGTCAAGGCCGCGCAGTGTAACACGATCTCTGGACGAGCGGCGGCGAACACGTCACGGACGGAGGTTGTGTCGGTGATATCCATTGTACCGACATCCGTACCGGTTACCTCATGCTGTTGGGCCTGTAGCACGCTTGCCAACTGGCTGCCGACTCGCCCGTCTGCTCCGGTGATGAGAATCCGCATGACATCTCTCTCTTGAGTAGGTTGGTGAAAAACACCAGCCGGTTCACAGCCAAATATCTATATAATTGATCCAGACCGTAGAATGCTGTCCGATTATACCGGATCACAGACCGGCATAAAAACTACGTTTGGCAGACTGTTGCATGATGCGCTTATCGGCAGCGGCGGCGGATCATAAGGGTATCCGTAATAACAAAGTTGGTTTATTTTGTATTAACAAATGAGTGCCTAGCTTGACACAAAATATCGGAATCGTTATAATTATTTCACTGACAGTAAAAAAAATCCCAAAGAGGCCGCATCCAGAAGCTCTGTTTACTGAGCCAGCGGCTTACTTTTTTACTAGCCGTTCATGCATAAGGTCCAGCGTTGTGACTAATTCCCAGCACCGGAGTTTCATCAATTCTCGGATTCTGAAGTTCAACGTTGGTTATCTGCTGGCGGAAACTGCCGGTTACCAGCGCGTCATAGACATCGACCTGCCGCGCGTGCGTGTGGCAGACGATCTGGAATTGGATTTTCTACGCGGTTCGCTGCGGCTAAGCCGGAATTCGCGGGGCATTCTGGTCCAGGCCAGGCTAGAGACGCATATCTTGACCGAGTGTGCGCGCTGTTTGGACCTCGTTTTTTGCCCGGTCGATCTGGAAATCGAAGAGTTGTACGTATATCCTCCTTCTCCCGAAACCATGTATTGTGTTGAAGAAACTGGCATTTTGGATCTGGCTCCACTTCTGCGTGAAGAAGCCATTCTTTCGATTCCGATGGGCGTCTTGTGCCGCCCGGATTGCGCCGGGTTATGCCCACAATGCGGCCAGAACTGGAACGAAGGTACCTGTAACTGTGAACAAGATGACATTGATCCCCGGTTCGCCATCCTGCGTGCTCATCTTGAAGATCATGCTGATGACTAGCGAGCTTTATCGACCGAACAGCGCACATGTATCCATACTAGGCATGTAAAGGGGGCTTTCACTTTGAAAGACTACAACGATGCCGATCAGCAGGGCAAGCAGGCTCTTAACCAGGAACTCATGAGCACGCTGTTGGAGAAAGCCGACAGCCAGGGGTTTTTGACCACCGACGATATTTTGGAGGCGCTGCCGGATGCCGACGAGGCGATGGATCAGCTCGAAGATATTTTTCTGGGACTGAACGCGGCTGGTGTCGAAGTCTTTGGCGACAAACCAGGCGATGTGGACCTTGATAAACTTGACGAAGATGAGGAGCTTGACGACGATGACGACGATGACGCGTTCGACTTGAGCGGTGTCTCGTCGGATGATACCGTTGGGCTGTACCTCAAGGAAATGGCGCGTGTGCCGCTGCTGACTACCGTGGAAGAGGTTGATCTCGCCAAGCGGCTGGAAGCCGGTAACGAGGCGCGCGCTGAGTTGGCCCGGTTGGAAGACGATATTGACGACGTGTATCGCCGCGAATTGGAGGCGATCGTTGAAGATGGCAAAGCGGCACGCGATCACCTGATCAAAGCGAATACACGGCTGGTAGTGAGCATTGCCAAGAAATATATGGGGCGTGGCGTGCATTTCCTGGACCTCATTCAGGAAGGCAATCTGGGCCTGATGAAAGCGGTCGAGAAGTTCGATTACCGGCGCGGCTATCGCTTCAGCACCTATGCGACATGGTGGATTCGGCAGACGATCACGCGAGCGATTGCCGACCAGGGGCGTACCATCCGGGTGCCGGTACACATGTCGGACCGTATTCGCCGTCTGTATAAGACCGCGCGCCAGCTTGAGCAGGAACACGGGCGCAAACCTACGCCGGAAGAGATCGCCGCACGCATGGACCTCGAGCCGCGCAAGGTACAGTGGATGCTGAAAGTTAGCTGGCGTCCGATGAGTCTCGAACGTCCGGTTGGCGAAGAAGAAGACAGCGAACTCGGCAGTTTCATCGAAGACTTGACCACGCCCACGCCGACTCAAAGCGCCTATCAAAACCTGCTGCGCGAAAAGGTCGAAGAGGTGTTGGGCACGCTTTCGGCACGAGAGGCGCGTATTTTACGGCTGCGGTTTGGGCTTCAAAATGGGCGCAGTTACACACTGGAAGAGGTCGGCCAGAAGTTTGGGCTGACCCGCGAGCGTATTCGCCAGATCGAAGGCAAAGCCCTGCGGCGGCTGCGGCATCCCAGGCGGTCGCGGCAACTGCGCGATTTTACGGATTCCTTGCACTGAGAACCCGGGTACCACCGGAGTCGACCGAGCGTCACGATCAACGTGACGTTTTTTCGGTTCAAAAAGGCGGACCGCTCGGGTTGACATACACTGGTAATCCCCGTATACTCCGAACCGTCTACGTCATGTGTTCCGCCACTTCCTGCGCGTGAGGAGGCAGTGTTTATGCAAGGTAGCAACAGCTTCCGTTTGATTGTGCGTCGTGGTCCCCAGCCCAATCAGATCTATGAACTGACGAAAGGCATCGTCACAATTGGTCGTGATATCACGAACGATATTGTGATCAACGATCCGGAAGTCAGTCGTCATCATCTCCGGCTGACGCAAGGGGGTGGTGGGTACACGGTGGAAGACCTGGGTTCGACCAATGGCACGTTTGTGAACGGGCAGCGGCTGACCGGCGCGCATCCCCT
>CAYMTN010000193.1:0-10394 GCA_964393335.1 uncultured Anaerolineaceae bacterium
AGTCCACGCGGCTTTCGAGCGGCACGATCCAGCGGTTGAGCAGGTCACGCGGGCGCACCTGTTGGCGGCCAAAGTCATCGATCAGGAACATGCCGCCATTGGCTTTCATCTGGAACGGCGCTTCGTAGTATTTGTTGATCGGGTCGTAGACGAGGTCCAGCGTTTCAAGCGTCAGCTCGCCGCCGACCATGATCACCGGGCGGCGGATGCGCACCCAGCGAGCATCGCGGCGCTCGCCGGTCGCCGTCGAGCGGCGCTGAGCGTCGTTTTCTTCGGGCAGCACTTCATGATTCACGTTGTCGAACACGCGGATCACCTGCCCATCGACGTCCACCGAGTAGGGAACCCACATGGGGCTGCCCAGAATCATGCGGCCCACCGACTGCGCGATGGTCGTCTTGCCATTGCCGGGCGGGCCGTACATAAAGATCGCTTTGCCGGAGTTCACCGCCGGGCCAACACGGCCCAACATGTCGTCGTTGATCACCAGCCCGCGCAGCGCCTTGATCAGCGAATCACGGTGGACGGACAGCCGCGCGCGGGCCTGCGCGTTCATGGCAGCGACGTACTGGTCGAGCGTCACCGGGCACGGACCGGCGTACTGCGTGCGGGCCAGGGATTCGTGCGCTTTTTCGGTGCCTTTGTAGGTGATGACGTACTCAAAAGCGCCAGCGCCCAGCCCGCTGCCGCCGCGTACTTCCAGGAGTTTTTCGCGTTTCAGCCCTTCCATCACCGGCTCAACCACGCCGGTAAAGGGCAGGTGCATCTGGTCGGCGATCTGCACGCCGGAAAGATAGCCGCCGAAATAGAGGATTTTGATCGCCAGATCGGATAATACGCCGATGTTCAGGCCCGTTTCCTGCACGGTTCGGACCGGCGGCGGTGCCCAGTCCTGCCGGATGGGGCCGGTTGTACGTTGAGCGGGTGGTGGTGTCGATGCGCGTTTCATAGCTTAAGCCCCCCTAACACAGCGCCCACACGGCGCACTTCGTCTTCCGTATTATAGCAGTGTGTCGAGATGCGCAAATGCGGCACGCCGCGCGCATCCCAGTGTTTGGTGACGCGGATGTCGTTCGCGGCCAGGTGTTTCAGCATGGCGGTGGCCTGCGCGTCGGCCCGCTGGAGATCGTCTGGATCGCCCACGCGGAACGTCACAATCGGCCCCAGGAGCGCCGGATCGGCTGGCGTGATGACCGTGTAACCGCGCCCGGCCAGGTCGTCGATGGCGACCTGCGACAGGTGGCGCGTCCACGCGTCGATGTGAGCCAGTCCCAGGTCGCGCAAGAACCGCACGCTGGCGACCAGCCCAAACATGCCCGCGATGTTGGGCGTGCCCATCATGAAGCGGAAAGCGCCTTCGCGCGGCGTCAGGTCATATTTCAGCCAGTGCTCCCAGCCATCGGTCGCATTGGGGCCGACGATGCCCGGCTGCATGGTCGTGCAGACCGCATCACGCACGTACAGGAATCCCTGGCCGGGCGGCCCCATCAGCGATTTTTGCCCGCCCGCCGCCAGGATGTCGATCTGCATGGCCTGCACGTCGAATGGCATGTGCCCGGCGGCCTGGATCGCATCGACGGCGAACAGGATGCCGCGCGCGCGGCAGAACGCGCCCAGCGCGTGCAAATCGGCGCGGTGACCGGTCAGGAATTGCACGGCGCTCACTGCGATCAGGCGCGTGCGCTCATCGACCAGCGGGGCGAACGCCTCCACCGACGCACCGCCGCGATCCGGGGGAGCCAAACGGCATTCGACCCCGCGCCGTTCCAGCACCATCCAGGGATACGCGTTCGAGGGAAACTCGACCTGTGAAAACACGATGTTATCACCCGGCTGCCAGTCTATCGCCTGGGCGACGCTGTTCATGGCCGCCGACGTGCTGGACAGGCCGACGACCTCGTGCATGTGCTCGGCGTGGATCAGGCCGGCGATTTCGGTGGAAAACGTGACGAACGCATCGCCCAGCGCATCGCCGGGCGGGGGGGCGAACAATGTCAGCGGGTCGTTGACCAGCCGCTCGGCGACGGCGTTTGTGGCGCGCTGCGCCGCCAGCGGAATGGGCGAGATGCTGGCGTGATTCAGGTAGGTGAGGTGCTGCGTGATAGGGAAGGAGTCACGCAGGCGGTCGAGATCATAAGCGGGCATAAGCGACACCGATCATCCTTTCATAATGACAGTTGAATCATGTTGGCGGCGTGGTCGCGTGGATTTCTGGCGCACGACCCCGGCCTATCGCCTATTATAAACCGGTCCCCACAAGAGGCATACTTCTCAGCAGTGACGTGAAGAATATCACAAGCGTCTATATTTCTCATGGATTTCTAATGTTCGTAGGTCCAACGTAGGTTGCAAGGTGGCTGGGCGTCTGGTATTCTATAAACGGATCGCGCATTTTTACAGAATTTTTACACTTTCTTCGTTGGCTACCTTGCGGGAGCATCGATGATCGACCGTATCCAATGGCTGGGGCATGCTGGCTTTCGGATTCAAGGTCCCCCCCTGATCTACATCAATCCCTGGCGAATCGCACGGAATGTCTTCCATGCGGACGCGATTCTGGTTACCAACGACGAATACGATCATTGTTCCCCTGCTGACATAGCCAAACTACGCGGACCGGATACTGTCGTGGTCGCCAGCCCGATGGCGGCGGCGTGCCTGGACGATGCGATGGTGCTGCGTCCCTGGCAGAGCTTGAATGTCGGCCCGGCCCGTATCACGGCTGTACCCGCCTATACTTTTACGAACCACCACCCAATCTCCAAAGGCGAACTCGGCTTCGTCATTTCGCTGGATTATTATGACATTTATTATGCGGGCATCACCGATCTGGTGCCGGAGCTTGAAAACATCCGCGCGGACGTGGCGATTCTGCCGGTCGCTGCCGGGCAGGGCGCAATGAACCAGGAGCAACTGGTGGACCTGGTGCGGGTGCTGCAACCGTCCTGGGTGATTCCGAGTCATTGGGGCACCAACGGCGGGACGCGGCACGACGTCCACGCGCTGGCGCGGGCGCTGCAAGACGAGGCAGAAGTTGTTTTGTTTGAGGAGATACGGTAGAGTCTGTGTGCGCTGCGCGATTAACGATACAAAATATCATTGACAAAATCGGAATTTAGTTATATAGTACTATACAGAAAAATAAATTTATCCGCTATAATGGTTTTTGTATATTTACAACAGGCCACTTAGTATTCTAAGTAATTAGATCAATAAACTGGGGTTTTGATCACCTCAACGCACGGCCAAAAGAGTTCTTTCTACTTAGTTTCGATTTGTTAATAGATTTTTCGAGGCGGCCCAAAAACCTACATGGGGGGGCCGCCTCGGTGATTCTACGGGCCACGCGCGGGTGTTGCGCGCCGGGTCAGTCGGTGGGCAGCAGCGTGCGCAGCGGCAGCCCGCGCTCATCGATCACCGACTCGACGGCCCAGCCGCTGACGCCGTTCGGCGTCTGCACGCGCCACCAGCGATAGCCGCCCTCGTCGCGCGGGCCTTCGACGACCATCACCAGCGATCCGCTGACCATCTGCACCACGACCTGCCCGTCCGGCACCGCGCGCAGGTTGAGCGTATCGCCTGCCGTCGTGTGGACGCGCGCCGTGTCACGCGCCTGGAAAAGCGGCCCCCACTGCGGCGCGGCGACGGAACCCGTCAGCGGGGTCAGGTCGTGCAGCGTGCCGCCGGAGTCGCGCCAGGAGGCGGTGCCCAGGGTCGGATTCCCCGGCGCTGAGACGACGATCAGCGCCTGCCGCCCGGCTGCATCCCACAGGTAATCGACCACGTTCTCGCCGGATGCGGCGGTTACCGCCTGCGGCGCGCTCTGGTCCGCCGGCAGCAGGACCAGCCGTGCGCCGTCTGCGTCCGCGCTGAGAAAACTCACCGATCCACTCGCCAACTGCCGCGCCAGGCGCGGCGCGAATCCCGCCTCCGGGCCGAGCAGCGTTTGCGTGGCGAGCGTGTCCGGATCGACGCGCACGATCTGCCCCGCGCCGCTGGCGATGATCACGTCCCCGGCAGCCGACCACTGCGCCGAAAAGAGCGGATCGGTTGCCAGTTCGCTTCCGGCCAGAATCGCCTGGCTGCGGCTGGTCGTGATGTCGAAACGCGTGACGTGTCGCTCCCCGGCTCCCTCCGTCGCGGCCAGGATTTCGCGGCCATCGGGACGCCAGCTTAACGGCGGGCCGTAGACCTGCCACGCGTCGCCGGTCGCGTACACGGTGGGAGCGATCTGGATAGTCGTGCCCTGCCGGTCCCGAATCCACACGCCATCGATGGGATGCGGCCCGCCCATCGCGCCCGATGCGCCGGGCGTGAACAGGGTATAGGCCAGCCACTCGCCGCCCGGCGACCACGCCAGCGCCGTGACGCGTGGCAGCGTGCCCCCGGAGTCGAGCGGCGGCAGGAACGCGAATCCGCCAATGATCATCTGCCCGTCCGGCGTGTGATAGGCGATGGTGCCGTCCGGCGCGACATCAAACGCGGCGACGCCGGTCGGGCTGAATGTGAGCTGGTCAGGGTGGTTGAGGCCGACTCGCAGCCGCCAGACCTGCGCCAACGCCCCTGAATCGGAGAGGTAATACAGCGTGTCAGGCAGTTGGTCCACGCCAGCCACCGGCGAGATCGCCGCCGCCGCGCCGCCCGTGCCGGGCACAACGCCGCCGCTGCCATCGTCAAGGGGTGGGGCGGCAGTCGGGCCGGGCAGGGTACGCGTCGGCGGGATGGCGCTCGGCAGCGGGGTCTGGGTCGGCGGCGACGCGAGAGTCGCGGTGGCGGTGGCGGCTGGCGTATCCGTTGGCGCAGCGGTCGGCAGCGGAGTCGCGCTGGGCGGTGGGGCGAGCGTCGTTTCCGGTGACGCGGTCGACTGTACCGCCAGGGTTACGGACAGCGTAGGCAGCGGCTCGGCCAGCGTGGCGGTCACTCTGGACGGCACGGGCGAGCTGCTGCGCGTCGTCAGCGTGCAGCCCAGGACGATCAACAGGCACAGCGGTATCAAAACCAGACGGTGGCGGCGCATGACAGGTGATTCCTCCCGGTTTGTGCTGCGCGACAGTATACCATACCGCGCCGCCCCAGTGGGAGGAATGGCGAGGCTTGTCTCAGCTTCGAAGCGGTCAGCTTTCAGCGGTCAGCCAGACACGTAGGGGCATTGTCTGCCGCGCCCAGGATTTCGCGCCGGGCGCGGGCGAACCTGCGGTCTGGCAGCAGCGGCTCGACTCGTGGACGCTCGATCAGGTTACAGTGATAGGATACCGCTTGGCCGGATGCACACTATTCGTGAGGGAGCGGCAAGAGATACGGCCCCAGAGCAGCTTGCCCAGGGGCCGGTGGTTGTTCGTTGACGCGAGTTGTCGGAGTTATCAGGCGGCGGCGCTGTCCGGCAGGCCGTTGAGCGAGCCGTCGTCGCGCCATTGAAGCTGCGTGCTGCCGCTGCTGATGATCTGCGGGCGTCCGCGCCCGGCGATCGCGTCGGCATCAACGATGACCTGCTGGATGTGCTCCCTGTGGGAGGGCATCTCAAACATCACGTCGAGCAGCGCGCTCTCGATGATGCTGCGCAGCCCGCGCGCGCCGGTATCGCGTGATGACGCCATGTCCGCCGCTGTTTCGAGCGCCTCTGGCGTGAAAACCAGATCGACGTTATCCAGTCGGAACATTTGCTGAAACTGCTTGACCAGCGCGTTTTTCGGCTCGGTCAGGATACGCACCAGCGCGTCCCGGTCGAGCGGATCGACGACCGTCAGCACCGGGAGCCGCCCGATCATTTCGGGTATCAGGCCGAAACGCATCAGGTCTTCGGGCGCGACGCGGTGCAGGATGTCAGTTTCGCTGACGTTGGCAGCGGCCCCGGCAGCGCCGAAGCCCAACATACCCTTGACGCCGATTCGTTCGGAGATGATCTGGTCCAGCCCGTCGAAGGTGCCGCCGCAGATGAACAGGATGTTGCGCGTATCGATCTGGATGAACTCCTGGTGGGGATGTTTGCGCCCGCCCTGGGGCGGCACATTCGCCACCGTACCCTCGATGATCTTCAGCAGGGCCTGCTGCACGCCTTCGCCGCTCACGTCCCGCGTGATCGACGGGTTATCGCCGGATTTGCGCGTCGTTTTGTCGATCTCGTCGATGTAGATGATGCCCTGCTGGGCGCGGGCGATGTCGAAGTCCGCCGCCTGGATCAGGCGCAGCAGGATATTCTCGACATCCTCACCCACGTACCCCGCTTCGGTCAGCGAGGTCGCGTCCGCGATGCAGAACGGCACATCCAACATGCGGGCCAGCGTTTGCGCCAGCAGCGTTTTGCCGCTGCCGGTCGGGCCGATAAGCAGCACGTTACTTTTGTCCAGCTCGACATCCTCGATGGCGCCGCGCGCCTTGACGCGCTGGTAGTGATTGTACACGGCGACCGCCAGGACACGTTTGGCCTTTTCCTGGCCGATCACGTACTGGTCCAGCCCGGCGAGAATCTCGCGCGGCGACGGCACGTGTTCGATCTCAAACGTGCCGCCCATTGGATCGCCGTCTTCATGCAGGATGTCGTAGCAGAGGTGCACGCATTCATCACAGATGAAGACGCCGTCCGGGCCGGGAATCAACTGCTGCACTTCTTCAATCGAGCGGCGACAGAACGAGCA
This sequence comes from uncultured Anaerolineaceae bacterium, assembly GCA_964393335.1. Taxonomy (GTDB): domain Bacteria; phylum Chloroflexota; class Anaerolineae; order Aggregatilineales; family Aggregatilineaceae; genus CAYMTN01. The sequence goes on from CAYMTN010000193.1 coordinate 6,633, forward strand.
CCGTTGAGGTCCGATCAGATAACTCACTGTGTTTACCCTTTGACTGGTTATTTACCGTCTTTCTTGGCACCCTCGTCGCTTTTGGATGGCGGCTGGAGAATGTCGTCGATCAGGCCGTATTCTTTGGCGGCCTGGGCTGTCATGTAGAAGTCACGGTCGGTATCTTCTTCGATGCGCTCCAACGGCTGCCCGGTCCGCTCGGCCAGAATCTGGTTGAGCAGATCGCGCTGGCGCAGAATCTCGCGGGCCTGAATCTCGATGTCGGTGGCCTGCCCGCCGCCGCCCGACGACCAGGGCTGGTGCATGTGGATCGTCGCGCTGGGCAGGGCAAAACGGCGGCCTTTGGCCCCGGCGGTCAGCAGCACAGTGCCAAAGCTGGCGGTGAGGCCGACGGCGACCGTCATGACCGGCGCGCTGATCTGGCGCATCGTGTCGAAGATCGCCAGTCCGGCATAGATCATGCCGCCGGGCGAGTTGATGTACATCTGAATCTCGCGTTCCGGGTCTTCACGGCTCAAGAACAGCAGTTGCGCGATGATCAGGTTTGCGATCTGGTCGTTGATGCTCGTGCCCAAGAACACAATGCGCTCTTTGAGCAGCAGGGAATAAATGTCGTATGCACGTTCGCCACGCCCGCTGGTTTCGATCACCATTGGGATCAGGCCGTTATACAGGTCCATGTGAGGTCCGCTCCTTCTCCGATATCTGGTGGGTTAATCCGGTTGCCCGGGTTGTTCGACTGGTTCGTCTGCCGCTTCGGTGGCTGTCTCAGCTTCGGCGTCGCTTGCTGCCACGTCTGCGGGGACCGCTGCCACGTCTGCGGCGACCGCCGCTGCCGCGTCTGGCGCGGCTTCCGGTCCGGCGCTCATCTCCGGCGCGACCTGTGAGGGGGCTTCGTCGGAAACCTCCTCAGAGACCTCCTCAGAGACCTCCGCGCTGGCGACGACGTCTGCCGCCGCTTCGCCGGTCGTTTCCTCAGCCGAGGGTTCCGGCTCTGGTTCCGGCGTCACGCCGATGGGCGGATTCTCGCCCCTGGCGATGGCAACCAGACGGTCAAGCGCGCGCGAGGTGGCAAGCTGGTTGGAAATGTTGGCGCGGCTGCGGTCTGATGACAAAAACTGGCGGAACTGCCCGCCCTGGCCGCCCAGAGATTCCATCATGCGGTTGATTTCTGCTTCGATGTCGTCCTCGGACACGTCGAGTTGTTCCTGGTGAACCACTTCACCCAACACCAGCGCACGTTCGGCACGCTGAATCGCGCGGTCCCGGTAACGGGCGCGCACGTCGTCTTCGCTCTGGCCGGTGATACGCATGAAGTCGTCGAGGGTCAGCCCCTGCTGGCGCAGGTTTTGATCCAGCTCCTGCATCAGGTCCGACGCGTAATCGTAGATCAGTTCTTCCGGGTAATGAATCGCCGCGCCTTCGACGATCTGGTCGAGCGCGTCATCCGCAAGCTGTTGTTTGGCCATGTTCTCAGCCTGTTCTTGCAACTGCTTACGCACGTTGACGCGCAGGTCGAGCATGGTTTCGAATTCGTCCTGGCTGATACTCTTGGCGAGATTGTCGGACCATTCCGGTACGGTGCGCGAGCTGACCTGCTGGACGGATACTTCGCAGTGCAGGGTTCTTCCGGCGATCTCTTCATCATCGTCGTCATCGGGAACGACAAGCGTAAATTCTTTGGCATCGCCGACGCTCAAACCGACGAGTTCCGCCGAAAAACCGGGGAACAGGTCGTTTTTGTCGTCGCGCAGCACACGCTGAAACTCGTGTTCGTGGATCAGCAGGCGCGCGCCGTCGTCGTCTTCGTCGTCTTCGTCGTCTTCGCCGTCTTCATCATCCGACGGCGCTTCGTCCTCGCCGCCTTCAGATGCGACGTCTTCAGACTCGACATCTTCAGACGCGACGTCTTCAGACGCGACGTCTTCCGGGGCGGCAGCGTCTTCAACGTCCGGGACCTCATCCGACGTGTCGTCTTCGTCTTCTTCATCGTCGGCAGGCAGCACGCTGACCAGGATGTGCTCGAATGTCACCTGGTCGCCCATCTGGGCGGGCCGTTCGACCGGTTCGACGACGGCCTGGTTCTGGCGCAGATTTTCCACGGCGTCGTTGACCATCTCGTCGGTGATCTCCGGCTCGTGATACTCAACGCGGACGGCGCGGTAATCGCCGAGATCGACGGTCGGTCGTTTCGCCACCACAAAAACCAGTTTCTGCCCGTCGTCTTCGACGTCGCTCAGGCTGCCGGGCGCATACGGCTCGATCTCGGCGGCGTCCAGCGCTTCGCGGTAGACGTCATTGCCCAGGGTATCCAGCGCTTCGCCCAGGACTTGATCGCGCCCATACAGGTTCACGACGACCTGGTACGGCGCTTTGCCGGGCCGGAAGCCGGGGATGCGTGCCTTTTTGGCGATGCGGCGCGCGGCCTGGCGCATGGCCTGGTCCAGCCGTTCAGCTTCGATCTCGACGGTCAGGCGGGCGGTGTGATTTTCCAGGTGCTCAGTTTGAACGTTCAACATGCTGTCCTTCACAATCTCGCAACGTGGCGATTATAACATTTCGGATGATCGGCGACCATACCCCCAAGGGGCTTCTTACAGAGGTCTTACACATAAAAACAGGGCGCTGTGACTTGCGCCCCGCAGTGTGGGGAAGATGGGACTCGAACCCATACGGATTTCTCCACATGATCCTAAGTCATGCGCGTCTGCCAATTCCGCCACTCCCCCGGTTTGGCGTATACGTCATTATAAAGCGCAATCAGGGTTTGGAAAAGGGTTAAATCAGGGAAGGAGCACGCCACACTGACGCCTCAATATGCCGCGTCCAGGTCGAGGTCGGCCACCCGCAGCACAAACCAGAACGTGCTGCCCTCGTCGGGCACGCTGTCGAGCTGGATGGTGGTGTTCATGCCGTTTGCCAACAGCATCGCCAGCGCCAGCCCGGTGCCGGTGCCGCCGTAGCGGCGTGTGGTCGATCCGTCCACCTGGTAAAATGCGTCGAAAATGCGCTCGTGCTCTTCGGTCGGGATGCCGATCCCGAAATCCTGCACGCCGATCCGCACATGGTCCGGGCCGTACGACTCGGCCAGGATGTAAATGGGCGTGTCGGGCGCGCTGAACTTGAACGCGTTATCCAGCAGAAGCTGCAACAGGTGGCCCAGGGCGCGTTTGTCGCCCAGCACCAGCGGCAGGTCATCCTCCAGCCGTTTTTCGACACGCTCACGCGCCCCGCGTGAGGCCCAACTGCGCCGCAGTTGGCGGATCGCCAGGTCGGCGGCTTCGTCCAGCATGACCGGCCCCAGGTGAATATCGTGTGTACGGGCAAGCTGGCGGATATTGTTGACGGCGGTTTCCAGGCGGGCGACGGCCTGCGTCGCCATGTCCGCGACGCGGGTTTCATCGTGGACCCCGTTCTGCTCCACTTCTTCGGCCAGCAGCGATACCGCCGATTTCACCTGGAGCAGCGGCGTACCGAGTTCGTGCGACACGTTGGTGATGATTTCCGTCTTCAGCAGTTCGACAGCGCGCGCCTCGGTGGCAAGTTTTTGCAGCCGCCGGTCGAACTGGCGCTTGAGGCCGACCAGCAGCCACAGCCGGTCGGTTAACACGTCCACGTCAACCGGCCTGGTCAGTACGACGTCCGGGCCGGTGTCTGGATCGGGCTGGCCGCGTTTGCGCGTTACGAGCCGGATCACAGGCACGAATTCCGGCGAGTCGCCGCGTTTGATGAGGCGGCAGACCTGGCGCGGATCGGAGTCTT
>CAYMTN010000194.1:0-10305 GCA_964393335.1 uncultured Anaerolineaceae bacterium
CAGCGTCCAAACCCGCCCGGCTCCGTATCCACCGGGATACCTTCCAGCGTCGTGACGCCGTCAGCGGCGTAGACCGTGCCGCTGATCGTGCCGCCGGGGTCAAGCGTGAAGTCGATGCCGGTCACGTCGCTGTCTGCTGGGACCGGCAGACGCGTGGCGTTGTTGTGATCGCCGTAATAGGGCACGTTGTTATACAACTCGTTGGCGTACCCGGACGCCTCGGCACGCACGCGGTAATCGGCAGCCGGCAGGCCGTAGATGATGTAGTAGCCGTCAGCATCCGTATTCGTACCACCGTGACCCTCGTACGTGTCAAAGACATCGACCGACACCCAGACATTCTCAATCGGCGTCACGCCGTCACTCTCGTACACGTGACCGGAAACGCTGCTGCCCGGATCGAGCGTGAAGTCGATGCCGGTCAGGTCCGGCGTGCCGCTGGTCAGGGTCAGCTCGGTCCCCTGGCTCCACCAGGTGGCCTCTTCCCAATATTCGGTGGCATAGTCCTGTGAACCGTCAGGGCAGTTGTTCTGTCCACCGCCGGCGCTGACTCGGAAGGGACGGTCCCGCAGCACGTCGACTGCCGTATACGCGCCAGTGTCATCCGTACACAGGTCGAAGCCAAAATTATCGTACCCGACGTTCACGCGCATGTTGGGGATCGGCGTGACTCCATCCGACTCGTAAACCGTGCCGGACACCGTCCCGACTGGCCCTTGCCTTTCCTGCCAACCCGGGTTTTTCTCGTCGAGAAAGGCGATCACCGCCGGATCGCTCGTCGTCAGGTTGTTGTAGTCAATCGACAGAAACGTCAGGCCGGTCAGGTTGGTGATCGATGAAGGAATCTCGCCCACCAACAGCCCGTTGTTGAGCTCCAAGTTCTGCAAGCTTAACATGTTGCCGATCTCTGGCGGGATCGTGCCGCCGATGTGCGTGCGGCCCAGGTCGAGCGATTGCAGATTCGTCAGATCATCGATCCAACTGGGAATGCCACCGTACAAGGTGTTGTCGCGCAGCGAAAGAATCTGCAAGCTGGTCATCTCGCCGATCTCCGGCGGGATGGCGCTGTTCAACTGGTTATCAAACAGCGACAGCACCTGCAGGCTGGTCATGCCGTTCAGTTGCGGCGGGATGCTGCCGGTAAGCTGGTTTTCGAACAGCCACAACTCGGTCAGATTGGTCAGTTGGCCCAACCCCGGCGGGAGCGGCCCACTGAGTTGGTTGGTTGCCAGGTTGAGATACACGAGTCCCGTCAAGTCCCCGATGCAGGAGGGAATATTGCCGGTGAACTGGTTCCGGTCCATTGCAAAAATAACCAGGCTGGTATCGCACAACTCCGGCGGGATCGACCCGCCCACCTGGTTGTCATCCAGCCAGAAATAATGCAGCGTGGTGATATTGCCTAATTCCGGCGGCAGCGTACCGTTAAGCTGGTTGTGCCACAACCGCAGCGTGACCAGGTGGGAGAGTTGGCCCAACTCCGGCGGGATCGGCCCGCCGAGCTGGTTATTGGTCAAAATCAGCGTGCGTAGTTCACGCAGATCGCCCAGTTCGGGCGGCATCGTGCCGTTCAACGCGTTTTGATCCATAACTACGGACCATACGTGGTCGTCGCTGCACCCGACGTTATTCCAGCTACACGGCGTGGTGGTTTGCAGCCAGCCGGTGTTGTTGGTCCAGTGGTCGCCGTCGGTGCTGTTGTACAGGGCTTCGAGCGCTTCACATTCCAGCGGCGGGATTTCGCTCACCGTGCTGCAAAACGCCGAGGCGGCGTAAGCGGGCGCTTCGACCGCGCCGATGTCACATTCCGCGTCGCCGTCGCCGTCGCCATCAATCGAACGGGCCACGCCTCGTTGATCGTCCGCCGGGCACACGGCCTCGTTGGCCGTGTCAATCGCCGGGCTGCCGGGCAGCAGGGCGATGGTGAGCGTCGGGCCGCCGTTATCCTGCAAACCGGCGGGATCGAGCAGCGGATCGCCTGTCAGGTTGTCATCGACGCCATTCGTCACGCCGCACGATCCGTCTTCCACCAGGCTATAGCTGATCGTCACCGGCCCGCCATCACAGTCACCACCGATCACACTGTCCGCAATAATAGAGTTTTCGACGACAGTCATTTCACCGCCGATACCCCCGCCGGTGTAGATGCCACCGCCGAGGACGTCCGCTGCGTTCGCAGAGAAGGTGCTGTTAGTTACGGTCAGCACGTACATGTTGTGGATGCCGCCGCCACCATAATCAGCCGTATTGGCAGAAAACGTGCTGTTGGTTACCGTCAATGTCCCTTCGGGGTAATTAGTGATAGCGCCGCCCTCCGAGGCCGAATTGCCGGAGCAGGTGCTGTTGTTCACCGTCATCGTCCCTTCATTGGCGATGGCTCCACCGCCGATGGTTGCCGTGTTGTCCAAAAGCACACTGTCGGTCACCGTCGCCGTGCCCTCCCTGTCGTAGATGCCGCCGCCAGCACCATCAGCCGTATTGGCCGAGAGTGTGCTGTTGGTCACCGTCAGCGTGCCGCCGAGGTAGTTGCCAATGCCACCGCCGCCGCCGGTTGATGCGTTGTCCGTAAGCACGCTGCCAGTCACTGTCAGCGTACCGGCATTGAAGATGCCACCGCCGCCGGCATTGGAGATTTCACCGCCGCTATCAGCCGCTATGTTGTCCGAGAGCACGCTATCGCTGACCGTCAGGTCACCTTCATTGTTGATGCCGCCGCCGACTGTGGCTGCGCCATGCGTGATCGTCAGCCCGCTGATGGTCACCGTCGCGCCAGCCGCGACCGTGAAGGGCCGGTAACTCGCCGCGCCATCAACGATCGCGAGACTTGCGCCAGGGCCGGTGATGTCAATGTCGGTGGTGAGGGTGGGCAGATCGCTGCCCAGCGTGATCGTGCCCGGATTGAACACCGCCGCGTCGAACTCGATGGTATCCAGACCCGCGTCTGCATTCGCGGCATTGATCGCTTCCCGCAACGAACAGTGGGCGACGTCGCACGTGCCGTCATCGACGTCATCCGTGCTGTTAACCGTGAACGTGAGGCCCTCGGCGTGCGCCAGTCGCCCCGCCGGTGGACCGATGAGGATAAGACCGAAAACTACCAGCAGACCAAACGCGATGAATAGGAAGCGTAGCCGGGACATGCACAGCCCTTTCTCAAAATGAAACGTCCATTATGTTCCTGCGTTGATTATTTTGCTGAACCAGCCCATGATGCCTGTTATATAGACACCAATATTTCATTATAGAACATAACTATACCCCTGACAATCATGTGGGCTGAGTCATCAGGCCAGGACAGACTCGCTGTAGACGACGGCTTATCGTTCAACAAACTGCCGGGTTTGCGGCCCGGCAGTTGGCGTTACGTCTGGTCGATCGATTCACCGATCCCTGGATGAGTTTTTGAACTCGGCCAGTTGTTTGGATTCGTCGCGCTCTTTATAAAACTCGTCCAGGGGGTAGCAGCCCGATACCAGGCCGCCGCGCGGCGCAGTCGTGCAATCGCTGAACGTGCGGCACAGGCGTTTGCGTTGGAGCGGCTTGCCAGCCAGGACGTCAGCGGGCAGCTCCGGGTAAGAGAGCACTAACCGCCCGATGCCAACAGAATCCGCCATGCCGGTGCGAACGACGTGCTGGGCGACATGCGGCAGCCATTCTTGCAGGTACGAATAACCGGAACCGACCAGGATCAGCTCAGGCCGGTGCTGCTTGAGCTGCGCCGTGACCTGAATCTGCCGCGCGACGCCCGCCAGCGGGTCTTCGGGCGGTTCGTACCCGTCCGAGGGCGGGAACAGCGCCGGGCGTTGGATGTGCGGCACGTAGTACGGGCTGCCCGCCGTGATGCAGACCAGTTGAATGTCAAGGTCTTTCAACAGGTCAAGAAACAGGCGTGGTTCGGTCAAATCAATGCCCGTGCCGCTCGGATCACCGCCAAAGGCATAGCGGTACGCGCCGTTTTCATAGGTTTCGGGCACGCCGCGCCGGTCCTGCCCCGGCGTAAATGGCATCCAGTCGAACGCGCTCAGCCGCACCCCGATTGCCAACCCCGGCACTTCGGCGCGAATCCCGGCGGTGACTTCGCGCAGAAACCGCGTGCGGTTCTCGAACGTCCCCCCGTACTTGCCGGGACGGCTGACCGCGCTCAACATTTCGTGCGCCAGGTAGCCGTGACAATGTTTGATGTCGACAAACGCGAACCCGGCCTGCCGTGCCAGCCTGGCAGCGTCGATGAAATCATCCACCAGCCGGTCCAGGTCATCATCGGACAAGACCACCGAATCATCCGTGATGCCGAATTTCCGGTCGAGCAGTGGGTGGCGGTACATGATCCTGGGTTGCAGGCCCGATTTCGCGTTGGGACGCGCAAAACGCCCGGAATGAGTCAGTTGCAGGCCCACCAGCAGATCGTGGCTGCTGCCGTGCCGTTCCTCGTGCGCCGCGACCAGCGTCGAGCGCAGCCCGGCCAGCGCGCCGACCGTATGTGCGTCGATCATCAACTGGTTCGGGTTGGCGCGGCCATCCGGGCGGACGGCGACCGCTTCGCCGCCCCAGATCAGCTTTGCGCCGCTGATGCCGAAATGCCGCCAGCGCCGGGTGGTGAGTTCGGTCGGACGCCCGTCGTGAGTGCCGTCCCAGCCCTCCATCGGCAGGACGCACCAGCGGTTGCCAACCGTGAAGTCCCTGGCGGCAAGCGGCTGTGCGAGCGGCGCACCGGGTCCGGCCTGCATTTCGTCGTCAAACGGCAGGTTGATCTCCAGTGACGCCAGGTAATCCCGAAATTGATCCGCTGTCTTGAGTTGTGCGATCCGGCGATACTGTGCCATACGATCCCCTTTTACAGTCTGCGAACATGAAAACCGCCATCGACGTTGATGATTTCGCCGGTCGAAAATGGCAAATAACCCTCGCTGAGCGCGATCACGGCTTGAGCCACGTCGTCTGGTTGGCCCCAGCGCCGGATCGGCGTCAGCCCGCCGGCGATCAGCCGGTCGTACGTCTCCGTCACGACCTCGGTCATGTCGGTGGCGATGATGCCGGGCCGCACCTCGTAGACGTTGATGCCGTGCTCCGCCAGTCGATCCGCAAACAGGCGCGTCATCATGCCGATCCCGGCCTTCGAGATGCAATATTCCGCCCGGTTCGGGCTGCTGGTATAGGCGCTGATCGAACCGATGTTGATGATCTTCGGGGCCGTGATGGTGCCGCGCTGCAGCAGGTCGATCATCACGTTGGCGACCTGCTGCGTGAGGAAAAACGGCCCCTTGAGATTGACCGCCATCACTTCGTCGTAACTTGCTTCCGCCAGGGTGAGCAGGTCGGCGCGCTGGCGCGGGGCCATCCCGGCGTTGTTGACCAGCAAATCAAGACGCTGGTGATCGGCCAGGATCGTTTGCACCAGCCGCTCCCGGTCGGCGGCGCGGCTGATGTCGGCCTGCATCGCCTCGGCCTTGCCGCCCGCCTGTTCGATGGCGGTCACCGTTTCGGCAGCGGCCTCGCTGTTGCCGCGAAAATTGACGATAACCGTCCAGTGATGCCCGGCCAGCGCCTGCGCGATCCCGCGACCGATGCCGCGACTGGCCCCCGTCACCAGCGCGACCCGCTCATGGTTCATCAGCGAACTCTTTGAGAACATGGCTGACCGCCTCCAGGAAGAAATAATCGCCCCACATCACGCTTTCATCCACGCCAAGCTGGCGGCGGGCGTGATACGTGCCGTGCTTCAAAATGCCTTCCCAGCCGGGCGTATCGAGCGCCAAAAATTCCGGCCCGGTCAGCGTATCGACAATACCCCGCGCGACCTGGCGGTACAGCCGGGCACGCGCCGGGTCGCCGGTCAGCGCGGCCAGTTGAAACATCCCGCTAGCGGCGATGGCGGCGGCTGAGCTTTCGTAGGGCTGCGCCGGATCGGGTTCCATCCAATCGTTGGGCGGGATGCCATGCTCCGGCGTGTGTTCGATGTAAAAATTAGCGCAGGTTTCTGCTGTTTGCAGGAACCGCGCATCGTTCGTGAAACGATAGACGGTCCCGAAGCCGTACAGCGCCCAGGCCAGCCCGCGCGCCCACGAGGAATCGTCGCGCCACCCTTGATGCGTCGTCTGGCGCAAAAAAACGCCGGTTGCCGTATCAAAAATGCCCTCGTGCGCCGTGCTGCCATCGCCCCGCACTAAGTACCGGCGCGTCGTCAGGCTGTGCTGCATGGCCTTGCGCCACAGGTCCACATCGCCAGTTGCCTGGGCCGCGTAAAAAACGATGCCGACATTCATCATGATGTCGATGAACAGGCTGTCGTCGGCCACAAATGAGCGCAGGTATTGACCTTTTTCCTTGAAACGTAATGCGAGCGTCTGCCCGGCCTCGACCACGACGCCGCGTATCGCCGGATCGCCGGTCAGGTCGTACCAGCGTTTCCAGGTTGACCAGAACAAAAAACCGAGATCGTGGACCGTTCGATCCGTTTTGCGGTGTTCGATCAGGCGCGAATAATGCTCTGCTTTCGCACGCCACCAGTCATCCCGGTTGTGCTCGTAGATCAGCCACAACTGGCCGCCCAGAAAGCCCTCGCACCAGTTGGTCCACGCTGCGCCCGCATGTTTCCACTTGCCGTTGACCGTATACATCGGGAAGTAGTCGGGGTAGGTTTCGATGAGGTTCCGCAGTTGGCGTTCAGCAAATTGCAGGGCACGCTGGCACTTATCCGGCAGATTTTGGGGATCGTTCACCATACGTTCCTTACCGCGTAGGACGCCAGTCTGCATATTTCGGATGGTCCGTGCCGAGCGGCAACTGCACCGCCTGGCGCGTATCGGCGGCGTGATAAATCGCCGTGATCAGTTCCATCGCGGCCCGTGCATCGTCCAGCGTGACCGGCAGACCGGTTCCCTGGGTGATGGCCCGGTGAAAGCGCAGAAACTGTCCCGGTAACCCTTCGGGCAGCGGCTCGAAGCGGGCCAATGCCCCGGCTATGCGCTCGTCGATTGCGGGGCTGTCCCCGATGAACTGCCAGGGATCGGCGCTGTTGGAATAGGCGGAAAGATTACTTTCGGCAGTCAGATCGCTAAAGCAAAAACGATGGCGTGAAATTTCCCTGGCGGAACCGGTGGTCACGGCCAGCGAACACAACGAGCCGTCGGCCATTTCCAGCGACGCGGCGACAGTATCCTCGGTTTCGATGGGGTTGACCAGCGTGGCAACGTGCGCCGCCACACTGCGGGGCGCGCCGAGAATAAAATAGACCATGTCGTGCGCGTGGATGGCCAGCCGGGCCAGCGCTCCCCCCAGGTCACCCTGCCACGTCCCGCGCCAGCCGACCGCATAATAATCTGGACGCCGCCGCCACGCGGTTTCCACCGTCGTGAGCACGGCCCGCCCGGTAATGCCCTGTTCCTGCAAAAACTTGAGCTTTTGCACGCCATGCCCGAACCGGTACTGAAAGACCGGCATCACCTTGCCCGGTGCGCGGGCAGCTACGGCGATCAGCTCGTCGATCTGCTTCAGCGACCCGGCGATGGGTTTTTCGACGATGACGTGTTTGCCCGCTTCGAGCGCTTCTATCGCCTGGGCCGTGTGCAGGTGCGAAGGCGTGCAGATGTCAATGACGTCCAGGTCATCCAGGGCGCACAGGCTAGAAAAATCGGTGAACATCCGCGCGACATCAAACTCCCCGGCGGCGGCGCGTGCGTTGTCTTCATCGATATCGCACACGGCAGCGACGTCAAACTGCCCCGGCAACTGGCGGTATGCCCCGACGTGAGCGCGTCCCCAGCGTACGCCCACGACGCCCACTCGTAACGTTTTGCTCATTGTTGTGTCTTTCTGTGCTGTGCATGTCTCAAAAAGATAGTATAACACGCGGGGAGCAAAAAACCGGGTCGAAGCGCCGAAATTTCGTCCATTCGTGAGGCGATTGGGCATCAGGGGCGCTGCTGCCGAACCGTCAGGTCGTCTGCGTCCAGGGCGGGGCAAGCGCCGCCCCTCCGAAAAAACGAGCCGTCTCTGATTGGGTTCTCCAAGAGGGAACCAGGGCAGCTTGCCAGGGCATGGGTTTGGGGATAGGATGGGCTGGTTACCACCCGGTCCCAGACATCAAAAGATGGACGAGTACACCACTATGACACGTTCCATAGCACTCGACGAGCTTTTCGGCGGCGTGCAGCCGCTTGAAACCAGCCGCCTGCAAGGGCAGGCCCCTGAGGGCCGTTTGCCACTCGATGCCGATATGCTGCGCAGTGCGCCCAGCGGTGACCTGTTCGGGATGACGCAGGCGGTGGCGATGGGCTGGAATCCGGAAGAAGTCAACCGGGAGCATTTCGTGATCGCCAGCACGCACGGCGGCCTGCGTGATCCAGATGGTACGCCCGTCGCGCTGGGCTATCACACGGGGCACTGGGAAGTTCACCTCCAGGTCGATCGCGCGGCGCGGACGTTCCGCGAGTACGGGAGCATTCCCTTCGCGGTGTACTGCTCCGATCCGTGTGATGGCCGCACCCAGGGTACGACCGGCATGTTCGACAGCCTGCCGTACCGTAATGATGCCGCCGTCACGCTGCGCCGCCTGATCCGGTCGCTGCCGACGCGCAGCGGCGTGATGGGGATCGGCACCTGTGACAAGGGACTGCCCGCCATCTTGATGGCGCTGGCCGGGATGCATGACCTGCCGGGTATCGTGGTGCCCGGCGGCGTGACGCTGCCGTCCCCTGGCGCGGAGGACGCCGGAACCGTGCAGACGATCGGCGTCCGGTTCGCGCATGACCTGATCTCGCTAGAGTACGCCGCCGAAATGGGGTGCAAGGCGTGCGGATCGGCGGGCGGTGGGTGCCAGTTTTTGGGCACGGCGGCGACAACCCAGGTGATTGCCGAAGCGCTGGGGGTCGCGCTGCCGCACAGCGCATTGGCCCCGTCGGGCGAAGCCGTGTGGTACGACGTCGCCCGGCGGTCGGCCCTGGCGTTGATGCGCCTGCACCAGCACGGCATCACCCTGCAGAACATCCTGACCCGCGAAGCATTCGAAAACGCGATGGTGATTCACGCGGCGTTTGGCGGCTCCACCAATTTGCTGCTGCACCTCCCGGCCATCGCGCACGCCGCCGGGATCGAACCGCCGACCGTGGCGGACTGGATTCGCGTGAATCGCAGCATCACGCGCCTGGTTGACGTGCTGCCGAACGGGCCGCGTTACCATCCGACCGTGCAGGTCTATTTTGCCGGGGGCGTGCCGGAAGTTTTGCTGCACCTGCGCGGCGCGGGACTGCTGCACCTGGACGTCATGACGGTGACCAGCCAGACGTTGGGGGAGAATCTGGCGTGGTGGGAGACAAGCGAAAATCGCGCGGTGGCAAAACACCGCCTGACGGCATCGACCGGCGTGCAGCCGGAGCACGTGATCATGTCTCCGCAGCAGGCCCGGCAGGCCGGGTTATCGGGCACTTTCGTGTTTCCGACCGGCAACCTCGCCCCGCAAGGCTCCGTGATCAAGGCGACCGCCATCGATCCATCCCTGATCGACGCGGATAACCGCTATTTCCTGCGGGGACGCGCGCGCGTCTTTACGTCCGAACATGACGCGATCCAGGCGGTCAAAGGCCAGGCGAACTCCCCGGTCGGTCCCGGTGACGTGATCGTGCTGATCGGCAGCGGGCCGTTAGGCACCGGCATGGAGGAGACGTACCAGATCACGGCGGCGCTCAAACATCTTCCCTGGGGGAAACACGTCCCGATCCTGACCGACGGGCGGTTTTCCGGCGTCTCGACCGGGGCGTGTATCGGGCATATCGGGCCGGAAGCGCTGGCCGGTGGCCCGATCGGCAAACTCCGCGATGGGGACACGCTGGAGATCGCCATCGACCGCCGCACGCTGGAAGGCAGCGTGAACCTGGTTGCAGCGGATGGACGCGACCGGTCACCGCTGGAAGCCGCTCATCTGCTGGATCAACGCGCCGTGCATCCCGGCCTCAAGCCGCACCCGAAGCTGCCGGACGATACGCGCCTGTGGGCCGCCCTGCAACTCGCCAGCGGCGGCACCTGGAAAGGCTGCCTCTACGACGTGGACCGGATTGTGGCGGTCATCGACGCCGGGCTGGCGGCGCTGGCAGGATCGGCGGATGAATGAACGTTTTTAGCCGCCCGCGACGATTTGCAGCACCGCTTTGATGTACCCCAACGCGTAGGCCATGCCCGCGTGCCAGGGCGCATCGGTGTGATGCGCCGCGTCAACCGCCCGCGACGATTTGCAGCACCGCCTTGATGTACCCCAACGTAGGCCATGCCCGCGTGCCAGGGCGCATCGGTGTGATGCGCCGCGTCAACCGC
>CAYMTN010000195.1:0-10236 GCA_964393335.1 uncultured Anaerolineaceae bacterium
TTTCCCCCTCTCCACGGTGTGGTGTGGGGGAGTCGAGGCGCGCACGCGCCGAGGCGGGGGTGAGGCTAACGCGTTTAGCAGCGTACGCACGGCTCAGTCTTGACCAACAACCAATGATCAACCGCCAACTACCATGACCATTCTCGCTTACCTGCTGCTGCTGGCTGTGCTGCTCGGCGTGGGGACGCTGGCAGCCTCGATCTTCCCCATGCGCGGCGCGCGGATTGGCCTGGGCGCGGTGCTGTTTTTGGCGCTGGTGGTCGATGGCACATGGTTCGCCGCGCCGCTGGTGGGCTGGTCGCCCGCGTGGGGGGATGCGGCATGGACCGGCGCGTTTGTCCTGATCGCCGTGAGCGCCGGGCTGGCCGCGCGCCACTACCGCCGCGTAGTCGGGCTGCCGCGCTGGACGTGGCCGAGTCCGCGTGATCTGGCGTTTCTCGTGGTCGTGATCGCGCTGTTTGGCGCAGTGGTCGCCGTGCTGCCCGTCCCGCTGGATACGGATGCGCAGGGTTTTGGCTACCTCGCGTTGACGCTGCGTGACGGGCATGATTACACGACTCTCGCGCCCTGGCACCCGGAGATCGAATACCTGTATTCGCCCGGCCAGCCCGGTCTGATCGCGCACCTCAGTGCGCGCCTTGATCCCGGTATCCACACGCTGCAACTGGTCCTCGGCGCGGTGACGGCAGTGCTGTTCGTATGGACCGCCTACGATCTCGGCTGTGTGCTGAACGGGCCGCGCACCGGGCGTGGGCTGATGCTGGCGGCCATGATCGGCACCGGGCTGATCACGGCGTTCATGGATTCGCACTATACGGCGCTGCTGGCGCTGACCTTTTCGCTGGGATTCATCACGTTTACGCTGCATTTTCTGCATACGTGGCGCTGGTCGAGCGCGCTGTTTGCCGCGATCTGCCTGGCCGGGGTGCCGCTCAGCCAGCCGGATACGGCTATCGCGCTGATCATGGGTTACGCGCCCTGGTTGGTGGTCGTCTGGTGGAGCGATCCGCGCCCGACGTGGCGCGCCTGGCTGGTGATCGCGGGTGTGATCCCGCTGGTGGCGCTGGGTATCGTCGCGCCCTGGCTGGTCAGCATCAGCGACCTGCTGGGATCGGGCATCGAATCACCGTTCGTGGTCGAGACGTCGCACTGGCGCACGTTGGTGCTGATGCACGGCGGGCTGATCGTGGGGTTGGCCGCCATCGGAGCCGTGATCGGGCTGCGCCGCCGGACCCCGGCGCAGGTGTTGATGCTGGTCTGGCTGGTGATGATCGTCGAGTTTTCGACGCTGGGCCTGCTGGAAAAAACGATCCCCGATCTGGTGGGACCGCTGCTCAAGTACGATTACCCGTTCAGCCTGGCGTGGCACGGCCCGATCATCCCGTATACCGTGCTGGGCGGGCTGGCGCTCGTCTGGCTGGCGGATCGGGCGGGCGCTGACCGCGTCGATCGCTGGGTGAGACGCCTGGCGCTGCCCGTGTCGGCGCTGGCGCTGACCGGCATCGCGGCGGGAGTCGTGTTTTTCGATCCATTGCTGGCGGCCAGCAAAGATACCGGGCTGGCGTTTTACGGGGCGTTTTCGTCGTCGGCGGACGTGGACGCGATGCGCTGGCTGCGCGACAATACCCCGCCGGACGCGCGAATCCTCAACCATCCGGGCCCGCACGAGGCCGACTGGGCTCCGGTCATCGCGGAGCGCGACACCGTGTTTTTCCGCCCGCAGCCGTTTTTCCGCAACACCTATTCTGCCGGCGCAGAACAGGACGCTTTGCGCGTTTTTTGGGAGAATCCCGCCGATCCGGCGAACCGGGCGCGGCTGCTCGTCGCCGGGGTGCGCTACGTGCTGGTGCCGCAGGTGTTCGGTAATCCGGCCAGCTTTGACGACATGCTGCGCTGGCGGCGGCCCCTGCCGGAAGCGGCGGCCTATCTGCCGGTGCCGGTGCGTGACGCGCGGTATCTGCGGCTGGTCTACGATCACGACGGCGCGCAGGTCTACGAAGTGGTTGCCCCCTGACCGTCTGCCACAAAAATAACAGCCCCACCGATCAGGCGGGGCTATTGGGGATGATGCGCGTCGCATCAGCCGTATAATGGCTGTTGGCAAGTCAATTGTAACCCGAATCCCCCTATCGTTGTCAAGTTTTGATTCCGGCGTTCGTTTGATGGTGGGTTGGCGGCGCGTGGTCCCGTCGCAAAAAACGGGGCGTTCACTGCACGGTGCTGATGATGGTACGCTGCGTCAGCCCGCTGAGCAGGCCGCTCTTGCCTTGCAGCGCCGCCCCCACCGTGATCCCATTCTGGCCGATGGTATAGCTGCGAATGCGCGTGTCGTGGGCCGATGAGCGCATTTTGAGCACCAGCAGCGCGCGCTGGATGGCGCTGTCGATTTCCAGGTAGCGCAGCATGATCAGCGTATCGACCACGAACGACAGGCGGCCACGCTCGCGGGTGGTGTAATCCGCGCGCATTTCTTCGCCAAGATACAACGCGGTCACGCCTTCGCGCCGGAATCCGCTGATCACCTGGTGATAAATGTGTCGCAGCTCGTGATCGCTGCCGTACACCTGCGTGAAGTGGGTCAGGCTGTCGATCACCACGCGCTGGATGTCGTGATCCTGGATCGCGCGCAGGATGCTGCTGTCGGGCGTTGTCAGGCTTTTCAGCAGCACGTCCGGCGACGTGAAGATGAGGCGCAGCGATCCCTGTTTTTCGTGAGCGGGCAGGTCCCAGCCCAGGCTTTCGGCGTCGCGGTAGAGCGAGCGCGGAAACTCCTCGAACGAGATGTACAGCCCGGTTTGACCCAGGCGCGCGCCTTCCAGCAAAAACTGGAGGCCGAATGTCGTTTTGCCGGTGCCCGGCGCGCCGCGCAGCAGGATCGCCGATTGCGGGATAAACCCGCCGCCCAACATCTCATCCAGGTGGGGAATGCCGCTCGTAACACGCTCCGCGATAACCATCCTGCGCTCCTATTCTGATCATCAGTACTCGTGGTTCTGCACAAAATCTACTATCGCTACGTTGGTCTGGCAAGTATTGCCCGTATCGACGTAGACCGTGTCCGACACCGGGCCACCGGTTGGCCCCAGCAGGCGCAGCGTATAACTGGCGCTGCGCGGCGCGTTCCCCAGGTGAAACTCAAAACCCGAATCGCCCCAATCCGCTGCCGAGCCGGAGAACTGCACGGCGCGGAAGTTGTCGCCGTTGATCTCAATCGCCAATCCCGGCACTGCTTCGCCCACCAGCCCGGCTACCGTCCCGGCGATGCCCAACCACTGGCAGCCGGAATCGCCGCCGTTCGGCTGGTAACGCACGGCAGTGGCCGTGAACGGGAACGGCGAACGTGTCGCGGCCTGGTACACGGTCACGGGGGGGACGGTTGCCGCGCCGCTCCCTGAGCCGGGAATCGCGCCGCCGCTGCCGTCGTCCAGCGTGGGCAGCGCGGATGGCCGTGGCGTCGGCAGTTGGAATTGGGGTGTCGCGCCGGAAAGGACCTGAGTCGGCGTGGTCGTGGGCGTGTCGGTGGCGGTCGCGGTGGCGGTCGCGGTGCCTGTGGCCGTGGCGGTGGCGGTCGGGGTGGCGGTCGCGGTCGGAGTGGCCGTGCTGGTCGGCGTAATGGTCGGCGACGCGGTCAGCGTCGGCAGTTGGATGGTGGGGGCAGCGGTCGGCGGCGGGAACGGGTTCAGCGCCGTGTTGGGATCGTTGACGACCAACACCATCACGCCGATCATACCCACCGTCAGCACGACGAATATCACGGTGATTACATCATAAATGCTGGATGACTGGTTCTGAGCATTGCCTGTCATGATGCGGCCTGGGGAGCTAAAACTGACATGGGGCGTGACACAACGCCCCCGCTACGGATTGGTTGAGCTGATCGTCTGCCGGACCGGGCTGCCCTTATGATACGCGAGTCCGGATGAAATTCACCGTTGCCAGGTTCTGCTGGCACGTTCCAGGAAACAAGACATCCACTGCCGGCGATACCTGGATGCCATCGGCCCACAGCGATACCTGGTAGTGTACGACGCTGGGCTGGCTGCCTAACACGATCTCCCACCCTGCCGGGCCGTACAGCGTATTGGTGCCGCTTAACGTCGTCAACGCATGCCCGGTATCGTCGGTCACGCGCACCTGCACGCCCGCGACCGGCTCGCCCCGGTCGGTCGTGACCTGCCCGCCGATCCCCTGCCAGGCGCAGCCCGCCGCGTTGGCGAAATTATCACGCAAAATCAGCGACGACGGCTGCATGATAAACACGTACTGGCTGGTCGGCGTCGCCGTTGGCCCGGTCGGCGTGGCGGTCGGCGTGGGCGTATCGGATGGCGTGGGGGTCAGCGTTTTGGTCGGCGTAAAAGTGGGAGGCGGCAGGGTGTTGGTTGGCGAGAGTGTAAACGTCGGCGTGATCGACGCGGTGGTGGTGATACTCGGCGTCAGGGTCGCGGTGCCGGTCCAGGTCGCGGTCGGCGTGGACGTAAGGGTTGGTGTCCACGTCGCGGTCGGCGTAGATGTGCTGGTCGGCACAGGCGTGTTGGATGGCGTCCACGAAGGGCCGGGCGTTGGGGAAATCAGCATGGCGACGGTGGGTGGAATCTCCGTATTATCCGGCGCGAAAAACGGCGGGTCCATAGCCCCTCCGGCGATCCCCAATGCGACGACGGCAGCCCCAACGGTCCCCAGAAAAAAGACGAACGTCACACAGTTAAAAAACAGGCTGGCACCCCGCTTCATAACCGTCCCCTCCCCCTGACGCCTCGGCGTCGTCTACTGTTGGACGTCCTGTGTTGGTACCTCGTCCGTGCTGACGGTGGGTGTAAGCGCTGGGCCGGGGCCGGGTGATGGTGTCAGCGTCGGCAAAACGGCCTGCGTAGGTGGCACCCCGGTCGCCGCCGGAGCCAGGATCGGCGGGTCCATCGAACCCGACGCAACGCCCAGCACGACGATGCCTACCAGCAGCGTCAAGACCAGAAAAACGATCGACACAACGTCAAAAAACAGATTAGCACCCTGGCCCATAATTTGCCTGTCTCCCCTACATTGATCGCATCATTACTGCGGGCTGGTGACAAACCGTTCGATCACAGCCATATCCCGCTGGGCTTGCAGCCAGTCCAAAAAGGCGTGCTGCCGTTTTTCGGCCAGCGCAGCCTGTGAGAGCGGGCGATCCTGGACGATCTCCAGCGTCTGCACAATATGATACCCCAGGCTGCTCTTTACCGGGTCCGGGGCGATCTCGCCCGGTTGCAGCGAAAAGATCGCGTGTTCGACTTCCGGCTGGAGCAGGTCGCCTTCGCTGACCCAGTCCAGGTCCCCGCCGGTGCGGGCCGTCGAGCTGTCTAGCGAATACTGCATCGCCAGTTGCGCAAAATCCGCGCCCTGCTTGATCTGGTCCAGCAGCGCGCGCGCGGTGGCTTCGTCGGCCACCAGGATGTGGCGCGAATGGACCTGCATCGCGTAGGGCGACACATTGGCGACACTTTCGCTGACCTTCTGCGAGAGCAGCATGTCGTGGATCACGTGCCGGTATTCGTCCATCGTGTATAGCTGCGCGGCGACGATCTCGTCAAGCCGTTGGTTATTCCCGGCGGCGATGTCGGCTTGAACCGCCAGCTCGGCATCGACCTCGGCGTCACTGACCACAATGCCGAGTTGTGCGGCAGCCTGGTCGATCAAAAGCTGGTCGATCATGGTCTGTAACACGTTGGCGTCAAACGCGGCGACGGTGGCCGGTTGGATGTCCAGGCCCATCGCGCGGCGTGCGCGCTCGCGTTGAAATTCGGCCAGCGTGATCGGCTGCCCGTTGACACGGGCTGCCAGCGGTTCTTCGGTGGGCTGCTGGACGTTGGCCCCTGCCGGATTAACGGCATTGTTTGACGCGGCCAGCGCGGCATTTGAACTTGTCGAGCTATTCGCCGAATCGCTGCTGCAAGCGGCGGCCAGCACAGCCAGCAGCGCCAGCGCGATCAGCAGGAGGATAGACCGTCTAGATTGGATTGGACGCACGATAGTACCGTCACCTTACATGGTTGCATCGAAAACGGGCAGGTGGCACCACTCGCCCAGCGGCGCTAAGTGGTTCATCATGCCCCCTATTATGCAGACAGGGCAGGCTGCTGGCAAATCGGGAGCACCTGCCGGGCGCGGGGCGCGCAACTTTAAGGTGGCGCAGGTGGCGGACTCGCTCCTGCCGTTGTAGACTCAGCGCTCAATGACCGGTGTGGCAGAGGGTTGAGGGTACAGACTGATGAGTGATAAGGACCGTGCAAAGGCGCTGGAATCGGCGCTGACCGATCTCACCAAACGGTTTGGCGATGGCGCGGTTATGCGCCTGGGCGATGCGGTCCATCTGCACGTCGATGCGATCTCGACCGGGTCGCTGGCGGTGGATATTGCGTTGGGGGTCGGCGGCATCCCGCGCGGACGCGTGACCGAAATTTACGGGCCGGAAAGCTCCGGCAAGACGACGATGTGCCTGCATACCATTGCCGAGGCGCAAAAACGCGGCGGCATCTGCGCGTTCATCGACATGGAACACGCGCTCGACCCGATCTATGCCGCCCGCATCGGCGTTGACGTGAATAACCTTTACGTGTCGCAGCCGGATATGGCCGAGCAGGCGCTGGAGATCGCGGAGGCGCTGGTCCGCAGCGGGGCGCTGGACGTGATCGTGCTGGACAGCGTCGCCGCGCTGGTGCCGCGTGCCGAGTTGGAAGGTGAAATGGGCGATGCGCACGTCGGGCTGCAAGCGCGTTTGATGTCGCAGGCGCTGCGCAAACTCTCCGGCGCGATCAAACAGTCGAATACGTGCATGATCTTCACCAACCAGCTTCGTGAAAAGATCGGCGTGATGTTCGGCAATCCTGAGACGACATCCGGCGGGCGGGCGCTCAGGTTTTATGCCAGCGTGCGCCTGGACATCCGGCGCATCCAGGCGATCAAAGCCGGGGGCGACGTCGTCGGCAACCGCACCCGCGTGCGCGTGACCAAAAACAAGGTGGCGCCGCCCTTCCGCGAGGCGGAATTCGACATCATGTATAACGAAGGTGTCAGCAAGGTGGGTGACGTGCTCGACATCGGCACCGACCTGGACGTGATCGAAAAACGCGGCGCATTCTACCGCTACCAGGATGATCTGATCGGGCAAGGACGCGAAAACGCCAAGCAGTTTCTGCGCGAGAATCCGGTCATCGCGGCAGCGATCGAAGCCATCATCCGCGAGGAATACGGTCTGCCCGTGCTGAATGATCCACCGCTCGCGCAAGAATAAACGTCCCAGGAGCGCGTTATGCTCACGATCGACAACATGTACGGGCACGGGTTTGATCGCGCGCAGGTTTCACGGCTGGAGGCGTTGGGCTTCAGCATACGCCCCCAGCTTACGACGTTTTTGGGTACGCAGCTTTGCCGCTTCGTCGATTTTCCGCACGGCCCCAGCCTGGAGCTGATCGAGGTCGAGGATGACCGCGCGTACCAGGATTTTGTCCCGGCTGGCATGGCTCCTTATTGCCCCGGCATTTCCCTGGAGCTACCCCGCGACTCGCCGGCTACGCTGGCCGATTATGAGATCGAGTTTCGCCAGCTTCACCCGTACGTCCTGCACGTGAACTACGACGGCAGCGTGAATCCGCCGCAGCCGGGCTGGAATTACCTGAATTTTGCGATACCGGTCGTGCAGAATACGTTCATCTGGCTGACCGGGTACGATGAGCCGCGTCCCGCCCCCATCCAGGGAAGCGTCCAGCCGAACGGCGTAGAAGGGGTGGCGGGCCTGGTCTTTGATTTGGGGGTCGAAAACCTCAAAGGGCTGCGTTATCTGCTCCACGAGCCGTTTGTAGATGGCACACTGCCAGCGAGCGGCGGCCTGACGGTGTGGTCCACACGCGCCCTTGACGATTTCCCGGCCCTGGCCGAAAAAACCTTTCCCCTGGTGGCGATCATCCTGAAAGCGAAAACCCTGGACTTTTTCGCTGACCGGGGCGATCACGTCCGGCGCGTAACGTTCAGGTCGCAGCCCGCGATTCTGATCGAAACCAACCGCCTGTCCTGGGACCTTGTGATCACGGCTGGCTAGCGCGGGCTTGAAACACATCCTTTGATTATTGGGCGCAGGTGAAGCTGCGGTGCGGGGTTTGATCCGAACAGCACCAGTGAAAGAGTGAAAGATGCCAATACAGATCGAACAACTCCCAGGGGAATCTATCATTACTGCCGTTGCCACCGAACCGTTTAATCCTGAACAAGATATGCCGGCCATGTTCGCTGAATTCATCCGGTTGCGCCTGGCTATTCAGGGCGGTGTGGCACTCATTGTCGACGTGAGCGACCCCGCCAACAGCCCGGACTCATTCAGCCGGATGGTGTTCGCGCTGGCAGAAGCAGCCCAGGGTATCCGGGCCGGCAGGGCAGCCGGAGTGAACGGTCCCCCGATCACAATTTTCGTGGGGTCCGGGCCAACCGCGGCGTTAGCCTCGCAAGCAATAGAACAAGAGCAGTATGGCGGTGTCAAAGGCCATCTCTGCACGTCGCACGACGAAGCGCTGTCGCTGGCACGGGAGAAACTGCCGGCCTGACCGATTTACCTCACCCCAAACCCCTCTCCACATGCGGAGAGGGGCCTAATCGGCGACTTACATCCCCCCCGCCTGCTCTGTGGGTGAGGGACTTTAGGGTTTGCCCATTATATCAACAACCCCTGGCACGTTATCCAATCCGCTATAGGCAAACTTGCTTCCATCAGGACTCCAGGCCGCCGCAGAGACTGTGCCGCCAGGAAGCTGCTCGGTACTGACAACGTTTCCAGTTTCTAAATCCCAGGTGCGAAGCGTGCCATCAGCCGCAATACTAGTAATCTGAGAACCATTCGGGTCAAATTGCACGGCACGAATAGCGGTTGTGGTCCAACTTTGTTCCTGACTATCAGACCCTTCCAGGTTCATTAGATTCTGGCCATTTTCTACGTCCCAAACACGTACGATTCCTGCTGTGTTTCCGCCTGCCACGAGATTTCCATCTGGACTCCATGTGACTGCGTAGACTCCGCCAATAGCTCCATCAGAAGCTATTGATTCTTCTAAACGCAATACGGGATCAAAAGTTACAGGATCAGCAAGGATTATTTTTCCCACTGTGTTTGCCAAGGCTACCAATGTATGATCTGGCCGCCAGGCAATTTGAAAAACATCGCCGTCTTTATCTTCTTCGGAAACGAGTTGAAATGTCAGAGCATCCCAGAATTTTAGATTGGGATTAACGTCGAACCCGAAGGTGATGATTTGTGTGCCATCTAGACTCCAGCTTACGCCCAGGATACTCGTGCCAGAAATACCAGGCAGCGTAGCTAGAAGCTGACCACTATCTGTATCCCAAACTCGCGCTGTTATAATACAATCATGATTTATGTCGAAATCTCCACTGATCAGCTGGCTCCCATCCGGTTTCCAGGCGAGTGATGTAATTTCACACTCATGGCCTTGTAAGACATGGATAATTTGACCGGTAGTGGCATTCCAAACCCGTACGGTCCCATCCTGATGTCCCGTAGCGATTCGTCCGCCATCAGGACTCCATGCAATCGCTCGGACAGATGACAACGTTTGCGCGTGCAGCCCATCAACTGGGATCGTTGCGATCATAAGTGCCGTCATCACAAGAAACACGAAGATAATGAGAGGCAAGACGCGAAATGGTTTTGGCTTAGTCTTCATTAATATCTTCTTCTTTATATCCTGGCTTACTATATCTAGTCACTAGAGACCTGTCCGGTACAGGTACTCAGTAGCGTGTACTCTTTGAGTGAACCCTTCCGCCCCTTTTGGAACCATCTGTCAGACCGTTCTTAGTATCGGACAACGCTATTTAGGAATGAGGACTGCACCCCGCGACCGGTAGGACCGTTTCGCCGTAGTTCACAAACTGGCCGGTTGCGTCCTGCTCATACAGCCCAAAACGGACCTGTGTTTTATCCGGCAGGCGTGGCAGCGTGAAGTCGTCGCGCGCGATCTCGCCCGGCGACCAGCGCGCGAAGGGATACAGGCCGTAAACCGGGTGGCGGCTGTCGGCGTTGACCGGGTTGGGGGCAGGCTCGTCGCCCGTCAAATGCACGAAAATGCTCGGATCACGCTGCGGGCGGCTGTCCACTTCCCAGATCACGTGCAGGTAAATCGACTCCGCGCTGCATGTCAACCACGCCTCGCGCCGCGTGATCGCGCCCACGACCGGCACGCCCAGCGGCTCGTC
>CAYMTN010000196.1:0-10129 GCA_964393335.1 uncultured Anaerolineaceae bacterium
CATCATACCGTGAAACAGGCTGCGTTTCTAACAGAAATTCGTTAGAGGTGTGTGGAGTGGGGGCTTAAGTTATAATTGGCTGTGTAACTGTTCGTGTTTTCCTGTATGCAAAGGTCGATCATGGCGAAGACAACAATTACCTGGTTTCAGAAGCTTCAATTTGTCGGCACTGACAGCACTAACCATTCTATCGTGATATCCGCGCCGGATGAACAAAACGGTGTGGGCATGAAACCGTCGGAACTGCTGCTGGTGTCGCTGGGAAGCTGTACTGCCTATGACGTGGTGAATATTTTGCAGAAGAAGCGGATGCAGCCCGTCCACCTGCGCGTCGAGGTTGAAGCCGAGCAGCAGAGTACCGCGCCCTGGCCGTTCACGCGCATGCATCTGCATTACGTGGTTGCGGGCGAAGGCATCTCCGAACGGGACGTCGCCAAAGCGATCCAGCTCTCGCATGAGAAATACTGCTCGGTTTCTGCGACGTTGCGTAAGGTTGTCGAGTTGACGCACGATTACGAGGTGGTCGCGCCGGACGAGTTCTAGGTTACGTGGACCTGCGTTATCAGATGAAGAGGTGAGCGCGTGGACGTTCTAGAGAGATTACTGGGAGTGAATCAGCGCCGCCAGCGCGACGAATTGCCCGGTATCCTGGGCCTGGTCTCAAAATGGCTGGTGGGCTGTAGCTGCTTGTTGGTCGGCGCGGTTGTGGCCGGGCTTGTGCTGTTGTTGGCAGGCATCATCAGTTTTGGCGACGACGCCGTGACGGTGATCATCGTGGTGGCGACGATTATCGTGGCTGTCGCCTCATTGATCCGCACGAGTTTGGGATATTGACCGATCACGCTGAGCGATCCGCTGCGGCGTTCGAGCGCGGTTCTTAACCGGAGTCGCGCTCGTTGTCTGTCGGCGGGTTCGGGCTGGTGGCTAACATATCTAGGATCGCCTGCCCGGTGATAAACACGCGCCGCAGCCCCTCCGGTTGGCTGGCCTGCAACTGCCCGGACGCCAACAGTCGTTTGACAGTGCTCATGCTCACGTTGAGGATTTCAGCCACTTCGGCGCGCGAATAGACGCGCGTTGGCACGATAGGAGGGCGCTCAGTGTGGTGTTTGGACATGACAGGCTGCTTTCAGACCCTACCTACGGAAAACTCTGCCGGACCCACTGCATCGGGTCGACCTGCACGCCGCCTACCCACATCTCCCAATGCAAATGCGGGCCGGTGGATCGCCCGGTCGAGCCGACCGCACCAATCACCTGCCCAGGCGTGACCACGTCTCCCACCGACACGTAAATCTCCGACTGGTGCCAGTAACCGGTCGTCACGCCCCAACCGTGATCGATGATGGTCGCGTTGCCACGTACCGGCAAATTCTCGGCCAGCACCACGACTCCTGCCGCCGGGGCGACGATCTGCGAACCGGGCGCACCGCCAAAATCGGTTCCGCTGTGAAATGTGTCCAACTCACCCCCGTTGTAAATGCGCCGCGTGCCAAATTGTGACGTGATGGCTCCTGACGAGGGTAGCCCCATCAGCCCGTCAAAATAGCGTTGGGCGGTGAAACTGCTCATGATGGTGGCGATGCGTTCCCATTCGGGTTCGGTCACCTGTGGATTCAACAGGTCTTCTTGTTCGGTGGTAAGCGAGATCGTTTCCGACCCATAACCGCCATCGTCCACCCGGATGCGTAACGTCAGCGTTGCCTGCGCGCCGTCCGGCTCGGTCGCGGTCAGGAGCATTGGGTGAATGCCTGCCTGGGCAAAGGCATGAATACCAAACACGGAAAAGTGGTGGTTGCCGTCCTGCGTCACGACCTGGATCGGGTAGCCCATGAAGGTGCCCGTCAGAGCTGCCGGTCCGGTGGTGGTGATATGAATGCCGATCGTTTGACCCTGTACGGCGGGAATCGGTGAAATGTCGTACGACGTGAAGGGCAGGGGCAGATCGGTCAGGGCGCTCGTAGTCGCATCTTTGCCTGGAATCCACAGCCGTTCGCCGGGGAAAACCGGCTGCGGCTCGCTCATCCCGTTGGCATCGAGCAGTGCGCGCAGCGTGACATGGTAACTCAGCGCGATACGTGCCAGGTTTTCGCCGGCACGGACCGGGTGGAGGGCCAGCGCGGACGCGCCCGTATCGGATTCGCCCTGGCTGATAGTGAGTTCCTGCCCGACATACAACAGGGCCGGGTTCGTGATGTGGTTGGCGGCGCTGATAACATCCGGCGAGGCGTGATAAAAACGCGCCAGGGTGTCCAGACTGTCGCCCGGCTTGACGATGTGCGTGGTTACCGCGCCCGGCGCATTCAGTTTGGCGTTTGGAATCAACAACCGCTGGCCGACGGAAATATAGCGCGGATCGGTGATTCCATTTGCTTCTGCGATGGCGTCAACGGTCGTGCCGTATTGCATCGCAATGCGGAACAGGTTTTCGTCCCGCTGGACGACATGAATAGTCGTTCCGCCCGCTGGCGGGCCGGATGGACCATCTTGAGCGGCGGCGGGGCACATGATGGGGACGATACCCATCAAAACGCCAAACACAAGGGCGACGATCAATCGTTTTGCAGGCATAAGACTCTCTAGGGACGTGCCCGAATAGCGTCGGTCAGATATTGTGACTGTGTGAGCTTATCCAGCGCCTCCTGGGCCAGCGCGATGCCTTGTTGAGCCGAGCTTGCCAGGTTCAACGCATAGCAGTCGCGCTCATAGATGGCCCGTGCCTGAAATGCCAGATCTATTCCCTCTTGCTGCAACCGGACGGCGTCTTCAAGCTGCGGATCGGCTACGTCGGGCGCTTGCAGCAGGGCGATCTGCTGGCTGGTGAGTGCGAATGACGCGGGCCATTCAACGGGATGGCAGTAGCTGGCGGACGATTGGCCGCTTTCCTGGGCTTTTTGCCACTGGTCGATCATGCCCGTTCCATAGGGGTTCTGCAAATCGCCCAACACGATGTAGCGCCGTGACAGGTTGGACAGGATGTCAGGGTAATCCAGGCCAGGGAAGGGCAGCGTCGGCGTCGGCGTCATGGTGAGCGTTGGTGACGGCGTGACGGTTGGTGTAAAAGTAGGCATCGGAGTATCCGTCGCCGGTACGGTCACGGTCGGCGGCACCGTAGCCGACGCTGGTACGGGCGTTTCCGTCGGGGTTGGCGTGAAGGTCCGCGTGGGCAGGGGCGTCACGGTTGGGCCAACTGTCGGCGCCGGGTTGGTGATGGCCCGTTGCAGCAGTTGGCCGACGTCCTTTAACTGGCCCTCGACCTGATCCAGTTTTGCGGCGGACAGAAGCACTTTTTCGGTTTGTGTGGCGGGATCACCACATGCGCTTTGCAGCAGCACCAGCGCCGTTTGCAGCGGTGTCAGGGTGAGGTCCAGCCGCGCTGCGACGATCTCGAGGTCGGGATAGGTGTAATTATCAATCTCAACGAGTTGGAGCGGCGCGGGGATTGCGTAGGTCAGCGGGCAGGCGACGCGCCCGGTGTCATTATAGGTCGTGATTTCGCCTCGCAGGCTGGCGTCCAGCGTTTTGGCTGCACGCAGCGTATCTTGTATGCGTGTCACCAGTTCGTCACGGCTGGTCGGTATCGTTTGTTCGACAGCTTTTGGAGTGCTGTCTTCATCATTGCCCAGTACCAGAATAAGCCCATTCAACACCAAAGAAACCACAAACAAGGCTGCCAGCCCGCCGAGCATGATCCTCAACACACGATCACTGACCGGAAACCGCCGCAGCGCTTTACCCTCGTGGATCGCCTTGAACTGGGTCAAGGCCCGGCGTGCCGCGTCGCGGACCTTTTCATCGTCGTCTTGAATATAAGCGTTTCTCAGAAAAGGGATCACCGCCGGGTCGCGCGTGGCGGCCAGCTTCTGGCATGCTCTACGGCGCACCTTAGGATCAGGGTCCTCTCGTAACTGCTCGGTCAGGCTATCCCATTCTGGTATGCTCATCTACAACCTCACGTTGGTGCTGTTCGTCACCTGTTCAGCGCTGGCGCACGCATCCCTGGGGATAATGATACGTTAACTCAGTTGCGTGGAAAAGTCATGCTTTTTTCACGCTCAGTTATTCGCCTGTTTGCTGCAATATCACCAGCAGGTCGTGCTGATCGCTGGCGATGTGCTGTATCCGGATTGCCAGCGATCCAAGATGTGGATACACCGTTTCATCCGTAAACGCGCGGTTGGGGTGGGCGGTTGATTGCACCAGCGCTTCGGCAAAACGTGTATCCTGGGCACGAGCGACCAACTCGTTGAGTGATGGTGAAGCTGGATCGTCACCGAAGGCTGTCTGCAAGTAATGCCGGGCCGTTTCATTCATCATACGCAGCGTTCCCGCCGCATCGAAAACCATGATTGCGGCAGGGATGCCGGATAGAAGCGCCTCAAGAATGGCGTGCGTGGCGCGCTGTTCGCGTTCCAGGCGAGAGATGCCGATCAGGATGGCGGCTTGCGGTGCCAGCATCTCTAGCAGCGTTTGATCCCGTTCGGTGAATACACGACCCGGCGTTGTTTCGTGCGCGTTGATCACGCCGACCAGCGCCCCATGATAGATCAGCGGGATGCTGATGCTGGCGTACAGTGGTAAATCTTCAAATCCAGCGGAGCGCCCATTCCAACTGCGGTAGTTGTCGATGCGCATCGCGTGCAGCGTCTGCATGACACGCCCGGCCAGTCCTTCGCCGATGTGGATTTGACGCCCAACCAGGGCGGGCAGTGCGCCATCGGTGGCCGTTATCTCCAGCCGGTCCGCTTCGACGGCCAATAATACGCTGACGCTATCGGTGCGAATCATCCGCCGCGCGTCCGCCGCGATATCAGCTAGGGCCGTGCCAAGCAGACGTTTGCCGGTGAGCGATCCGGATACAATGGGCAGGATGTTTGGTCCGGCAAACTGCCGGGGAACCAGTGTGGGTTGTGTGACCAGGTAATACCCGATGAAAACGCTGGCCACAGCCCCGGTAGCGCTGGTCAGCATCAAGCTGCTATACAGGCCGGTTGTCAGGCTGACGGCCTGAATCGTAACGATTCCCAGGATCGATCCGGCCAACAGCGGCGCATCGATGCGCCGCCAGTAGCGCCACCCGGCGGCCAGAACCAGCGCCAAAAAAACGGCACAAATACTGAGTAACACCATGCCCAGGTCAGTAAACGGACCGTGCAGCAGGTGTTCATCCAGGTCACCGGAGCGCTGAACCAGGTTGTGCGCCCACAGCGCGGGCTGAATCGCCACCAGCCCGACGATTCCAGCCCGGTGGACCACGAACCAGGCGTCTTTGTAGCGTCCCGCTGCCTGCAACAGTACGGCCAGCGCGGCCAGCGTGACCAGCCAGAAAGCCATCAGGGTCAGGTTAGCAAGACCTTTTAGCAGGTAGTCCGCCAGATCAAGGGCCGCGCCAAGTCGGGTAAGCAGCGCCGTGCTTTGCAGCGCGGCCAGACTGCCTACAAACGGAAGTAATGACCGGCCTGTATCGGTACGCCAGCTTTGCCAGAAAACCAGCAGAAGCAGCACGCTGAGAGTCACAATCAGCGCCAGACTGCACCATGCCAGAGCCACGATCAAGGACGCCGTCATGCGCTTGGCTGGCCCGTCAGGGTTCGACAACCGTAAACGTACAGTTTCCGGTGTCGGTTTCATTGGCTGTACCGGGGCCGAACTGCTTGTACCCGTCTGTGATGGCATGATCCCAGGTCAGCTCAAAATCGATAGTGTGTTCGCCTGCACTCAGCGTGCCGACCGGGTAATACCAGTAAATGATCCAGACGCCCTCTTCCAGCTTCATATCAGTTCCATACCGGGTCCAGTTTTCGAGCGGCTTGCCGTCCAGTTTCACGTTGTAGTGCGCATTAGCCAAATGCTCGTCCATGTATTCGGGCCGGGCGACATACCAACTCCACTCCACATAAACGTTGTCGCTGGTCGTAGGACGCGGCGGTCGGGTGCCTTTTTGCTGGCAGTAGGCCAGAATATCGACATGTTCGGTGCGCGGCGTCGGGGTCAGCCCCGGCCCGGAAGCGGGCGCGGGCAGTGTCGCGGCGGATAATCCCACCACGTCGTTGAAGTCCGTATCGACCAGGGTGGCAAAGACCCATAGGTGCTGTACGTCACCGTCGTCATCGACGTAGGCGACCTTGTACCAATCGTGGCCGCGTGCGTCCGTCTGCCTGCCAAGCACCCCCAGTTCGGTTCCCGGCGGCACGCTGAGCACGATCGCATAATCCGTGCCGGGACCTTCACGCAAGTTGACGTTTTCGGTTGAGCGAATGAGTCCCTCGACCGTCGCGGTTGCGGTTGGCGTCGGCGTCGGGGTGCGTGTCGGCGGCAGGACGGTCGCCGTAGGCAGCGGCGTGTTGGACGGCGTGAAGGTGATGCTCGGAATCGGGGTCGCGGTGAAACGCGGCGTGAGCGACACAATCGGGGCCAACGTCCGTGTTGGCAGGTTAAGAACGGTCTCACTTTGAGGCGTGGACGGCGATGCCGGTCCGGTGCTGACTTCGTCACACGCGGCTAGAAATGGGACCAGGCACAGCATCAAAAACCAGATGATCCGGTGTGGGCGCTTACGCATACAACCCGACCTCCCTCAAACGGTAGAACAAATCAACATCGATGGTCTTAGCTGGCGTTCAGCTTAACAGCATTCGCCTGTCTGCACAACCTTACCGGGTGACCAAAAACAAACCCGCCAGGAGTGGGCGGGCAGTCGAGGCACTGAACGGTTTTTTCAGGACGATTTCGGCGGCATCTCGTGATTGCCCGGCGGGATGGGGGGGAACTGCCGGCCCGTTCGCAACAGGAGCCGGACGCGGTCGATCAAGCTGTTGGCTATATAGGGCTTGGTAACATAACCGTCAGCGCCGTTTTCCAGCCCCTCACGAATGGTATCCGGATCGGCTTTGGCAGATAGAATCAGGACGGGCACATGATCAAAGTGCGCTTGCGCACGTATCTGGCGCAGCATGTCCAGACCGCTGATATCGGGCAGCATCAGGTCCAGAATGATCAGATCAGGCATTTCCCTGGCGAGGTGCTGCATAGCTGTCCGGCCATCGAAAAACGTCCGTGACTCTGCGCCGATACGTCGCAGCAGCATGGCCATCAACTTGAGTAGTTCGTGATCATCGTCCACAATGACGATTTTGGGGACCTGATTGGGAGGGGCTTCGCTCACTTTAGCTACCTCATGAGATGCATATCCGGTAAACAGCGAGATGCCCTATAAAACGATAAGGCCGCGTATCCTGGGATACGTGCAGTGATCATAATATACGTATTGTTTTACCCCCCCTGCGTGCACTAGGCAAATTTTACGGCTGGGATGTAGGAACATGAAGAATGCGTCAACGCAAAATTGAGCGTATCCAATTTGGCCCGATTGTGTTTTAATAAGCATGATTACACACCTAACGCGCTGGCATAATCAGGAGAATAGTGTCTATGCAGCCTGAAGTAGTCGTTCTCGTCATTGTCTTGGGCTATATCATCGGTTCGTTCCCGACTGCCTACCTGGTGGCACGCGCCAAAGGTGTTGACATCTTTACAGTTGGCAGCGGCAACATGGGCGCGAATAATGTTATGCGTGCTTGCGGGACGCGTTATGGGGCGCTGGTATGGGTTGTAGATGGCTTTAAGGGCGTGCTGGCGGTGCTGTTGGCGCGCTGGTTGGTGCCAGACCACCAGGCGGCGGCCAGCATGTTAGGCGCAATTTCAGTCGTTACGGGGCACAACTGGTCGGTTTTAGCGACCCTGATCACGGGCAGCCTGCGTGGCGGCAAAGGGGCTGCTACCTTCAGCGGGACGCTCATTCTGCTCGCGCCGACGCTGCTCCTGGCGCTGGCGCTGGCCGTTGGCGCGATCATTGTACTGCTCACGCGGTACGTGTCGCTGGGCGTATTAACGGCGCTCGCCGTCGCGGGTATCGGCTTTTTGGTCCTGGTCGGCGTCGGCTCGCTCGATCCGGTATACACGCTCTACCTGTTGGTGATCTGGATGATTTTCGCCCGTCACCGGACCAACATCACGCGTTTAATCGCAGGCAAAGAACGCCGCCTGGGCGAAAATGCCTGACTCGCGCGTCTTTTGACATGACCAAAACCAATGATCTGCGCCCGGCTGCTCTGATAGGCCGGGCGTGGTTATTGATCGGTGTATTGTGCGCCGGGTCGTTTCTCGCTGCATGTGGCGGGTCGCCTGCGCCGCCGGTTGATACCCCTGCCGCTCACAGTCCGGCATCGCTCAGTGTGACGCGCACGCTGCCGCCTACCTGGACTCCAACCTCGACCTTCACGCCGCTGCCGCCGACCCTGACGCCCACAATCACCCCGACGCCCACCGCGACTCCCACGCGCGATCCGGCGCGGCTGTGCCAGGATTTTGAGCTGTTGTCGGCACCATTAGATGGGGCCAGTGTGGGATACGACAACCGGATCGCATTTAGCTGGCGGGGTGCGCCGCCCGGTATGATCGTGCGCGTGATTCTGCTTAATCAGGAGACGGATGTAGGTATCCTGGTCCAGTGGGATTCACAGCAGGCGTTAAATATGACGGTTGACATGGCGCTGCTGCCGGATACCGGCGTGTACGATTGGACGCTATCGCTCTACGAAGTACCACAAGGGGATCGCTGCCCGGTTGAAGGGTGGTTTGTCCGCCTGACGCGTGAAGAAAGCATCACGCCTGCGACCGAAGCGCCGCCGAGCGAAGCAGCCACGCCAGCGCCGACCGGGACGTTACCCAAGACGCCAGGCGCGGACTGAAGTTAGCGCCGCGGTCGTGCCGTGAGTGTGCCGCCGCGATAATCCGGGGCCAGGATGCTGAATACGCGACAGTGGCGTTGGTCCAGGATGCGGCTGCGCAGCAGCGGGTCGAGTTCTTCCAGTGGTTGTGTCGTCGTGAATACGGTTGGCCGCCGCGCCAGATAGCGGTAATCCACGACCTGGCGGATTTTTTCCAGCGCCCAGGAGGACGCGTTTGTCAGGTCCAACTGGTCAATCACCAGCAGCGGCGCAGAGCGGATTTCGTAAAACCGTTTGGAGAAAGTCACGCCGGATGTAGGATTGAACGCCTCGCGCAGATAATCGAGCAGGTCGGGTGCCGTGACCAGCATCACGGTTTCACCCAGACTGCTGCGGTAGTTGGCAATCGCGGCGGCCAGATGCGTTTTGCCACAGCCATGATCGCCGAGCAACACCAACCATCCCTGGGGATTCCGCGAATACTCCCATGCCAGCTCATACGCTTTCCTCAAGTTGCGATGTTCGTTTTCAGGCAGGGCATTTTGCCGGAGATCGAACGTCTCAAATATCAGATCACCGTATAGTCCCAGGTCGGAGAGCGCGCTCTGGTTGGCAAAAGCAGTGATCATCCGGAAGTCAGGCAGATCGAGCAAGACGGGCGTGGTCAGGTTGCGATCAACCAACCGGCTGCGGACGCGCTGGTCCAGCCGGTCCAACTGAGCATTAGTGGTGATGACCGTGCTGGCCCGGCGCAAATAACGGTGGTTGATAAGCTGATAGAGTTTTTCTTGCGCCCAGGGAGTCGCGCTCTCTGCGCCCAGGTCATCCAGGACCAGCATTTCTGTATTGCGCACGCGTTCGAACAGATCGTCGTATTCAATTTCGGATGACGGGCCATAGGTTGAACGCAGGTGATCGAGCAAATCGGGCGTGGTGACGAAAATCACCTCGGCGTTCTGTTCAAGCCGCCAATTGGCAATCGCGGCGGCGAGGTGTGTTTTTCCGCTGCCAAAACTGCCCTGAAACAACAGCCAACCTTGCGGGTTCTGAGCATAGCGGTACGCCTGCTCAAAACTGGCCCGCAGGGTGGTAAGCTGGACGTCATCCAGGTTTGGCAGGTCCAGGATGAACGTATCGAACGTTTTGTCGGCTACGACGTCCAGGTTGCTCATCGCACGCAGCCGGGTATTCTGCCGCGCGGCGATCACTTCGCGCTGGCAGACACACGGAAACGCCTTGCCAAAGTCCGGATGGCCGACCGGCACGTCTTTCGTAACCAGCCCCATGCCATGACAGATCGGGCATTCGTCGCCGGGTGTCGTGCGCGCGTCAGTAGTCGATGGTGTCGGAGTATTCTCCCTGGATATATCGGTAGCGATTCGCTTGAGATGATTGCTGAG
>CAYMTN010000197.1:0-10122 GCA_964393335.1 uncultured Anaerolineaceae bacterium
AACTGTGGCACCTGGCAGTGGTGATCGATCCGATACAGCGCCATTTTGGGCTGTTTGTACGGAATCCGGCCAACGAGCTGGCATCCGGCCTGGCGTTTTATAGTGAGGATCTTCAAACGATTCAGCACGTTTACAACGGTTTTGACCCGGCAGTATTACGGCAGGTGGAGAAGGCGGAAGCGAATGACGGGCATTCGGATTGATCCATATACGCGGCATGGTATCGCAGCAGTTGAAGCTCACCGTATGGATGAAGCACGTGAGCTGTTTGAAGAAGCGATCAGGATCAATGATCGAAATATCACCGCCTGGTTCTACCTGGGACTATATGTCATTTCCCCCAGCCGGGAGGATGATCGACGCAAAGCCCTGGATAAAGCACGTCTGGCGGCGCTCCAAACTGAGGAGGGCTTCCAGCATTATCGCGAGTTGCTGGAGAAAACGGGAGCGCCGCGACTGAACATCCATATTGTGGGGCCAGCTTCGCCTGCGCTGGGTACGCGGTGCCCACTGACCCATCACGCGTTCCAGGAGGGCGACGAAATTGTCGTCTGCCAGAACTGCGACTCGGCACATACTGTCTCTGGTTGGGAATTCAATGGTTATGAGTGTGCGTATTGTGGTGATTTCTCCGCACTGATTGACAGGTCGTCACCCCGCACCGTGCAGCGTGGAATCGTCTAGTTCGACGATGAGGATGGGCGTATTATCCAAGATAGGCTTCGATTACTTCATCGTCCACCCGCAGTGCATCAGCGGACCCTTCTTTTACAATCTGGCCCCGATCGAGCACGTAGGCATAATCCGCCACTTCGAGCACCTTACGTGCGTTCTGCTCCACGATCAAAATCGTCTCACCTGACGCTTTAATATCCCTGATTATCTCGAAAATTTCATTTACCAGCAGCGGAGCCAGCCCCATACTTGGCTCGTCGAGCATGAGCAGGCGTGGTCTTGCCAGCAACGCGCGTCCGACTGCCAGCATCTGCTGTTCGCCACCACTCAGCGATCCGGCTTTCTGGTGCCGGCGTTCTTCCAGGCGTGGGAAACGCTTGAAGATCGCGTCACGATCGCGGTGGCTTTGCTGGCGTGCTGCAAACCACTGCGCGGGCTGCGTGGCGTAACGCCAGAATGGACGGCCCGCGACTAATTGCCCCATTTCCAGGTTTTCCTGGACTGTCATCGGGGCGATGACCTGCCGTCCTTCAGGCACCTGGACAAGACCAAACCGCGCGATCCGTGCCGCGTTCCAGTACGTAATGTCTGTGTTGTCGAACGTGATCCTACCCGCAAAGGCTCGCACCAACCCGCTGAGCGTGTTCAAAGTCGTGCTTTTGCCCGCCCCATTGGCCCCAATGAGCGCCACGACCTGCCCCGGCTGCACCGCAAAGCTGATGCTGCGCAGCGCAATAATGGACTCGTAACGGACCTCCAGGTGCTCCACACGCAGCAGCGGCGCTGAGACAGCCATACGTCACTCATCCTTTCCCAGGTACGCTTCAATCACTTGCGGATTCGCTTTGATCGCCTGGGGGGTACCATGCGCGAGAATCGTGCCGAAATTCAACACGTACACCGTCGTGCAAACCTGGGAAATCAGCGCCATGTCATGCTCAACCACCAATACCGTGATGCCTTGCGCCTGCATCTCCAGAATTTTGCGCCCCAGTTCCTCTGTCTCGATCGGGTTCATCCCGGCGGTGGGTTCGTCGAGCAGCACCAGACGCGGATTCGTGATCATGGCGCGGGCCATTTCCAGACGCCGTTGGTCGCCATACGAGAGGGTGTTAGCGGGCACATTTTGCACTTTTGCGAGGCCAAACCGGGCGAGAAGCTCCACCGCCCGCGCGCGAATACACCGTTCTTCCTGGTAATAGGCGGGTATCTGGAAAATAGAATGCAGTATCGATGCGCGGCCCTGTAGATGCTGCGCCACAATCACGTTTTGCAGCACGGTCATCTCTTTGAACAGCCGGATGTTCTGGTAGGTGCGCGTCAAGCCCTGCGCGGCGATCTGGTGGGCTCCCTGGCGTTCGATGTGCCGCCCGTTTAACAGGATTTCGCCACTGGTGATATGATCAAGGCCGCTCACGCAGTTGAGCAGCGTGGTTTTCCCCGCGCCATTCGGCCCGATCAGCCCGGTGATCTCGCCCGCAGGAATGTGCATGGACACATAATTCAGCGCAACCAAACCGTGAAAACGCCGGGTGATATCAACTAGTTCCAACATGACGCTCTGGCTCCACCGGTTCGTCCCTCTGGTCCGGCTCGTAACGGATGAGACACGCTGCACTCAAGATCGCCATGCCGGCGACCTGTAGATAGTAACCAAACATCACATCTTTGATGGCTCCCACGGCACCCAACACGACCCACAGCACCATCGTGCTCCCCGCGATTAGCGCCAGCGGGACCGAAAAATGCCCCCCCGTCACTTCAGGCGAGGTTCGCACGACCCAAAACAACGCGATGACCGGCAGCAAATTTCCAACGGCCAGATACCATACGTTTTCGTAAAATACGTATAGCGCCAGCAGCACACCCGCACCCAGCAGGGCAGGCCGCCACACCGTCGCTGGAACCACCAGCCGATCCTGGCGAATCCAGCGCTGCGTGCGCCACATAACCAACACGTATACTCCGAACAGCATCAAGGCCAGGACAAGCAATGCGATCGGCGCAGCGCGTGCCTGATTCCGCAAAAAGGCGTTGCCCAGGATGCGCCCCTGAATCGTATTCGTGCTTTGGTACGGAAATACATTCGCGATCAGAATCACCACCAGCCCGCCAACGGCGATACGCCGGGCCATGACAAATCGCCCGCCTGCCGACCAGAATGTGCGGTTGAACAGGCTGGATAGGCCCCCCGGCAGGTACACAATCGTCAGCAGCAGCGTCAGGCCGGTAATTACACCACTATATTCGCGCAGTTCACGGAACAGTTCGGGTAATCCCTGCAACGTTAACCCACCCAGCACGGGGCCAACCCAGTTTTTGGTCCCACCCAACACGGCGTAGGCCAGGATATCGACCGCCGTATTAAATCCATAATCTTTCGGTTCGATGAGCGTATCCAGGTGCGCGTCAAACACGCCCGCCGCGCCGGCGACCAATGCCCCGATGAAAAACGCTGCGTTTTTGTAATAGACGACATGAATCCCCAGGCTGGACGCGACTTTCTCATCCTGGCGGATCGCATCGAGCGCGCGTCCAAATCGCGACCGTCTCAGGCGGTACATCACGTAGGCGGTCACTATCAGGAACAGGACCAGGTGTGCTGTTTCGGCATGTTGGGGGATATTCTTAAGCCCGCTTGCCCCGCCGGTAATCAGCGCTTTGGTCGGCGTGCCAGACGAGGTCACGTGAATGTCCACGTTCAAAAACTTGTAGAGTTTGTCGATGGCGGGACTCAAGCGCTGATTGTTACGATACAGATCGAGCAAGACGGCATCGATGCGATTGAAGAACACGACCACGATCTCGCCAAAGCCGATTGTCGCAATCGCCAGATAAATGTTGCGCAGCCTGAGCACCGGCAGGCTGATCATCAATGCGACGATCCCCGAAACCATCATGCCCACGAGAATCGACGCGCCGAACGATCCGTCAAGGTTTTTCGTCAGGATCGCGCCGGTATAGGCCCCGATACCCATAAAACCCGCGTTGGCCAGCGAGAACATGCCACCATAGAGCGTGATGTAAATGCTCAGGGCAAGGATCGCCCCCACCAACATGGTTTGCAGCACCGGTTTGCTAAGCCCGATTTCCGCTAATGGGCCAAGCAACGGATCGAGCAGGAAATTGATCGCATCCAGCACCGGATTCAGCAGGACGGAGAAGCTGAGGACCAGCGCCGCACATACGAGCAGCGGCGGCAGATAGAATTTCAGCAGTGAGACAAACTGCCTGATAGGTGTGGTATCAGCACCAGGATTCATTGTGAGTTTTCATGCGCGATCGGCAATCGGCTGGCCCAGCAGACCTTGTGGGCGCGCCAGCACCACGATAAAAAACAGCGTAAAAACAAATACTTCGCGCAGATCGCTGTAACCGATCGCCACCGCATACACTTCGATAATGCCGACCAGAAAACCGCCGATCACCGCGCCACGAATGCTGCCCAGCCCGCCCAGCACGATCACGGTTAGTCCCTTCAGTGCCAGCGTATCGCCCATAAAAGGCTGCGCATTGAATGCCCAACTGTAGAGCGCTCCACCTGCCCCCGCCAACGCGCCGGAGATGAAAAAGGCGATGATGTAAATGCGATCGACGTTGATCCCCATCAGGCCGCTGATGCGCTCGCTAAAAGCGACTGTACGCAGCCGCTTGCCCAGTGAGGTCCGGGCAACGACCACCCCCAGGAGCACCATGATCACCAGCGCGATCACAAAAATGAGCACCTGGATCCGCGTGAGGACAATACCGTACGGCAGGTTTTTGATCGGATCGTTGGGCAACGCGTCACGCGGATACACTTTCGGCGCGGCTCCATACTGAATCTGCGCTAAATTGACCAGGATAATCGCGACACCGATGCTGCTGATCAACTGGGCGAAGCGCGGCGCGGCGCGTTGGCGCAAAGGATAAAATGCCAGG
This sequence comes from uncultured Anaerolineaceae bacterium, assembly GCA_964393335.1. Taxonomy (GTDB): domain Bacteria; phylum Chloroflexota; class Anaerolineae; order Aggregatilineales; family Aggregatilineaceae; genus CAYMTN01. The sequence goes on from CAYMTN010000197.1 coordinate 4,597, forward strand.
CGATCCACCAGTACCGAGAGGGATCCACCGGCCACCATCGCAACAGGGATCGTCAGCCAGATGGAGGCTTGCAGCGTCTCGCAGCGACCGTCTGCCGCGATACTACCGCCGCAAACAGCCGTCATGCCGATCATCGACCCCCACATGAATACCGCACTGTGTGAAAGATTCAGAACCCCCAACACGCTGAAGATCAACGCGTAGCCCAGCGCAAACAGGCTGTAGAGGCTGCCCGTCCACAGCGCATTAGCAATCTGTTGAGGAATATTGACGCCTTGCAGCCCCAAGAACTCGATGATGACGTCCATAATGACCTGTACAGAATTTGAAATGATGGCTGGTGAGACAATCGTGTAATCATAGCTGCTTCAGGGGCGTATGACCACTCATACGCCCCTGAAGCCTATATACAAATGTGACAAACCGCGCGTAATGGCTTATTTGTAGAAGTCAGCGTAGTCTGCGCTAAACACAGCGAACGAGTCTCCATCTACGATCTGCACAACCGGGGGATGCACCGGATTGCGGTTCTCGTCAAATGAGAACTCGCCCAAGGGGCTATTGAAGCCTTGAATGGTCGCCAGCGAATCGCGGATCGCTGCCGGGTCTGCCGAATCTGCGCAGCGAATCGCGGTCGCCATCAACCACGCGCCGGTATACGACTGCGCCGCAAACTGGCCGGGAGCCGCATCGTAAGCGGCTGTATAGGCGTCGGTGAACGCTACGTTCAACGGCGTATCGTTGATGATGTTCCACGCTGCGCCAACGATCACGCCGTGAGCGGCTTCGCCTGCATCCGTAATCAGAGACGGTGAATTGAACCCGTTGCCACCAATGATCGGGCCTTCATAGCCTAGCTGGCGCGCTTGCACTACGATCTGGACGGCTTCCGCCAACAAGGCAGAGACGACCAGCGCGTCCGGGTTCTGGTTGACGATGTTCGTCAACTGCGGCAAAAAGTCCACGTCGCCCCGGCTGAAGGTTTCTTCACTCAGAACCTCAATACCCTGGTCAAGGAGCGCTTCCAGGAAAACTTCGTACCCGCTGAAGGTGAAATCGTCATCGTCGCCGTACAGAATGGCGGCAGTATGCAGGTTCAACACCTCTGTTGCCAGTGCCACTGTGCCAGGAATCACGCTGGATTCGGGCAGGCTGTCACGGAAGATGAATTTGTCGACGGCATCATCCCCCGTCATCGTCGTAATGCCGGAGGCGGTGTTGCTCACCCCCATCACCGGCACGCCAGCCGACGCGGCAATCGGATCAGCCGCGTTCGCCTGTGTCGACAGAGTCGGGCCAATCACGGCCACCACGCCATCTTGATCGACGAGTTTGGTCATGGCGGCTACCGCGCTATCCGAATCGAACCCATCTTCGATCACAAATACCAGGTTCGCGTCGCCGAGATAACCCGAATCTTGAATCTCGCCCAACGCCAACTCAACGCCGTTGGTTTGTGGCACACCATATTGAGCGATGCTGCCTGATTGGCCGAAAATTACGCCGACCTTTACGTCGCCGGTGAGATTGATGGGGGTGGCGCACTCATCCCAAAACCCGATCCGTGCATCACTACTATCTTGTGCCTTGACCGACAGCGGCATGGCTAATACGCACACCAGCAGGAGGATAAACGTAAAGTTGACTAACTTGAAGCGGTGCATGGCTACTCTAACCTCCATTGATTTGAAGTTCATTACAATGCGCCGTAGTATGGGGCAGATTAAGCGAAAACGCAACTAATACGATCAGTTGCTTTGACTGAAATCACGCTGGCCGGTATCGACATGCGCGCCGGTGATTGGCAGCCGGCCCCAAGCGAGGAGTTTTTCACAGGGGTGCGTCCCATAAATCGCCGCGCCCGGCTTCGCCGGATCGATCCGCTTGACAGCGGAATTTTTTTATGCTATTTTCGTCTTATGTTACCGGTAACATATTTTTCAGACGTTCCGACGAACCTATGCCGCAAGCCCGTAATGAGTGTGCCCTTTTTGTCACCTGCCAGAATGAGAGCCGTTAATGATAACGATCGCTGATGTGGCAAAACGCGCCGGAGTATCGAAGATGACCGTCTCGCGGGTCATCAATGATTCGGGCTACATCAGCCAGGAGACGCGCTCGCGCGTCGAAGAGGCCATCCAGGAACTAGGTTATATTCCGAATGCGCTGGCACGCAGCCTGCGCTTCAAACAGACGCGTACCATTGCCCTGATCGTCACCGATATCACCAACCCCTTTTTCACTACTGTCGCGCGCGGAGTAGAAGATACCGCCAGCGAGCAGGACTTCAGCGTTATTTTCTGCAACACGGATGAATCCCCGGACGAAGAAGCGCGCTATGTGAATGTGCTCATGCAAAAGCAGGTGGACGGTCTGCTGTTGGTTCCCGCCGGGGGATCAATCGAATCCATTAAAAGCTTGCGCGCCCATCGCCTTCCATTTGTGCTGCTTGACCGCCGTATCCCCAATATTGAGGTAGATGTTGTTTACAGCGACCACGAGCAAGGTGCTTTCGAAATCATCATGCACCTGCTTGAGCTTGGTCACCAGCGCATCGCTGTGCTGAGCGGCCCGGCAGATGTTACGTCGGCGTCAGATCGTGTTGCAGGTTATTGCCGCGCTCTGGCTCACGTTGGCATGGACCCCCATGTCGCGCCGATATATTACGGCCCGTTCACGGCAGAGGGCGGGTATGAATCCGCCAAACGAGCGCTGGCCGCGACGCCCCGGCCCACAGCCCTATTCGCTGCCAACAACTTCATTGCCAATGGTGCGCTTCGGGCCATACGGGAAGCCGGTCTGAAGCTCGTAGACGACGTGTCGTTGGTGACATTTGACGATTTGTCCGACTCGTTTTTCATCGAGCCGTTCCTGACGGTGGTCCAACAACCAGCTTATGAGATAGGACGGCAAGCCACCCTGTTGCTGCTGGACCGGTTGGCGGGTAATGGCCCGGACGAGCCACAGGAAATCATTCTGCCTGCCCAGTTAATTGTTCGTAAGTCGAGCGGTCCGCCGCCCTGCCACACAGGCTGATCGGGTTACTTATCGCAAAGAAATTTACGGATTTTTCAGGAGAGAATTATGGTCGAAACAGGTATGGCGTGGCAGCGGGCACCGCGAACACGTTCACCGTTGGGGCTGGCGCCTTCTCGCTGGAGGATTTTGAGCGCGTGCGCGCAGGAATCACCGTGACGCGCTGTTGATCATGATACATGTAGCCAGATAGAAACGAGGACACAACATTATGCTGCGTACAAAATTGATACATCCCACGATTCTAGGCGCGTTGGGCCGGATGGGGCACGGCAGCCAGGTGCTGATCGTCGATGGCAACTTTCCCTTTACGACGCACTCTAACCCGGCGGCAACCCATGTTTTTCTCAACCTGAGGCCCGGTCTTGTCACCGTCACCGACGTGCTGGAAACGCTGGTCACGGCGATGCCCATTGAAGCCGCACATGTGATGCAGCCGCACGATGGCAGTACACCTGCTATTTTCCACGAGTTTACGGTGCTGCTGCCCGCCGTAGAGCTGATACGTGTCGAACGGTTTGCGTTTTATGATCTTGCTCGAAAAACCGACGTTGGCCTGGTGATTGCGACCGGCGAGGCGCGCGTTTATGCCAACATCATGCTGACGATCGGTGTCGTTTCCTGACAGGCGGGTCAGGTGCCGGAGGTAGGCGAAGCCTACTTGACATCCGATCAAAGCATAGATACTTCAATTCGATCACTGAGATGGGAGGAATATACGTCATGTCTCAATACCACTTACCCGTTGTAACGGAGCCACCTTCTATTGGAGCCGACCGGGCGATTCTCATCGCTAACGGGGATCTGCGGTTGAGCGCGAACCAGAAGTGCTGGCCCGCCCAGGCAGCGATGGAAAAAGCAGTTATCGCTGCATTTGCCAAAGAAGGCATCACAGTCGAGCGGGGACACGCCTATAACCCGGATCGGCAGCACGGTTTTATCGAGAGCCAGAAACACGGTATGGACGTGTTTAGGTCCATCCCGCGTGATGCCAAATTGATCGTCGCCGAATCCGTGTGGCAGTACAGCCATCACGTTTTGCACGGCCTGCGCGATCATCGCGGCCCGATTCTGACCGTCGCGAACTGGTCAGGAGAATGGCCCGGCCTGGTAGGTATGCTGAACCTCAATGGTTCGCTGACCAAGATGGGCATCACGTACAGCACCATCTGGAGCAAGGATTTTGACGACGAGTTTTTCCTCAACGGCATCCGCCAGTGGATTCGTGAGGGGAAAATCGATCACGACCTTACACATGTGCGCAGCCTGGATATTCACCAACTACCCCCTGCCGAACGTGACCTGGGCGAAGCGTTGGCCGCCCAGTTGAACCGTGAAAAAGCGATCCTGGGTGTGTTTGATGAGGGCTGCATGGGCATGTACAACGCGATCATCGACGACGAAATGCTGAACCCGGTAGGAGTTTACAAGGAGCGGTTGAGCCAGTCGGCGCTGGTGGCGGCTATGCGCCAGGTGAGCGATGCCGAAGCTCAGCAGGTCCGCGATTGGCTGGATGCGAAAGGGATGACCTTCAAGACCGGACCTGATGAGGCTGTCGACCTCACCGACGGGCAGGTTTTGGACCAGTGCAAAATGTATGTTGCAGCGGTGCGCATCGCCTATGAGTTTGGCTGCGCAGTCATTGGCATCCAGTACCAGCAGGGCCTCAAGGACATGGCTCCCGCGTCGGACCTGGTCGAAGGATTGCTGAATAACGTCGAGCGCCCGCCGGTGTACCACGCTGAGACGGGCGTGGAACTGTATCCGGGGCAAACGCTGCCGCACTTCAATGAGGTGGACGAATGCGCAGGGCTGGATGCATTGGTCACTAACCGCGTGTGGAATGCAATGGGCATTGACCCGGCGACTACGTTGCACGATTTACGCTGGGGCGAGCATTATGCTGGCCCGGACGGCTTGGGCGGCATCGTCGATGATTATGTATGGGTCTTTGAAATCTCCGGCGCGGTGCCTCCGTCACACTTGATCGACGGGTACGCCGGGACCGTGAGCGAACGCCAGCCCCCGATGTATTTCCGGCTGGGTGGTGGCACGATCAAGGGTATCAGCAAGCCGGGCGAGATTGTCTGGAGCCGCGTGTTTGTGACAGACGGCCAACTGCATGTGGACCTGGGCCGCGCGACTGCCGTGCACCTGCCGCGCGAAGAGACAGAACGCCGCTGGGCGGCCACCACGCCCCAGTGGCCGATCATGCACGCCGTGCTGCACGGTGTCACGCGGGATCAGATGATGGCGCGTCACAAAGCCAATCACCTCAACGTGGCCTACGCGCCTTCCGCCGACGGCGCAGACAAAGCCCTGGCCGCCAAAGCAGCCATGTTTGCGGAGATGGGGCTGCGCGTGCATCTCTGCGGTGACGCGGCGGTGGGATAGCCGGTACTGCTCCGTAACCTGAGCCAATCACATATCGGCGCTCTAGCTACCGGACACTGAACAGAAGTTCGGGATGAAAACATCAGGGAACGGGTC
>CAYMTN010000198.1:0-10108 GCA_964393335.1 uncultured Anaerolineaceae bacterium
CGAAGTCAACTCGGACGAGTGGATTTTTAGCTTCTCCTGGTGGCGCAGTTGTCGCAGTTTATCCAGGCTCTCATCTGTGCTTCCGCCATCAATCACAATGACTTCATCAACCGCGTCGAGGAAACTCTGAACCGCCGGCAGATAGGCCATATATCCCGTCGAATAGGGATTCGTAATGTGAGTATGCGCTGATATCTTCATTGTTGGTGTAGGAACCTCCGTCGGCATTGCCAGGGCAGAGCACACGCGCCGTTTTTTTGAGATCGCCCAGGCTGGTCATTTTTGTGGAGAAGGTTGAAGAACGTTCCAGGCGATATCTGTTCCACCGCGCCCAAAACCTGTAACCACGCTGGCGTTTCTACTTTATTCTCTTTCTTTCGTCCACCAGGCTCAAAATACGCTGTGCCCGCGCATCGTACGCGTATTCCGCCGCTTGTTCCCAGGCGGCGCGCGCCAACGCTTCAGCCTTGCGCGGCTGCGCGACCAGGGAGGTGACACATTCTACCAGATGTTCCGCGTCCTGATTCCGGTACAAGACGGCGTTAACGCCGTCCTGGTACAGCTCCCGGTGACATGATACGTCGGCGGCTACAACCGGTTTTCCGCGCACCATATAATCAAATGATTTGAGTGGAGCACGATAGCGGAGCGAGATGATATTGTCACTGGCTGGCTGCACCATAATATCGCAGCGATCGATCTCGCTGGCAACATCTGCCACCGGCACCTGCCCGACCAGGTCCACCCGGTCACGCATCCCCGGCTCGCCAAGCAAAGCGTCCACGTATGGTTGGGCGTCTGCGCTGATACTCCCCACGAGACGCAAATGGTAACGTTCCGGCAGCAGCGCCATCGCCCGGACCAGCGTTTCCACGCCCCGCGCCACGTCCAGCATACCGACATATCCCAACACGACCCGATCACCGAATTGGGGCAGGGCAGGCGGGTGTGGCAGGCGCGGTTGGGCGCTGGCATGGCGGACGACGTGGGGCTGCAGCCGCCCATCGCTCCATCGCGCCAGATCATCCGCCAGCGCCTGCGTGACGCATAGAATGAGGTCAAATCCACTCAGGGCACGCAGCGTCCGCCGGTTACGCTCTCTGATTCGCGCATCCTCGATTTCGAGCGGGTGCACATCTGTGACGAGATCGTACTCCAACCCGGCGATATCGTGCGCTTCAAATACAAACGTCCACTTCTTGAAGCCCGGAACGAAACGCCGCAGGTGTCCCCAGTACAGCGACTCTAACCGGCTGCGCACAAACACGATGCGTGATACATCCGCGCCGCGCCACCATCGCGGGTGGGTTTTCAGCAGCGCTGCGACGGCTGAATTATAGGCTAACGAGCGGAGCTGCCCGTTGTTGTAGAGGGGCGAAGGCCAGCGCCCGGCATGTAACGACCAGATGTGCAGCGAAGACTCCGGCATGTTGAACTGCTGCCGGACCTGATCTTCCGGGCTGAATAGCGCATGGACGAACAGGTGTGTATCGCGCGTCTGCCGGGCAAAGGCGGCTGCCATCTGGCTGGCCTGGAGCGCACTCGCTTCAAACGAGGGGTACACCCCGCGCGAAACATACGCTACACGGTGCCGAATTTCATTCACACGTACCCTCGTTGGGATAAAACGGGTTCCATCGCGGCTACAAGCCGGGCGACCAGGTCGGCCTCAAAACCCGCAGCCCATTTGTGGTTCTGGTTTTTGATCTGGCTCGGATCGACAGGTGGATCGAACTGCCCGGGTGCCAGCCCGAAAAAGTCGCACAGGCGATCCAGCGACCCCATCGTATCGGCGCACAAATCCTCGTAAGTCAGTTCGATCAGGCGGTCCCGCTCGCTCAGGTGCAAGGTTTCATCTTGCCTGGCCACTTCTTCCAGGTTCATTTTCCAGAAAGTGGCTAATTTGAGCGCCAGCGTCTCAAACGGAAAATCCAGGTCCATCGCCTGGTACGGGGCCGGGAACTCCTGCATCGTATCATGTTGCTTGCGCGTGTACGAGTGGGCTACGGCCCGCCCATCCCGGATCATGTGGATAAACCGTGCGTCCGGGAACAAGTCCAGGAGTTCTGGAATCCGGAAGGTATTCAGAGGTGATTTGTTCAGAAAGAAGGGCTTGCGCGTCAGCCACTGGTATGCCCCGAAGGTTGCCACCACCTCCGCACGGCGCGGCTGCGTGTCGCGCACCCAGCGCGCCGTGAATGCCACCGGATCGAACTCAATCGGCGGCGTCTGGCAAGCCGAATCGCGCCAGGGGTACCCTTGCGGGTCCCAGACATCATTGGCTTCGGACCAATTGGCGACCGCTTGATGCTGGCTGAGCAGTTGGGTGAGCAGGGTGGTTCCGCTGCGCGCGCAGCCGATAATGAATACGCAGTTGTGGGGAACAAAAAAGCCTGGCACATAACGCGCCAGGATTCGGCTGAGTTGTTTTCTACGGCTCAAAACGCACACTTCCCGTGATAAATTCGGCTGAGACTAGGAGGTTGTCGAAACGCACCGGCTTATTTTCTCGGAAAACGCTTCTGAACGGTGCTGGAATTGGGTTCGCCGGTCGGCAACCTGGTTATGTGGCCAGGCGCTACCGCTCGTGAGCCTGTCGCACATCGCCTGTAACTGGTCCAGCGTGCCGGTTTTAGGCTCAAAGTAAAACGCGGCGAGATCGAACGAGCGCATCAAATCTTTGATTTTGCTCTCACCATCAATTGGACTAAAACGAAAATCGACCCCGACAAATGGGGTGCCACTGAGAATACAATAGATGCAGCCGTGCATTCTCGACGACAAACAGACGTCCACCAGGCCAAAAAACGCCGCCCACTCAAAAGGCGTGAAATCCACCTCGGAGAGCTGAACATCCGCCGAGGGGTTAGGCTCGGATATGCCGATCGTCTGGTAGCCTTTTTGTTTCAACCACTCGGTGATGTGTTGGCTCAGTTTGGTGTTGCGCAGAATGATACCGGCGCGTGGACGCGAGAAATCAACCCCATACTGCGTCAATTTTTCGCGAAGGGCGTCTTGATCGACGCTCGAAAGCACATCAAACGAAAAAGTGGGATCGGGTACCCGTTCGGCAGAGGCGGCAACAGCCGGGTCCAACCACTCCAAAAACGACATCGTTCGTTGATCGCGCACGCCTAACAACCTGAAGCCAGCCAGAATCTGGCGCATCTGGCTGCGGTGGTTTTTCGGAATGCTCGACCAGTTGGGATGGCCGATTGACGCAGCGTACGCGATCTTCGGCATATCGATCGTCGCATCAGGCCAATACACATTCGGGAAGGCGGGATGCATGGGCGATAATTGTTCTCGACGCAGACCCAGCCACCGCTTGCTGTAGCTGAACTTCCACACCTGGTCGCTGCCGACAACCAGGGCATCACAGTGCCGCCGGATATAGTCGAATGCCGGTTGGCGATCGTCCGTTTCAAAGCGCTGCGAACTCAAGGGCAGCGATTCGGCGATGAACTGCTCAAGCGCCCGGCTCCTGCCATCATCCGTCCGATAAACTTCCACCTTCGATGGATACCGGTGATCGATGATCTCAACATCCCACGTTTTGAGCGTGGCCTGTAGATTCCTGGCCAGGCAATAAGCCTGGAGGATAGCGCCTTCATTGATCGACGAATGAAAAGTCAGAATTCCTATCTTCAAAGTAACTGCTCCGCGAATTCTCAGCTAATCCCAGCCAAAATCATGATCCAAGAGGGCGTACAGTTCCTGGTTGAACGGCGCAAAATAATCAGCCAGTTTGGATCGCACATCGCGCGGCAGGTCGGGATACTTGCCCGTATTGAAGGCCGGGTACCCGCCCGGAGGATTCCAGGGTGGCAGGTCGAGAAAGGCCAAGATGCGCTGGAATACGGCTGGCGTGTCGGCGAAAAAATCCTCACTGCTCAGAACCAGCAGTTGATCGTTTGGAAAAAACTGAAGCCAATTCTTCAGTTGTTCGCTGTACACGCCGCGCGACAAATAGGAATAGTGTTGGTGATTGAAGCTGTAGTACGTCTCATCCTGGAGTATTTTCTGAAGCTCTGGCTCAATACGTTCCGCTTCTTGCTCTATCGCCTCTGTGAACGTGACTTGATCACGTCCTTTTCTCACATTCTGCTGATAATGCGAATAGGCCCTGTCAATCGGATTTCTCAACATGGCGATGAGCTTCACCTGCGGAATGGTTTCATACGTGCGCCGGGCAGCAAGCGGGTGGAACATATAATACGGACTCGCCTCGCCGCAAACCAGCTTTTTGTGATGCACAACCCGCCAATAGGCTTCTTGCCAGACGGCTGGGAAATGCGAGCGATACCATACCGTTCCATTGGCGAAGTTGACGTCAAAAAACCGGATTTCCTTCCGGGTTGGCTCAACTACATATGGGTGCTGAACCAGATAACGAAACAGGGACGTCGTGCCACATTTCCCACACCCAATGACGATAAAATCGGGCCACAAGCGAAAACGCCCCGTTCGTTCCCGATAGTGCATCTGGTCTAGGGTCCGCCGTGCGTTGCGGTACGCGGCAGCCCTTCCGGTAGTGAACATGTGCATGATTGTTGCCTTATTCAAATCCTGAGATATCCGACGCCGCCTCGACCCAATCGGCTGCCATCGGGCTGGCCGGTTGCCATTCATGCTGGATCAGGACGCCCTGAAACTTTTTCCCCGGCAATTTGCCCGTACCATAAAAATCACCGTCCACTACCTGGAATTGGAAGGCTAAATCAAAACGATCCAGCCAATCCCCACCGGCCTGTGCCCACAACCGCAAGCTGTATTGTCCACCCATGAGCGGAAAAGCGGGAACGACACAGTTTACAGTGCCAACAGGGGGAAGGTTCTGGTAGACACCCCGCACCAGGCTGGATCGGCATTGGAACATGTGCTGCCCCATAATGTCAATGCATGTGATTCCGAAATCAACACCGCCCAGTTCAGCGCCATCCCGGATTTCATAGTTGATCGAAAAAACAACCGTTTCACCGGACGCCAACGTATCAAGCGGCTTGTTGCTTTCATTTTTCATGGCAATCGACAGGAATCGTAAGCGCCCATCCCCGGTACGGTCGGTACGCTCGCTGAGCGGTATGGCCTGGTTTTCAGCGCCGCTGACCAGATAGTCGGAGACGACCTGCTCAATCGGCCCCTGAGAAACGATCCGCCCCCCTTCCAGGCATATGCCCCTGGTGCACAGCGCAGAAATCGCGGCCAGATTGTGACTGACAAACAGCACGGTGCGGCCACTCTGCGTCACGTCGCCCATTTTTCCCAGGCATTTTTTCTGAAAACTGACATCGCCGACCGCCAGCACTTCATCCACGATGAAAATCTCCGGGTCCAGGTGGGCCGCCACAGCGAACGCCAGGCGAATATACATGCCGCTTGAATAGTGTTTGACGGGCGTATCGATAAACTTCCCGATCTCAGAAAAATCCACGATTTCGTCGAACTTCCGCTCGATTTCAGTGCGCCGCATGCCAAGAATCGCGCCATTGAGATAAACATTCTCCCGCCCGGTAAGCTCCGGGTGGAAGCCGGTCCCGACTTCCAACAGCGAACCGACGCGCCCAAAGAGTTCCACGCGCCCTTCAGTTGGCTCGGTAATCCGCGAGAGGACTTTCAATAACGTGGTTTTGCCCGCACCATTCCGACCGATGATTCCGACGGCTTCGCCATGCTGTACGTCCAGTGAAATATCTCTGAGCGCCCAGAAGGCCTCATCCAGATCGGCAGCGCCGGTTGCCTGCCCGCTCAACAGCTTGCGCGTGCGGCGTACGGGGGCTGTCAGGGCGCTCGCCAGGGAATCACGAAAGGTTCGGTAGCGCTGTCGTTCGCTACTGATTTGATACTGCTTGCCTAGACCACGAATGGAAACTGCTATATCGCTCATTATTTGACCGTTAACACCTCGTGAAGCTGCTTGCGTGTCGATTGCGCGACCATCAATTCGTCTGGCAGGTGCCCTACCGCGATTAACATGATCACGGCTTCCGCATCGGGGATGCCTGTCACCCGCTTCAATTTTTGGTCGACGTGGGGCCGTACGCTCCAGTTGAGGCAGCAGCTTGCCAGCCCCAACGAATGGAGCGCGTAAACGACTGACATGGCGAACATGCCACCATCGACCCAACACTGGTTGCGTTCGCCCAAATGGACAAAATGATCCAGTTGAGTCGTTATGACCAGCACGACGCTCGCTTGATCGCCAAAACCACGATTGCCGTTTTGCAGTTCCAACACACGTCGTTTTTCGTCGGCACCGGAAAAAGCGTACACTTTCCACGCCTGCCGGTTGCAGACGGATGGCGTGTGCTGCGCCATCCTGACGGCACGCTCGATCAATGTTATGTCGACGTCTTCCGGCGAAAAATGCCGGATGCTGTGACGGGTTTCGAAAAAGGGAGCTAAATCGTGGTTTGAAGCGGCCAGCAGTTCGCGCCGGGTCACCTTGACCACCCCTCCCAAACACGCCCCGCCATCCTGGGAGGCGGGCCTGTTTTCTTGCAGTTTGAGGATTTTGCCCTGTAGTGCTTGATTCTCGATGCCAGCCGTCAGGTTAAAATCGGTGTAGGTGACCAGCACGTCCAGGGCGATCTGAACGGTTTTGTCGAAACCGTACCGCGTTGTATAAACGGCCAAATCAGCCAGCAGTTTGTCGACCACTTCCGCCCCAAAACCGCGCCGGGGTTCCCGCAGCGACAGCCCTTTTTCGATTTTGTGGTACCCAATTGTTATCTTCGCCCGCAGTTTGGGCTGCGTTTCAAACTGCCCCCTGACCGCCGACAGTTTCAGGTAACGCCGGTAATCATACCGGAAATCTGAGGCTAACGAGCGGGCCAACTGCATTTGCCGGCGTCTGTGTTTAATCCTGTTGACGACGTGTTGTGGCAGCACCCATTTGATGGCACCCTTAAAATTAGCAGGCAGCTTGGGCATCTGTAACCACTCTCCCGGTCTCCGAAACGTTAGCAGGAACAGGGGATTTATACCACATCGGCAAACGTTTTTTCCATGCGGCGGAAGTAAAATGTCCCCGATACGAGCAGCAGCAGCGCAACCGATGTCGAGACGATGATGATCGGGCCGGGCGCTGTGTTGGTATCCAACAAGGCCCAGCGAAACCCTTCCACGACCCCCGCCATCGGGTTGATCCCGTAGAGAGTCCGCCAGGGCTGATCCAGCAAGCTGCTTGGGTAGGCAATCGGAGTGGCAAACAGCCAGAATTGGGTCAAAAACGGGATCGTATAACGCACGTCACGAAATTGAACGTTCATCGCCGATAACCACATCCCGACCCCTAACGACGTGGCGAATGCCAGCAGTAGAAAGAAGGGCAGCAGCAGCACATTGATGGTAGGAACAATGCCATAGACCAGCATCATAATCAGCAGCACGACAAAGGCCAGCACGAAATCGACCACACCCGAAATAACCGCCGAGATCGGCACGACCAGGCGCGGAAAATAGATTTTTTTGATCAGGTTGGCGCTGGCTACCAGGCTGTTTGAAGACAGCGTGAGTCCGTTTGCAAAAAACGTCCAGGGCACCATCGCGGTGTAGCTGAAGATCGGGTAGGGAACCCCGTCAGACGGTACTTTTGCCAGTTTTCCGAAAAACAGACTGAAAACGACCATCGTGAAAAACGGTTGGATGATCGCCCATGACGCACCCAATACGGTTTGTTTATACCGTACCTTGATGTCGCGCCACGTCAGGAAGTACAACAGCTCACGATACTCCCACAGCTCGTGCAGCTTCAGCGATACCCAACCCTTTGACGGCTCGATGAGCAGATAATAGCGCAGCACGGATTGAGTCCCTGTATTCTCGACGCGTGCATCGGGGGCGGTTTCGGAGTTATTGTCAGAAATTGCTGTCATAAGGGGTTCCTGCTTCTGTGATATGCGTCTACCCAGACGTTACTGATACTCACATTGAGAACTAAACTTTTGAGCACCGGCAGCAAGCCTCACCCCTTAACCCCCGGCCCCCTGGCCCTCTCCATTCCAATGGAGAGGGCCAGGGGTGAGGCTAACTGGCGAGCATCTGCCGCATGATCAGTTTAGCAAGTTACGTCAGGCTCGGTAATATTCATCCCTGGATTTTTCAAGATCGGCCCGGCGTGATCCCACCTCGCGCGCACTCTGCCGGTAGCCCTGGCCCTGGACTCGCAGCGCCAGGATCGTTTCTCCTTGTCCCGATGTCGTCGATCCGTCTGTGTTGGCCGGGGGAGAAGAAGGTCAAAGGCGTGTGTATGCCCGGTGTGCGGGTGACTGCCCACCCGCCCGGATCACCAGCCGGCGATAGTACAAAAAAAGGGCGATCAGCAGACACGCTCCGCCCTTTCGACACGTGATGAAAATGTCCCGTAGGGCCGATATATGACAGACGCAGTTGAGTGAAAATGCGGGAACGAAGTTACCCGGTGAACCTACTCAACCCGCGTCACACTTAACTTGCATCTGATTAGGGAGCATAAAAACAGAGATGCCGAACTTCTGTGACTTCTGAAGCTCAGAATCCCCGGTCAATCATTCGTAAGAGATACCGCGCAACTGTCCCCACAGCTCAGAAGTAATCCAGAAGTAACGTGCAACATTGCTCGGACAACTATGGCAGCATACGGAAGCGGTGCCAATAGCCTTTCGAAACATACCGCAGATGGCATGACACGTCAAATTTGCAGGTCGGTTCCGGCGTGATTGTGTCAAATCGCGGTGGCTCCGCCCCCCGCACTGCGCAGCGCGCGCCGCACACGGCAGTTTTCCGGTCAAGCCTTTGCTCAAAAAGCTTGTGGGGCGTGGGGCAAAGCCCCAATCAGGTTTTGACGCGATTATCCCGGATCCGCTCCGGCTCGGCTGGCCCACCGCCCATTCTTCGACCATTGTTTGGTATGATTCATCTGAAGCCTCCCTGGTCGCATGACCGCTACCTCGCCGGATAGCTTTGGAGGCTTCAGCTTTTTCCTTCGCTCGCTGGCAGCTTGTTCGTGGCCCCTGGTGGTTGAAACCGTTTGGGGCGACGAACGCGTTATGTCACGAGCCGACCCCCGGCTTGCTGGGACCAACCGGTGTGATCGGCGCTTCGGTCGGAATAGGTGTGGCCGTTGGTTCGACGGTCGGCGTTTCTGTCGGCACAACTTCGGTTGGCTCCTCAGTCGGGATCACCTCAGTCGGCACTGGCGTTGGCACTGGCGTCGGCACGACGACTGGCACCTCGCCCTGCGGTTCGACCACGAACGCGTCGATAGCGACCATACCACTCACTGGCACGATGCGCAGCGTATGCACGCCGTCACCGAGGCCATTGAGCGCCACCGTCGCGCCGAAGGCTGCCTCACCCGCGCTGTCAACCGTGTAGAGTACCGCGCCATCGATCTCGATGCTGAACAGTCCCAGCGCCGGATGTTTGACGTAGACCACGTCCACACGCGGACCGGTGAAGGTCAGCGCCAGTGTATCATCGACACTGCCGCTGCTGAACAGGTAGACGCCGCCGCTGGCGAGGTCGCCTGTCGTGAGCGTCCACGCACCCGTTTGCGTAACTCGCGCGTCATCCGACTCGATGGTGTCGAGCGCTTCGGCGGGTGTGGCGGTCGGCTCGACCGTCGGCTCAGGCGTCGGCGTTTCGGTTGGGACGATTTCAGTCGGCACTGGCGTCGGCTCGACCGGCGACTCCACTTCGCCTGCGATCACGAACGCGTCGATGGCGACCGTACCGCTGACCGGCACGATCTGTACGACGTGCTCGCCTGTTTCGAGTCCGCTGACCTCGAGCAGCGCGCCGAACGCGGCTGCTTCGGCGGCGCTGTCTACCGTCTGTATCACTGCGCCGTCAACCTCGACCGCAAAGACGCCCAATGCCGGGTGTTCGACGTACACGACCGCGATCTGCGTGCCGCTGAAGCTCAGGCTGAGCGTATCGTCCGCGCTGCCGCTGCTGAAGATGTAACTCCCGCCGCTGGCAAGCCCGGTGTCGTGCGCCGTCCACGCGCCGCTTTGTGCCACGCGCGGATCGTCGGATTCGACAACCTGGATCGCAGGGGCGGCGGTTGGCTCGATGGTCGGTTCAGGTGTCGGCGTGATTTCCGGCAGGGCTTCGCCCGGCGCAC
>CAYMTN010000199.1:0-10089 GCA_964393335.1 uncultured Anaerolineaceae bacterium
CCAAAAGACCACGCACCATTCAACCGACACGGATAAAAAAACCACCCGCCAATAGGCCCAGTAGGTTGTGGAGAGGGGCGCGGCAGATGGCCGTGTGGCGGATTGTCCGATGGATGGCGGCTCGTCGGCCCCGGTCTGGTTGCGCGGGATCGGCTCGTTGTGAAAAACGATGGCGAGTGAAGTCCAGCCCAGAATCCCGGCGACAAATGCGCCGCGCCAGCCAGCGCCGATGCTTTGCATCACACCCACCATTAGCGGTGCCATTCCCGCGCTGATGGCGGCCCCGATATTTGACTCGGTGAGCGCAATCGCCCGCCGGGGACCATGCCGATCCGAGAGTGCGGCCTGCACCATGATCATGACCAGGGTGCCCGGCAGGCCCATGAGTAGCGCGCTGGTGATGGTCAGCGTCGGGTGATGACCCAGGATAAACAGTGTGGCTCCCACCGCCATCCCGGCACCGCCGCCCCAAAACACAACTTTGCGGCCCCACCATTGGACGAGGTGATCGCCAAGCGACCCGGCCAGCACCATGCCCAGCGCGAACGCGCTCAGATGCAGGCCGCTGACGGTATAGCTGAGGTGCAGTTCGTCGCGCAGGAACGGCATCAAGGGACCCAGCGCAGCTTGCATATATGCGAAGTACGCCAGCATCCCGTAGGCCAGCCAGGTGAAACGGTCGCGCGTAAACGAGGTTGCGGGAGGGGCTGCCATGCCACATCACCTTGCGGTAGGTGTCGTTTAGACAGGATATATAGAGAATTAAAATCCGAGTATACTTAAGGCGGAGTACTCTGACCAAAAATGGTTTTTCCCGGCCAGTTGTCGCGGGCAAGTGGACGATCGCAAGGGTTGGATCGTCAAAACGCGAGGTTGGCAGCTAGCCGACGTGCTGGCGCGAGGCGTTATGTAGCGTGTAGGCTTCCACAATCAAGCCGGGGGATCGCTCGACTCGCCATCTGCCTCTGGTTCGGGTTCCGGTTTGCGATCTGGCGTGACGAGGTAGGCCAGGGCCAACGCGATCACGCCGACGCCCACGATCCGAACACCGGTGCGGCGCTGGTTATCGGCGTCAACGCGGTTGTTTTGGGCGTCAAGTTTTGCACGCTCCAAAGTCGCCAAAAACATCACGTCTTCCTGCGACGCGTCACGCAGATCGGGCTTGGTTTCGCCGTCAACTTCGGCGGTTGGATATTGCTGCACAAAAGCGTCAATGCGATCTGTCGCCTTGTCGATCTCGTCGGTGCGGTCCATATATTCGAGTTGGGCATTCACGACGGTATAAACGCCATACCCAATGATGAGCACACCAATGGCGACAAAGACCCACATCAGCGTCTTGCGCTGTTGGGCGTCGTTCCAAGATGAACGTATCGCGGAGCCGGTTGATTTGATTCGGTGCATAGTTGGTTACCTGAGTGAGCGTTCAGTTAAAGTCAGTTGGATGGTCATTATGGCCGGAAAACAGGCCAGGCAAATCATATGGCGACAGCATCGCGCGATCTGGCCTGGTTTCTGGCACACTTCGTCACAATACTGGCACAAACCTTCTTGATTTTCGCGGCACACTATGTTTGGCTAAGTAGTGTGCTGCGGCACAGGGGCAGCAGGGACAAACAGGATCGTTTATGATGTCTGGACCGCTAACGCTGCGCGGCTGGTGCGTCGGATAGTATAGCAGAGTCGTTAAGTTCCGCCACATTGCGTTGAACATACTAGATCGGGTATAATTCGCGTAGATTGTGAGCGCTTGCATTTGCATCAGATCCATTTCTGGATATAACAATAGGGAGTGGGTCTGTTTAGGGGAAAGGAGGCGACATATCGATTGATGAAAACGCTCTTTTTGGGGGCGTACCGACCTATCGCTCGAACTTATTTCACCCGTTTCCTGGAATATCGTTACAAGAGGAGATATATGTGATGTCCAAAAAGCGGACGATTGTGATTATGTTGTTGGTTGTGGGCATGCTGCTGACTCTGGTTGGCGGCGCGTCGGCGCGTCAGGCTAAACCGAAGTTCTTCCTGATTGCGCACGGCGGCCCCGGCAACTCGTTCTGGAATGTTGTCATCAAGGGTATGGAAGACGCTGCCGCACTCATGAACGTGGATGCAACCTGGTTGGGCGCTGACACTGCTTCGAATGAGGACATGGTGGGTTTCTGGGATGATGCGCTGGCCGCTGACCCGGACGGCATTGGCACCACCGAGCCTGTCCCGGCGCTGATCGAAGACGCTGTGAATCGTGCAGTGGATGCGGGCATCCCTGTGATCGCCTTCAATACTCAGGACACCCGTCCTGAGGGCGAACGCCTGCGTCACCTGTTCTATATCGGCTCGAGCGAATTCCTGGGCGGTCAGACTGTTGCCCGCCGTCTGCTGGCGGATCGTGAGATCACCGGCGTGTTGTGCCCGATCCAGGAAGTTGGCCACACCGGCCTCGAAGCGCGCTGCAACGGCGTCGAGAGCGTTATGGCTGAAGAAGGCATCGATGTGGTGCGCTTCACCATCAGCTACAACGTGCCCGAATCGGCTGGCCTGATCGGCGATGCGTTTGCTGCGAATCCCGATTTCAATGCGATCGTGACCCTCGGCCCAGACCCGGCGCACTCGTACTATCAATACGCGGAAGAGAACGGCGTGACCCCCGATCAGGTTGTGCATGCGACGTTCGACACCAGCCCCACAATCTTTGAGAAGATTCAGTCTGGTGTCACCCTGCTGTGTATCGACCAGCAGCCGTACGTCCAGGGCTTTGAGACAGTGGTTTGGCTGTTCCTGAACAGCCAGTACCTGCTGGCCCCGGCCAACGACATCTTCACCGGCCCGAATGTTGTGGATGCCAGCAACGTCGCTCGCATCATCGAACTGAACTCGATGGGCTACCGTTAAACCGTTTGGTTTGACCTGAAACAGGCATGGGAGGAGGCATTTCAGCCCCTCCCATGTTCCTAAATAGAGTCTACAATTTCGGTTTTTTGTTTTTGAGGGGACGATGAACATTGGCCAGGGAAATCTCTGTAACGGAGCATAGACAGGGCCTCAGCCGGATTGTCGCCCAATGGGAGCATATCCGCGAAGGCCTGGGTCGGTCTGCGGAGTCGGGGGCCGTTTTTGGCTTCCTCTCAGTGCTAATCTTTTTCATTATTGCGACATGGGTCGATACAGGCTGGCCGCCGCAAATTATTGATGGGCGTTCGTTGGCGTCGATTGCCACCAATGCTACGTCCCAAGGCATTATCGCTGTGGGCGTCACCATGCTGATGATCTCCGGTGAATTCGACCTGTCGGTCGGATCCATGTTGGGGTTGAGCGCGCTAATGTTCATCATTGCCGCCGATAACGGCCCTGCCGGGTTAGTGGAGCTGATCCCGTTTGGCGTTGGCGGGCGGCTGGTCGAAAACCTGAACATCTCAGATGCAGGCATGGGGGGGATATCGTCGATCATTGTTGCGCTGGCGACCGGCGCAGTTTTAGGGTTGTTTAACGGCCTGCTGCTGATCTGGACGCGTATTCCATCCTTTATTGTGACGTTAGGCACGCTGTATATCTATCGCTCAGTCATGCTCAACATCATCCCCGGCGGCACCATCGCCCGTTATACGCGCAATCCGATTGTGTGGAGCGTTAACCCGTATCTGATAATCGCGGTTGTCATCCTGCTCATGGCGGCAATCTTATTCTTCTTGTGGCCGACTCTGAAGATGCGTTGGTGGCGCTTCCGCGAAGGTCACGGCAGCAGGCTGGTTGCGATTTATAACCTGGCGTCGATTGTCGCGCTGCTGGGACTGTGCGTAGTGGTCGGGGCGTTAATTGTAATCGGGTATGCTGGCGAAACAGGCCATTCGATTAAAGTGCCGTTCTTTGATATTTTGAACGGCAAACTTGCGTTTGTTCCGGAGAATTTTCGCGCGTCGATTATCTGGTGGTTCATTACGGCAGGGGTCTTCACGGTGATTCTGAACCACACGCGCTACGGGAATGGCGTGTTTGCGACCGGTGGCAACCCGGCGGCAGCGCGTGCCCAGGGTATCAATGTGAACCGCGTGAAGGTCACCAACTTTGTGATCTCCGGCACGTTGGCAGCGGTGGCTGGGATCATGGAAGCGGCACGCTTCAAAGTGGTTGAACCGCTGCGTGGTAGCGGCTATGAGTTGGATGTGATCGCGGCGACGGTGATCGGCGGCACACTGCTCACGGGTGGTTATGGCAGCATTTTCGGCACAGTGCTGGGCATTTTGATTGCGTTTATGCTCAAAACCGGCCTGGTGCTGATCGGG
Source organism: uncultured Anaerolineaceae bacterium (assembly GCA_964393335.1). Taxonomy (GTDB): domain Bacteria; phylum Chloroflexota; class Anaerolineae; order Aggregatilineales; family Aggregatilineaceae; genus CAYMTN01. Next base: position 4,281 of record CAYMTN010000199.1, read on the forward strand.
GTTGAGGCCGATTGGTTCCGCGGCGTGTTGGGCATCATCATGATCCTCGCCGTCATCATCAACACGAATATTAGAAGGCAAAGATAAGATGGCTGGCAACGGGAACGGCAGTATTCCACTTGTGTACATGAAGGACATCACGCGTCGCTTCGGATTGATCGCGGCGCTGCGTGACGTGAATTTCACCGTCGACCGGGGCGAGATTGTCGGGTTGTTGGGCGACAACGGCGCAGGTAAATCTACGTTGATCAAGGTGCTGACCGGCGTTCATCCGCCCAGCGATGGGCAGATCTACTTCGAAGGAGAGCCGGTGCGGATTACGTCCCCCAAGGTTGCGCGTATGCTTGGTATCGAGACGGTTTACCAGGATCTGGCGCTGGTTAACCTGATGAGCATCGCGCGTAATTTTTACCTGGGGCGCGCGCCGCTGCGGCGCATCGGACCGCTAAAATTGCTCGACAAAGAAATGATGAACCAGCAGACGGTCGAGGCGCTGCATGATATCGGGATCGAGATTCGCCGGGCAGACGAAGAGGTTCTGCGGCTTTCCGGTGGTGAGCGCCAGTCAATTGCCATTGGCCGCGCGGCGTATTTCGGCCAGAAACTGCTCATTCTGGACGAACCGACGTCGGCTTTGTCGGTGGGTGAAACGCAAAAGGTGCTGAATTATACGTTTCGGGCCAAAAGCGCGGGCATGGGCGTGATTTTCATCACGCACAACATCGGCCACGTCTACCAGGTCGCTGACCGTTTCACGATCATCAGTCATGGGCATAAGGTTGGTGATTTCCTCAAAAGCGAGGTGAACCAGCAGGAAATCTCAGAGATGATCATGGGTGGACCGGTGCCGGAACGTCTGGCGCCAATTGTCGAAGAGCGCGAACGCGAGTTGCAGCGCCTGCACGACAGGATGGAGAAAACTTACCGACCGCTATCGCTGGCCCAACGTAATAAAATCCGCCGCCGCAGAACGCTGGTGATTGGAGCTGTGGTGGCCGCCGTTGTGTTGCTGGCGTTATTGTTAGTTGGCAGCGGCGCGTTTAGCGACATCGCGCCGACGCCAACGATCACCATAGTGCCCACCGTTGATGTGTCCCAGGTGCCGGACGATGTCCTGGCATTGCAAGATCAACTGTTACACGATCCGGACACGGGGCAGCGTGCGATTGCTGCTTCTAAGTTAGGAGCAACCAAATTCCAGAATCCTTCGTCGGTTGAACCGCTCATCCAGGCGCTGCAAGACGAAGCCTGGGAAGTGCGAGCGGCGGCGGCCAAGTCGTTGGGTAAACTCGGTGATCGCCGGGCGATTGCGCCGCTGCAAGAACTGCTGCGCGACAACCAGTCCCCGGTGCGTGATGCGGCTGCGGAGGCGTTGCAGGTCGCGTTTGGTTTGTCGTGTTCGGCTTCGGACGGCTGCAAAGAGCAATAGCTCAATCTCGGTTGCGGCGTGCTGCTACCGCCTGACATTCCATACCACAGCCCGACCTTTGTCTCATCCGAGGTTGGGCTGTTTGTTCCACTTTGGTAACCTGCAGATTAGATCAAAGGAGTGACATATATGCCGGTTGAATTTGGTCTGTCGCTTCCTGCCGGCCCGTCCAAAGACCGGGTCGGACAGTGGATGGATGATATCGAAACCCAGTTATCGCTGCTGGCTGGCCAGTTCACCAGCGTGTGGATGACCGATCATTTTTTCTGGAACGGGCAGCCGACATATGAGGCCTGGACAGTGCTGTCGTACATTGCCGGACGCTGGCCGGATATTAAGATGGGACCGATGGTGCTCGGCCAGGGCTATCGTAATCCGGCGCTGCTGGCGAAAATGGGCGCGACGGTGCAGCACTTGAGTCACGGGCGGTTTATCATGGCGATTGGGGCCGGGTGGAAGGAGGACGAGTACCACGCCTACGGATACCCGTACCCCGGCGGCGGGACGCGTGTCGATCAATTGGAGGACACGCTCGAAATCCTCAAACGGATGTGGACTGAACCCGGTGCCGTGAGCTACCAGGGTAAACACTACAGCATCAAGAACGCGTACTGCGAACCCAAGCCCGACCCGGTGCCGCCGATCATCGTCGGGGGCGGAGGCAAACGCACGACGCTGCTGGCGGTGCGTTACGCGGATATGTGGAACATGCCCGATGCGCCATTTCACGAGTATGCCAAACGACTGAAAATGATCGAGCAGCACTGCGATACGGAGGGACGCGATCCCGCTACGCTGCGATTGTCGTGGTTTGGACGGCTGGCGCTCGGCAAGACAGAAGCCGCAGCGGTGGCGCTCAGCGATGGCAAATGGACCTCGAAAAACGCGTTTGCCGGCACGCCGCAGCAGGTAGTCGAACAGATGGGACCGTTCATCAAGGCTGGCGTTGACTTTTTCATGCCAGATGTGCTTGGCCTGCCTGACCCGGATGTGGTCGGGATGTTGCTGGAAGACGTGCTGCCCCAGGTGCGGCAAATGGCGCAATGACACGTACATGTGGACGCTTCAGCGGAGGTGAGAACGACATGAAATATCGGACATTTGGCCGGACCGGCTGGCAAGTGAGCGAAGTCGGCTATGGTATGTGGGGCATGGGCGGGTGGACCGGCTCCGACGATGATCAGTCGCTGCGATCGCTGGAATATGCGATTGAATTAGGCTGCACGTTTTTTGACACTGCCTGGGGTTACGGCGCAGGCCACAGCGAAAAACTGCTGGGGCAGGTCGTGCGCGCGCATTCCGAAAAACGACTGTATGCGGCAACCAAGATTCCACCCCAAAACTTTAAGTGGCCGTCAAAACGTGGTTATACGCTCGATGAATGTTTTCCGCCGGACCATATCGTTGAATACACGCATAAAAGCCTGGAGAATCTTGGGCTGGCCAGCGTTGACCTGATGCAGTTTCACGTATGGGAGGATGCATGGGCCAGGGACGAGCGCTGGCAGCGTGCCGTGAGCGACCTCAAAAGCGAGGGTTTGATCAACGCAATTGGCATCAGCATCAACCGCTGGGAACCGGATAACGCATTGGACAGCCTGCGTACCGGACAGATCGATGCTGTGCAGGTGATCTACAACATCTTTGACCAGGCCCCGGAAGACAACCTGCTGCCGCTGTGCGAGGAACTGAACGTCGCCGTGATCGCGCGGGTTCCGTTCGATGAAGGCACGCTCACCGGCAATCTGACCAGGGAAAGCACCTGGCCTGAAGGTGACTGGCGCAATACCTACTTTGTACCAGAAAATCTGGAAGCTTCAGTGGATCATGCCGAAGCGCTGCGCCCGTTGGTGCCCGACGGCATGACGATGGCCGAAATGGCGCTGCGTTTTATCCTGTCGAATCCAACGATCAGCACGACGATTCCCGGTATGCGCAAGCTGCGGCATGTGGAGGCGAACATCGGTGCCAGCGATGGGCAGGCGCTGCCGGATGATCTGCTCGAAAAACTGCGCGAGCACCGGTGGGATCGCACGCCGACGGAGTGGTCACAATGATGGCTGATTATCCGCGTTTTGATCTGGAAGGGCAGGTTGCGCTGATAACCGGAGCGAGTAAAGGCATCGGTTATGGCGTTGCTAAGGCAATGGCGCACGCCGGGGCCAGCGTCGCCGTCGCCGCGCGGAACATCGTGGCGCTCGAAGCGCTGGCCGATGAAATTCAAGAGGATGGCGGCGATGTGCTGGCCGTCGAGCTTGACGTCACGGATATCGCGCAGATTCGCGCGGTGATGGACCAGGTAAACGCGCATTTCGGCCAGTTGGATATCCTGGTGAACAACGCCGGGTTGGGCTTCAACCATGCCGCCGTTGACGTAACCGAAGCCGACTGGGACGAAATGATGGACGTGAATCTGAAAGGGCTGTTTTTCTGCTGCCAGGCGGCGGGCCAGATCATGTTGCAGCGCGGGTATGGGCGCGTCATCAACATGAGTTCGCAGGCCAGCGTCGTTGGCATCCGCGATCATGCCGTGTACTGCGCGTCAAAGGGCGGCGTAAACCAGCTCACGCGCGTCCTGGCGCTGGAATGGTCCGCGCAGGGTGTGACGGTAAATGCCGTCGCGCCGACGTTCATTTATACGCCGGGCACGGCTGAACGGCTCGATACGCCGGAGTATCTCGAAGGGGTGTTGAGCCGGCTGCCGATTGGGCGCGTCGGTACGATCAGCGACGTGGCGGGCGCAGTGATCTATCTCGCATCCCCGGCAGGGGGTATGGTGAACGGGCATATCCTGCTGGTAGACGGGGGCTGGATCGCGCAGTAACCCCTCATGGCGGTAGGTTGAACGAACAGGGGTGGCCTTTTTCCGGTCGCCCCTGTTGGTTATGGTCACTATTTGTGCGCGCTGATCCAGTCCCGCGCGCGCTGCATCTGGTCGCGAAAGTCGCCGGTCCCGCCCCTGGCTTGCCGCCGCGCGACGGCTGCGTCAAAGTCAAAAACGGATTGTACATCGGCGTCGAACACGTCCGAAATGGTGCGGTAATCCTCCAGCGTCAGGCCGGACAGTGACACTCGCTTCGACTCGGCCAGCCGGACAACCCCTCCCGCCAATCCATGCGCCTGCCGGAACGGAACGCCTTTTTCGACCAGATAATCGGCCAGATCGGTCGCCAGCATGGCTTCGCCCAGAGCTGCGCGCATCCGATCACGCTTCAAGATCAGGGTTGCGATCAACCCGGCCAGCGGCGGCAGCAGTCTCATCAGCGTGTCGAAGGCGTCGAACAGCGGCTCTTTGTCTTCCTGCAAATCTTTGTTGTAGCCGGAAGGCAGGCCCTTCAACGTGGCCAGCAGCCCGGCCAGGTGCCCGATCAAACGCCCCGCCTTGCCCCGCGCCAGTTCTAGCGGGTCGGGGTTGCGTTTTTGCGGCATCAGGCTGCTGCCGGTGCTGTATCGCTCGTCCAACTGTACGAATCCAACGCTCGGATTGGCAAACACGATCAGGTCTTCGGCTAACCGGCTGAGATGCACGCCCATTAGCGCCATGCCAAACAGAAACTCGGCCACATGATCCCGATCCGCGACGGCGTCCAGGCTGTTGGCGCTGGGCTGGCGGAATCCGAGACTTTCGGCCAGTGCCTGCCGGTCGATCAGGTACGGCGTCCCGGCCAGCGCGCCCGATCCCAACGGGCATTTTTCGCGCCACGCCGTGCGCAGGTGAACCAGGCGTTCGACATCACGTGCCAGCGCCCAGAAGTGGCTCAGCAGCCAGTGGGCGGCTGTCACGGGTTGCGCGGGCTGAAAATGCGTGTAACCTGGCATGACCGTGTCCGCGTGGTCCTGGGCCTGCTCCAACAGCGCCGCCATCAGGCCGGCCACCTCGGATGCGAGGCGCTGGTTGGCATCCAGCAGCCACAGCAGCACATCGGTCGCTATTTGATCGTTGCGGCTGCGTCCGGTGTGGAGTTTGCCTGCCACCGTTCCTACGATTTCAGACAGGCGGCGCTCGACGGCGGTGTGAATGTCTTCGTCACCCGGCGCGGCGGCGAAGGTGCCCGCCGCAAACTCGGCGCGCACCCGTTCCAATCCCGTGATAAGCGTATCGCATTCAGCCTGGGCCAGCACGCCGACGCGGACCAGTGCCTGCGCCCAGGCGATGCTGCCCGTGATGTCGGCGTCATACAGCCGCCAGTCAAAGCGCAGGCTGTCGTTGAGCGTGCGCACGGAGTCATCTGTTGGCTGCGAAAACGCGCCACCCCATAAGGTCACCGGTACACGTCCCTCAGTTAGTCTCGCTTGAAGCGCGTATAATCCGGCTGGCGATAGCGGCTCTTGCCGGACCCGTCGATGCTCAGCATGGCGTCAACTTTCATCGGCAAACCG
>CAYMTN010000200.1:0-10088 GCA_964393335.1 uncultured Anaerolineaceae bacterium
GAGTTAGCTGGCAGCAGGCTAGGATGGACTGGGGATGTTACCTGTCCGGCAGCATCCCCAGCGCACAATCTAAACTCAAGCGTGACGCTTAACGCCAGGCGGGCGCATAAAGCAGGCCGCCATCGCTCCACAGACGATTCAACCCCAGGCCGGCCTGGCGGTCGATTTGGAGCGGGGTGTCAGCACCGACATTACGCTCGTAGATTTCGCCGTAGTTGCCGACGGCCCGGATGATATTCACGGTGAAGTCGTTTTCCAACCCGATCAGATCACCGCTCTTGTTGTCGCCAATACCCAGGAAACGCTGGATACGCGGATCATCGGTGCTCAAGAAGTCATCGATGTTCGCCTGTGTGATGCCGAATTCTTCGGCGGTGAACGTCGCGTAGACCGTCCAGTTCACGACGTCCCCCCATTTCGAATCATTTTCCAGGTAGGCCGGGCCAAGCGGTTCTTTGGAGATGATTTCGGGCAGCACGATGATCGATCCGGGATCGGCCATCTCCGAACGCAGCCCTTTGAGCTGGCTCTGATCGGACGTCAGCACATCGCAGCGGCCTTCTTCAAACGCGGCTGCCGTCTGGGCAGAATCCTCAAATGGCACCAATTCGTAAGTCAGCCCGCGCGTTTCAAAGGCTTCGGTGATGTTCAACTCGGTGGTCGTGCCCGTCAGCGTGCAGATAGACGCGCCGTTTAACTCGTCGATGGAGCTAACACCCAGGCTGGCTTTCACCTGCAAACCCTGTCCATCGTAGTAGGTCGTCGGGCCAAAATCGACGCCATTCTCGCCATCACGCTGGATCGTCCAGGTGGTGTTACGGAACAAGACGTCAACCTGCCCGGTTTGCAGCGCGGTGAAGCGCTCGTTCGCCGTCAGCGGCACAAATTCAAGATTATCAGCGGTCACTTCGCCAAATACAGCCGCCGCCAGCGCACGGCAGAAATCGGCATCAAAGCCGGTCATCTCGCCGGTATCCGGGTCCAGGTTCGAAAAGCCCGGTACCAACCCGTTCACGCCGCAGATCAGCTTTCCACGCGCGCGAACTGTATCAAGTAGGCTACCACCGTCCTGCGCCACCGCGGTCGGCACGACAATGGCAGCTAACAACACCAATACCAGGCTCAAAACAAACAAGCGAGTGGTTCTCTTCATGGTATTCTCCTCTAATATGATTAAACGAACTGCACACTCAGATGTGGCGTGAAAAACGCTGGTTGGGCAATCGTGAAGGGAGTTGCAAAAAGTGGTTCTGTGTTAGCCCCTGTAACCTCCTCTCCTATAAGATTTCGTAATTATACACCTTGTAAGACCATTAACCGCTTTTCTTATGTTTATCAACTTTTGTGCTAGTTGTCAAATAAACTTGCTATCAATTCGATTAATATGAAAAACGAAGCGCCACATCCCCCCACCTGCCACCCTGGTGCAGAGGACACTCGTGCTCGGTTGCAGTCCATCCAATTAACTGGTGCACGGATCAAAAAGCTGGCTGTCCATCGCTCCTACGCCAGGGGATGGAGAGAGCAGTGGTGAGCGCAGAAGCGAGTGGACGCCGCTCCACACTCAAGAGGTGATGGTTAGTATACCGGCTTCAGCACCATTCGGCCTTGTGAGGTTCGCACAATGATCCGGCGAAAATCCTGCGTCAAAGTCTCCAGCGGGCAGCGATCAGGTGCGGTAGTGCCCGTTGATCGTCACGTACTCGTGGCTCAGGTCACATGTCCACACGCGCGCGGCTCCGTTGCCCAGACCGAGATCAAGCCGTACGCCCCATTCAGGCGTCTGCATGAGCGTGATGGCTGCCGCTTCGTCGTACTCGGTCGGATGCCCGTCCATCACAAGCTGGATCGCGGGCGTTCCGTCTGCCGCCAACCACAAGGCCAGGCGCGCCGGGTCAAGGTCGATGCCGGCGTAACCCGCCGCGCACAGAATCCGGCCCCAGTTGGGGTCCGCCCCGTAAAACGCCGTTTTGACCAGCGAGGACGTTGCGATCTGCCGGGCGACGGTGCGCGCAGCGGAGTCATCAGCCGCGCCGGTCACGTCCAGGGTGACGAATTTCGTCGCGCCCTCGCCGTCGCGCACAATCGCCTGGGCCAGTGTAACGCACACGTCGGCCAGCGCAGCCGTGAAAGTGGTTTCTTCCGCGCTGCCTTCCGTGACCGTGACTCCCGACGCCCCATTCGCCAGCAGCAGGACTGTGTCGTTGGTGCTCATGTCGCCGTCGACCACAATCCGGTTGAAGCTGGCGTCTATGGCGGACGCCAGCGCGCGCGCCAGCACGGTTTGAGGCACCTCCGCGTCGGTGGCGATCACGGACAGCATGGTTGCCATGTTGGGCGCGATCATGCCCGCCCCTTTGGCGATCCCCATGATCGTAAAACCCGCCTCATGCTGCACACCGGCCAGCTTGGGACGCGTGTCGGTAGTCATGATCGCCGCCGCCGCGTCCTGCCAGCCATCCGGGCAGACCTGATCCGCCAGCGCAGCGACGCCCCGCGAGACGGCGTCCATCGCCAGCGGCAGACCGATCACGCCGGTCGACAGCACGAGCACATTTTCCGGCTGGCAGCCGATCCGCGCCGCGACCTGTGCCGCCGTCTGACGCGCAGCGGCCAGGCCCGCGTCGCCAGTGCAGGCGTTGGCGCTGCCCGTGTTGGCGATCACGGCGCGGATCACAGCATCCGGTTGCGCCAGAATTGCCTGATCGTACAGCACGGGCGCGGCCTTGACGTGGTTGGTGGTGAAAACCCCTGCCGCCCGGCACGGGTGATCGCTCACCAGCAGCGCGATGTCTTTTTTCTCTGCCGGTTTCAGGCCGCAGTGTGTCCCGGCTGCGCGGAATCCCTTGGGGCTGTGAACCGTCATCTCACACACTCCATCACAGGTGCCAGATCGTAAATCAGGGCGACTTCGTCGCAGCGGTGGCGGAATGGGCACGGCGTACAGTCACGCCATACTTTTTCGGGGAAGTTGGCGACAAAATCCCGCCGAAACCCGATCCGCTCAAACACGGGCGCGGCGCGTGTCAGCGCCAGCACGCGGCGGATACCGCGCGCCTCGGCCAGCGCCAGCCCGGCCTCGATCATCTGGCTGGCAATGCCCTGGCCCCGCCAGGCGGGATCAACGGCCAGCGACCGCACTTCACACAGAACCTCGTTGAAAATCACCAGCGAGACACAGCCGATCACCTCGCCGTTTTCCTCAGCTACCAGCCAGCTATCCAGTTGGCTGAGGATACTTTCTTCCGAACGCGGCAGCATACGCCCCGCGCGTACTTCATCCTCAAACAGGGCACGAATCGCGCCTATTTCGTCGGGGTAGGGCTGGCGAATAATCATCAGACGGCATGCTCCACGAGAATGGTGTATAAGGTTTTCACGAACCGGTCGATGTGGCTTTCTTCGACGATGAGCGGTGGCAGCAGGCGCAGCACCGTTGGTCCGGCGTTGATCATCAACACCCCCTGTGCGAATCCGGCCTGGATCAGCGGGGCGATGTCCATATCCAGCTCAAGGCCGACCATCAACCCCAGCCCACGCACCTCCTGAATGTGCGACGATTGTAATTCGCTCAGGCAGTCGGTCAGATAGTGGCCCATCGTCGTGACGTGCGCTAAAAAGCCCGGCTGGCTGACGCGCTGCAGAACAACCTGCGCCGCGCGGCATACCACCGGCCCGGCAGCAAACGTGCTGCCGTGATCGCCCACGCTCATCACATCCGCGACGGCGTCGGTGAGCAGGGTCGCGCCAATCGGCAGACCGCCGCCCAACGCTTTGGCGACCGTCATCATGTCCGGTAGGATGCCGGTGTGCTGGTATGCCCACAGCGTACCCGTCCGCCCGACGCCGCACTGAATCTCGTCATAGACCAGCAGCGCGCCGTACCGGTCGCACGCGTCGCGCAGCGCCTGTAAAAACTCCGGCGTGGCGGGATGAATGCCGCCCTCACCCTGCACCGGCTCCACGAATACGGCGCACGTCTCCGGCCCGATTAGTTTCAGCGCACTGTCGATATCGTTATACGGCGCAAAACTCACGCCGGGCATCAGCGGGCGGAACGGGGCCTGGTGTTTTTCGCGGGGCGTCAGCGCTAGCGCGCCGGCAGTCCGCCCGTGAAACCCGCCGCTAAACGCCACGATCCCGGTTTTACCGGGACCGTGAACGGTACGAGCGTATTTGCGGGCGAACTTGATGGCTGCTTCGACCGCTTCCGCACCGGAATTGGCGAAGTACACTTTGTCGGCAAAACTGAGCTGGCACAACATCTCGGCCAGATCGGCCTGGGGGGCGGAATAGTACAGGTTGCAGACGTGGCTCAACTGCGCGATCTGGTCCGTTACGGCGGCGACGATCCCGGCGTCCGCGTGGCCCAGCGCGTTTACGCTGATCCCGGACGCAAAATCAAGGTATTCGTTCCCGTCACTGTCCACCACGACCATCCCCGCACCGCGTTCCAGCACGAACGGTGCGCGGGCATAGGTGTGGAGAACGTACTGCTCGGTTTTTTCCTGTATGCTGGTCAAGCTGATTTCTCCTCTTGCGTGTGGGACAAACAATCAGGCGACAAACACCGTACCGGTACCGGCGCATAACCCCGGCAGGTCGGTGATAATGGCTTTTTGCACGCCGCTGGCGATGGCATCCAGCGCGGCGGTGACCTTGGGGATCATGCCGCCGGTGATGATATTCTGCGCGATCAGCTCGTGTGCCTGGGCCACAGACAGGTACGGCGCGACGTCCGCCCCGATCCGCACGCCGGGTACGTTCGTCAAAAAGGTGGCATAAGCGGCTTTGAGCGCGGCGGCAATTGCCCCCGCCGCATGATCGGCGTTGACGTTGTAGCGCCCATCCGCACCCATCGAGATCGGGGATACGACCGGCACCACGCCCTGCGCGCACAGGTCCAGCAGCACCTGGGCACGGACTTGTACGATCCGCCCGACACGCCCCATATCCGCCGACCAGGGTTCGACCTGGAGCAGCCTGCGATCCACGCCGCTGAGTCCCAGCGCATCCACACCCGCCCGCAGCAGCGCGAACGTCAACTGCTTGTTGACCAGCCCGGACAGCATCATCTCAGCCACTTCGAGCGAAGCGTCATCCGTGACACGCTGCCCGTTGACATACACCGGCTCAAGCCCTAACTGGCGCTGCATACGGTTGATCGCCTGCCCGCCGCCATGTACCAGCACGCACGGCGTATGGCAGTTCAGGTCGGCTACGGCCCGCGCGAGATCGTCGACGAACCCCGGTTTTTCCAGGTCGTTCCCGCCCACTTTGATCACGACGGGCAGGGTATTGACGGACGAGACATTCATGCGGCTGCTCCTGTAACGGTCCCAAAAACCGGACGCCGATCAACGCATTACAAAAAAACGGGCTTGCTTTACCCACTAACACGGCAGCAGCCCGGCGGTTTCCGGTAAGTCCCACATCAAGTTGAAGTTTTGCACAGCCTGCGACGCCGCGCCCTTGAGCAGGTTGTCGATGACAGATACGACGATCAACACACCATCCACCGCCGTCAGCGATAGGGCTGCGCGGGGAGTCCGTACCACGTGCGCCAGAGTCGCCAGTTCGCCGGGCGGCAGCACGCTGACCAGCGGTTCCCCGGCGTACATCGTGCGGAAGGCGTCCAGCGCGGCGTCCATATCCGTCACCTGCGCGTACACCGTCGCCAGGATGCCCCGATCCGTTGGCAGCAGGTGCGGCGAGAAAATCAACGGCCCGCTGGTATTTCCTTCGGCAGTTAACACCTGCTCGATTTCGGAGAGGTGGCGGTGGCTGCGTCCGATGTTATAGGGCGAGAAATTGCCGTGCACTTCACAGAACAAGATGTTCTGTTTGGGCGTCCGGCCTGCACCTGATACGCCGGATTTGGCGTCGACGATCAGCGGTGCGCCGGGCACTACCAGCTTGTGACGCGCCAGAGGAACCGCCGCCAGCAGCACCCCCGTCGCATAACAGCCGGGGTTGGCAATACACGGCGCGCCGCGCAGCGCAGCACGTCCCAATTCCGGCAGGCCGTAAGGCACGGGCAGCAGGTCCGGCGCGGGATGCGCCACCTTGTACCATTTTTGATAGACTGCCGGGTCATCCAGGCGCAGATCGGCGGAGAGGTCCACCACGCGCACACCCACTGCTAAGGCCTGGGCCGCCAGCGGGGCCGAACGGGTATGCGGCAGACACAAAAACACGCTGTCCGCCTCGCTCAGCGGCGCATCAGCCGCCGCAACCAGCATCAGATCAGGGGCCAACGGCCAACTCTGGCGCAGGCTTTGCCCGGCGGATGATTCCGAGGTAACGAACGTTATCTCGGCGTCGGGATGACCCGCCAGCAGCCGGACCAATTCCAGGCCGGTATACCCTGTCGCGCCGTACACGCCCACCTTGAGAGCCATCAGTTGTTCCTCTCCATTTGCAGCGGATCGACTGTACACAAAAAACCGCCCTCGGGTCCGAGAGCGGTTGTGTTAGCACACTTACCGGGACTTATGCGCCCCAAACACAACTAATCCGGACCCTCAGACGGGGAAGCCGGACGGCGGCGCGGGCGACGGGGCGTAAATGAAAGAACGATCATCAGTTTAACGATTGAATCCGTCATTTTGAACGAATCGATGCTTAAAGTTACCACAGGTTGCACGTCACCACAACCACCAATTTTGGTAGAAACGTACAAACTCCCCGGTTATCGTCTGGATTCGGTGCGCGCCAGCTGCATGCAATCTTGCAGGACGGCGGCGGCGGTCACGTCAATGCCCGCGCCCGGACCCAGCAAACTGAGCGGGACCTCGTCATACCGCCGCGTGGTGAAAGATACCTGATTCTGCGTGCCGCGCAGTTGGGCCGCCAGCCGCTCACCCACCATACGCAGCCCTACCGCGCCGCCCGACGGGCCAACCTCGGACATATAACGCGGCACGCCGCTCACCGCGCCCATATACGCGGCAAATTCCGCATCCAACTTGGGAAGCTGCGCCATGAACTCGCTCGCACTCAGATTCGCCATATCTGACGGGTAAAGCGGGTTAATGCGCAGATTCGCCAGTTCAATCGGCCAGCCGGCCAACCGCCCCATGATCAGTGCCTTACGCGCCACGTCCATGCCGCTCAGGTCGTCGCGCGGGTCCGGCTCGGTGTAGCCTTTGGCTTTTGCCATGCTGACCGCCGTCGAGAAGGCTTCGCCATCTTCCAGGCGGCTGCACAGGAATCCCAGCGTGCCGCTGAGCGCGCCTTCGATGTGCTGGACATCATCGCCCGTATCGACCAGGTAGCGCAGCGTGTTGATCACGGGCAGTCCCGCGCCGACCGTCGCTTCGTAGCGTGCCCGCGACGTTTCAAAGAAGAGCCTGGCACCCTCCCAGGGACCAGCCAGCGGGCGTTTGTTCGCCAGCACAATATCATACCCAAGCTCCAGCGCGCGGCGCAGCGCATCTTCCATGCCATCCGCTGCGGTGGTATCGACCACAATCGCCTGCTCGATGCCGGCGGCAGCGGCGTGGTTCACCAGTTCCAGGGGCGTGATCGGAGCCAGCGCGCCCGGTTGTGCCGCCAGCCGCTGACCGGCGGCTTTGGCGGCCAGCGCCACATCAACGCCGTCAGGGGATAGTCCCGCCACATCAAAAATCGCGCCGCTGCTGTCGGCCAGCGCCACTGACTGCAACCCTACACCATACCGGTTCGCCAGCGCCGTATGCGTCTGCACGACCTGCGCCAAAAACGCGCGCCCGACATTCCCGACTCCCAGAACAATCAATGGAATATGACGTGGTGCTGACACAGTTCTATCCTCCTGGCAATGTGTAAGGTGGCTCCGGCGAAATAGCCCACCCGTTTGATCACCCACGTCCGGCGAAAGAACGCTTTTTTGGGGGGAATAGGGTAGAGTTATTTTTGTGGCGCAGTCTGGTGCGCTCATAAGCCTAGCATGTCGCCTGCAAACCGTCAACCAATCCCCAGTTATCAAAAAAATGTGAAAAAAGCGCGCTCGCTGGCCAAAACGTTTTCACATTTGGCACTTTCGCCGTAAGATTTATCTAGACATTCTCTATATAATCACGCCCGCACACGCACACCTTACGTTGAAATTTTGGGAGGCCAGCACGTGAAAACCCGTTTGATCACTCTTTTGATGCTGCTTTGTCTGCTGCTATCCACGACGGTTGTACGGGGGCAAGATGGCGAACACGTGAACGGCACTATCGACAATGCCGAGCCATTCACCCGGATTCCGGTGACGGTTGACCAACCCGGCAGCACGATTATTGCCGATATCCAGCCCACCAGCGGCGATCTGGATACCTTGTTGTATCTCGTAGACAGCGCAGACCAGATTGTGGCCGAAAACGACGACCGGTCAAAAAATGATACCAGCTCGCGCATCGAGTTTCCGCAGGCTGATGCCGGCGATTATTCGTTGATCGCCACCCGTTACAAGGTCGCCGCAGGCGACAGCAGCGGCGATTTTGAGCTAACGATTGACCTGGCACAGAAGTCGGCGAGCGAGCCGTATCATACCAGCGCTGCCGATCTGGAAGCGGCTGGTTATCCCTCGCTTGAGCCAGAACCAAAAACGGGATGGACCGTGCTGGTTTATTACGGGGGTGACAACAACCTGGAACCCGGCATTCTGAACGATCTCGATGAATTTGAGGTAGCCGGGGGCAGCAATGCGGAAATCAACATCATCGCACTGGTCGATCGCAGCCCTGGCTTCACCGATTCGAACGGGGACTGGACCTCGACCCGCCTGTTCAAGATCGGCCCGGATGTCTCGAAAGACCACACCACGACCTTTCCGCCCACCATTGACACACCGGCGCTGGCCGATCTGGGTGAAAAGGACACCGGTAACGGCGAAACACTGGCGCAGTTCCTGGTATGGGGCGTGCAGCACTTTCCGGCGGACCACTACGCGGTTGCGTTTGGCAGTCATGGCGCAGCGTGGCAGGGGCTGGTGGCGGATGATACGTCCGACTCTGACATTCTGTCGATCCCGGAATTGCAGCAAGCGTTTCAGCTCGCCACTGCCAAAGCGGGAGTCGCTGAGTTTGACCTGTTGATCAATGATGCCTGCCTGATGAGCAGCATCGAATACTTCCAGGGTGTTGCGCCGTATTTCCATTACTCGCTGGCGTCGCCGGAGATCGTGATCGACCCCGCGCTGGACATGACAGAAATGACCGAACTGCTGGAAAGCGGGGAAAATGTTGATCTGGCCGCAGTCGGCAAAATACTGGTGGACCTGTATATCACGCGCGACATTCTCAAACGCGACAGTTCCGACACCGTGTACCTGACTCACGCCGTCACGGACCTGGATAACTTCGACCCGGTCACCGCCGCCGTCGAGAACTTCGCGCAAATCGTCAACCGCAGCCCGGCGGTGTATGCGACGATGTTGGGCGAAGCACGCGCCAACACCTACACCTACACCAGTTTCCTGAACACGACGACCCGTGTTGACCTGGGTAGCTTGATGGGGCACGTGCTGGCGCTTACCACCGACAGCAACCTGATCAACGCGGCAAACGACGTGTTGTTAGCACTCAACCGGGCGCGCATCTACGGCAACGCGGGGGAGTTCGTCATCAGCCGCACGTCCTATTACAACATTTACTTCCCTGACAGCAGTAAGGATTTTAAGATCGAATATTTCGAGCAAGGCCCGCTCAAAGAATGGGGTAAGCTGCTGCGCAACTACTACAACTCCGTGACGCCCCAGGTATGGAGTGGCGGCGGGTTAGGCCTGGGGTTCCACCTGCCGATCGCTCCTCAAATCCGCATCACGAGCATTTACCCGGAAAACGAGATCAACCTGCTGTCAACCGTGATCATGGGCCTGGAAATCGTCGGACGCCGCATCGCATACGGCGACTCGACGGTAGACCAGATTCAACCCGACGGTTCCGCGCGGCGTCTGTCGTCGGAACGCCTGTTGGAGACGATCAGCGTGAACGACCAGGTCGAGCGCATCAACCGCTGGCGGCCCGGCGTCGAACGCACGCGTTTTTTCTGGGACGTGCTGCTGCCCGTGATCTCCGACGGCAGCGCCAGTCACAACGAACTGCTGATCTTCACCGAGG
>CAYMTN010000201.1:0-10031 GCA_964393335.1 uncultured Anaerolineaceae bacterium
ACTCATGTGGGACGAGAGCAGGATCGGCGGGCTGGCGAAGATTTCCGTTTGGGGCTTGAAGGATGTACTCACCATCCAGATGAAAGGCAGCATCATAAACACCGAAACGGAAATCAAGATGATATGCATGAGCGCCGTACCGCTCAGTTCAAACAGCCTGTGCCGGGTTTGGCTTTGTGCGGTGGATTTTGCCAGTGTCGCCATGTTAATCTTCCTCTCGCCCAACGTAGCGAAGCTGGATCAGCGTGAGAATGAATATGAGCGCGAAATAGATGTAACCTGCCGCCGCCGCGCGTCCTAACCGGAAACGCCCAAACGCTTGATCGTAAATGTAGACCAGCGGCGTCAGGGTTGACCGCAGCGGACCGGCTCCCCTGGTGGCTTTGAAGAGCGCCTGAGTTTCGTTGAATAAGCCAAAACTGCCGATAGTGGACAGAATAACCGAAAAGGCGATTACCGGGCGCAAGAGCGGGATCGTGATACGGAAAAAGGCCTGCACGGCATTCGCGCCATCAATGCGGGCAGCCTCGGTCAATTCGTGTGGGATGGTTTGCAGTCCGGCCAGCATGATCACCATGTTGTAGCCGAGCCAGCCCCACACGATCAGCAAGCACAGTGAAAAACGGGCCAGCCACTTGGTTTCTAGCCAGGGCTGCGGTGAGCTGTTCAGCGCTTGCAGCACAATATTGAACAGCCCGTTATCCTGCTGCAACAGCAGTTGAAAGGTGATGCCCGCCGCGATCATCGAGGTGATGTACGGCATAAACAGGACGGTGCGGTATATTTTGAACCCGCGCACCCGTTTTGAGTTCAAGAGGACGGCCAGGACTATCGCCAGTAGCGTCATCACCGGCACATACATGAGAAAGAGGATGACGCCGTTTTGCAGCGACTGCTGGAACGCCTTTCCGCCAGGGCCGACCAGAAAATCATAATTCTTCAGCCCGACATAGGTCATCGGCGCGATGCCGTTCCAATCGAACAAACTGATATAAACGGAATAGCCAATGGGAAAGGCCTGGAAAATAGCAAATAGAATGAAAAACGGCGAGATAAAAATATAGGCCCAGCGATTGCGAATGATTTCGTGCAGAAGGCCGTGTTTGGCCTGCGTCGCCGAAATATCCCCCAGAGAGTATTCTGCCACAGCGACCTCCTTGTTTTAGAAGGGGAGGAAAGCAGACGGCTTCCCTCCCACGCCTGATAGTGCCGGGAGTTACTCGAGGCCGTAGCGGATCTCGTCCGCCGCTTCGCTCAACGCATCCTGAGCGGACATGCCCGCCGCGTACTGCTGGATAGCAAAGGACACCGCGCTGTTAATCTCACCGTAGTGCGGCCCGTAGATGGTCGCCGTCGGGATCGTTTTCACGACATCAAGATAAACTTCGCGCGTTGCCTGCCCGGCGAAGAAGGGGTCCGGTTCCTGGAAGATGGGATCGTCGTAGGTGGTTTCCAGGGCCGGAATGAAACCGCTGATGGCAAACAACTTGAGCTGACTTTCCGGGCGGGCCAGGGTGAACTCGATGAACGCCCAGGCCGCGTCAGGATTATCGGACTTGCCATTAATCACCAGGGTGGAGCCGCCATCGTTGGCCGCCCGCGCGCCGCCGTAAGGTCCGGCAGGCATCCGGGTAACGCCCCACAGCCCTTCCGTACCGGGCGCGATCCAGGACTTGAAGAAAATATCCATCCACGAGGCTTCGATCAGGGTCGCGACCGGCTGGTCCAGCGAGGCGAATTCGGCATACCAGGGATCGGTCCATTCCAGGTTATCCGAGGCTAAATCTTCTTTCCAGAACTGGCCCAGCATTTCCAGCGTCTTGACGTTCTCCTCGCTGTCGATGGTGATGTCGCCCGTGTCCGCGTCGTAATAGCCCAGTCCCTGTTCCCACAGCGCCATTTCATACAGGCGGCCATAATTGTTGGCTTTGTTATGCGCGAAGCAGTACAGGCCGGTCTTTTCCTTGATGGTGCGGCATACGTTTAGATAGTCGTCCCAGGTGGCGACCAGTTCGCCAACCTGATCCGGTTCGGTGGGCAGGCCCGCTTTTTCGAAGACATCGCGGCGGTAGTACATCACGACCGGGCCTGAGTCCCAGGGCATGGCGTAGATTTTCCCGTCCATCATCGCATCGGGCCAGCGGTAAGCGTTGACCTGATCCACATAGGGCGCGACTTTGTCGGTGAGGTCCAGCAGACCGCCCAAGGCGACGATTTCGGCCAGGTGGCTGCTTTCAATCAAGACAACATCGGGGTCTTTTTCTCCGGCGGTCAACGCCAGCGGGAAGTTCACGTATACATCGCCCGGTGCATATTCCACGATCTCGACTTCAACGTCAGGGTAGGCGGCCTTGAAGTCATCGACAACGCCGCTGGCGACCATCGTATCGGTCATGGCGGATTTCCAGCCCCAGACGACGATCTTGCCGGAGGGCGTATCTTGGGCTTGTGCGGGTGTGAACGCAACGGTCGGGAGAACCATTGCGACCAGCAGTAAAATTGTTATGCCGAGTAGTTTTTTGGACATCGTTTGTTCTTCCTTATAATCTAAGAGGTTGTGTGTGGTAGGTTGAGTCGGCGGCAGTCTGCAATGCCAATGGTGATACCTGCCGCACCTTTTTTGACAGTCGTTATCCCTTCTTTTTGTTTCCTCCTTTTATCACCGTGAACGGTCACGGAACCTGAGAAAAAAAACTCATAACATCTTGTTTGCTCAAATAAGCTTGCCCAATTGACGTGGCGGCGCGGTGCTGTCACGCAGAACTAATTCCGGCAAGATAGCGCGTTGTTCCGGTTCCGAATCCGGGTTCTTGATGAGTTCAAGCAAATATTGGATGGCGGCTGAACTGAACCCTCTAAAATCCTGCCGGATAGTGGTCAATGGGGGGCGGATATGCGCGGCGAACGGAACGTCATCCATCCCGATCACCGATACGTCGGTCGGGACTTCAAGCCCGTGATCTTGCAAGGCATGGATCGCGCCAATCGCCATTTCGTCGTTACCGGTCATGAGCGCCGTGAACGTCTTTCCCAGCGCCAGCAAACGCCGCGTGGCGTGATAACCGCCGTCGACCGTCCAATCGCTCTCAACGCTTGGGCCGGGGGTTATACCGTGCTGCTTCAGCATCTCAGCCCAGGTTTTATGGCGCAGCACGGCCTCAATCCAGCTAAAAGGTCCTGAAACCTCGGCGAACTGCGTGTGTCCCAGGTCAAGCAAATAGCGCACGGCCTGCTGGACTCCATGTTCTTGATCAACGAAAACCGCCGGCAAGGTCATGCCGGTGCGAACCTCGGTCTGGACGATGGGGATATGGGCGAAACGCTGGGCCAGAGCTTCCGACACGTTGATATTGATCAGAATGCCATCGACCGACCAGCCATCCATGCGATCAATCGCGGCCTCGATTTCCTTTTCAGAGGGCGTCGAAACGCTGTCCACCAGCAGATCGTAACCCTCCTGAGAGGCGGCGTATTCGGCTTCAGCGACCAGTTGCGCCGGTCCGAAGAAGTTGAAACCGCGCACAATCGCCCCCAGGACGCATGACTCCCTCCCGGCCAGGCTTTTGGCTGCCCGGTTGGGGCGATAACCCAGGTCCGCGATAACTTGCTTAACGCGCTGGCGTGTCTCTTCGGCCACGTCGGGGCGATCATTGAGTACGCGCGAGACTGTTTGATAGGAGACTCCCGCTCGTGCTGCAACATCGCGAATAGTGATTTTCTGAACCATAGAAGCCTGCCTGCGATAGCCGTGTGACCGCTCCCGTGACCGTTCTCGGAACTATTTTCATGGTATAACGACCGGGATTAGCTTGTCAAGCAATAGCATTTCAATACATCAGAGCGACATGCTCGGATTTTGTTTTCGTGCTATCATGAGACCAACCCGGCGGGTAATCTCATAGGGTGGTAGAATTCGGAATGGCAAACAGGTGACGCCGGTTTGCGCCACTTGACCAAACCCGACCTGGATGGTTTGTCCTTGACCCCTTATTGATCCCCAATTTGCCGTCCTTCTCGCCAATGTTAGGAGGAGGGTATGATGCAAAAGTATGGTCCGGTCATTAGAACAGCATGTGTCTTTGGTTTTTTGCTTCTCGTGATTCTCCTCGCCCGTGGCTCAATAACCGCGCAGGGTGAAGCGCAACCGCGCACAGTGCATAATGCCTGCGCTGGAAATTGTGTTGCGGACACTATTTTCCTGCATTCGGGCATGGGCGATACACAAGCCAGAAACGCGTATCACGGCTGGTTTAACTCTTACTACGATCTGACGGGTTGTGGTGACTCCGCCTGGAAGACAGATATTTTGTTCCTGATCGATATCGTCGGTGATGCTGTGGGCGCTCCGGGTGCCCCTACGATGCAATGCTGGCAGGGTTTGGCGGCTCAGGCAAGCCTGTGCAGCGATACATGCTCGGACTACTTCATTGAAGATGCCCGGTACGCTCCCAACGTGGAACTAAGCCTCGACTCTGGCGACCCAGGGTATTACGAGGTCACACTGGATAATCAGTCCAATCTGGGAAAACTGCCGGAATTGCAGCCGAATGCCTACAGCCGTCAATTTGAGCTCAAGACGTACCTGACATACGAGAGCGGGGATCCACTTCTGATCAATGAGACGCCGATGCCAAGTTTGAGCTTCCCGAATTGGATCACACGGGGAGGACTTGATAACTGCATTGACCAGTATGGGTTTGATTCTTCACGCTGCGAGCTGATTTCGGATTTTGCCACCCCAAGCATCGTTTCAACCTCGGTTGATTTCCTCGACGGCGTTTTTTACGAACTGTCCGGCCAGGTCAGTGATCTGTCTGATGCGAATGGTTCGTTCAGCCAGGATGGGTATATCCGCCTGCTCAGCGACGGGGACAGCATCACTATCGCCCAAGGACCGTATGCTGGGTATGTGTTGGTGAAAACACATTATCTGGCCAATAATACCCACCTGGTGCAGCTCACACCCTGGGATGCAAACGCTGGCGCGCTGGCGATAAGCAATCACGAATGTAACACCTGGTTGTCAACATGCTGGTTCACCGGCGCTCGTTACGATGCCGACACCTATGTCTTCGCGCTGCAAGGACCTCAGGACAAGGTTCTGCCAGGGGATTATACGGTCGAAGTAGTGGCAGAGATGCCGCACGACAAGGATTTTGGCGACAACCGGGTCAGTTATTCGTATGATGCTTCAGCCGTTGAAAACGAGGATAGCGACACGGGCACGGAGAACGAAAACGGAGAAAACCAGCAGGGCGGGATTGAAGATCTGCCAGTTATCGATCTTGCCGGACCGGGAATTTACCCCGCTACTATCAACCAGAATGAACTGGGTGCGCTCTTTCGGTTATCGGTGCCGGACGGGATCAGTTTCATGTTCCTGCGGTTGGTTTCGCTGGATGGTGGACACTACAGTGCGTTTGTCCGCCGGGGTAGCATCCCGGTGCCTGATTATCCCGTCATCAGAGACGAATACCACTGTTGGGCACAAGCCGATTCGGAATATTCCGGCGGTTGCGCGTTCAACAACCCATACCCTGACAATTACTACATCTTTGCCACCGGATGGCAAGGGGCTGGCGCCATCCAACTGGAAGTGGAATGGTCCATACTGGCTATCACCCCAACGCCAATTCCAACGGCCATGCCGGATCAGAATGGGCAGGCGGAGGAGTCTGAAGAAGGGAGCGATCAGCAAAATACCTTTACCGAAATCGAGCCCAACGACGACCATGCCACCGCAAACAATTGGGATATGCAGCAGCCCTTCAGCGGCCAGCTTTCAACCTGGGGCGACAGGGATGTGGTCCTGCTTGATTTTGTCGAACCCGGGATTTACACATTCTCCGTGACAGATGTAGGGCCAGCACTGAAGGTCAAGATGACACTGGTGCGAGTCAGCTCAAGCAATTTTGTGGATTCCAGCACGGCGAGCGCTAAAGGCGCGTCTGCCCATCTGATGCTTGATGCTTCGACTGGTGACCAGTTCTACTTGATCATCTCAGCGGCGGCCATGGCACCTGCCACCAACCAGGCCTACAACCTGAGCCTGTCTGGTTTCATTCCAGACCCTGACGAGTCAAATGATAGCGCCCAAACGGCGACCCCTTGGGAACTGGCGGACGGGCCGGTCACGGGATATTTCTGGGACAAGACTACTGGTCGCCACGATTATTTCACGTTTGTGGCCCCGGCAACCCTCGCTGCTGGTCCTGTCACGTTTGAGCTCACCAATCCATCCCCGGACCTGCGCGTGCGTTTGACTCTGCTGAATGACAGGGCGATGTTGCTGTCCAGTGTCCCCTGGTCTGCTGCCGGCCAACCGGCGACGCTAACAAGAGTGCTCGACCCAGGTCAGCGTTACTACTTGAAGCTCGAATCGTACAACGATCGGACCTCCCTGCTGCCTTACAACTTGAGCGCCCAATACGCTCCTGCCACGGACGATGGACCAAACGAAACAAACACCGGTCGACCGATGCACCTGACTGGTATCGCATACCGGCAGGGCACTCTGGCCCCAGCGCCTATCCAAGGCGTCGCCATCTATGTTCAGGTATCAGGCCAGCCATCAGCCTTGCTGGGTGAAACCGATCATTTGGGCGTATATAGTGGCACACTTGTGATGGCTGAGGGACAGCAGGTCCGGATCTGGGCAGAAAAACAAGGGCTTACATTCCACCCCGAGGAAAACATCTGGTCGCCGGACCCGCGCGAGCGCAGCCATCGCGTCGTCTTTGTTGCCACGGGCGCGATTCTCGTGCAACAAACGCCGCCGGGTGATGCTGGTGTTTCAGCCACGCCGCAACCTACTCTCTCGCCAACCGCCGTCGCATCCCCTACCGCCGCGCCTACCCGGGCCCCTGGATCCAAATAGCCATGCTCTGCCATCTGCCACGCCAGAACGAGTGCAACTGACAGCGATCATCGCGCTCCCCCCCCTCGCCAGAAAAATCTGATACAACCGAACACCGAGTCGCGAACGGACCCAGAACATCTGGAAAAACAGGAGGTTTGTTTTGCCACTGGGAAAAGGTAAGTGCTAGATACGACAAATAGCGGCGAAGCCATCGAGACGCGGGACGTGTCCCCGTCCGATGCGGTGTCCGTCTGAACACCGCATAGGCCAGTCAATACATTGACATCTGTCTATATAGTTGTTAACATCATGCCTGTTTGATCAGTAGACTGGACGTGATATGCCAGCGACGATACCTTCTACAACAATCCAGGGGAAGATCTGCGCCTCCATCCCGACGGAACTGCGCCTCAGCACCGAACATGCCGAGCGCATTGCAGCGCTGTCGAAAGCCCTGAGCCATCCGGTACGCGTTCAGATTGTGGATATTCTGAACCGTTACGGTGGCGAGGTGTGTGTGTGCGAAATTGAACGGCATTTTGACCTGACACAGCCCACGATCTCGCACCATCTCCGTGTGCTGCGCGAAGCCGGTGTCATTGACGGGGAACAACGCGGGCTATGGGTCTACTATCAGGTAAAGCCGGGGGCGCTTGATCTGCTGCGTCAATTGCTGGGAGTATTGGATTGATCGGATTTATTCGAGCATGACAGGCTCGCTTTTTTCTAGGTTTTATATCGAAGATTGTCTATTCACTCGTCAGACTTTGAGGAGACCATGACCACACAAGCTCAACCCAAACCTGCTGGCGCGATCTTCCAACAGCTCTCGCTGCTGGATCGTTTTCTGCCGCTGTGGATTTTCATCGCTATGGCTGCCGGGGTGCTCCTGGGCGCGATCTTTCCAGATATTCAAAACACATTTGACTCATTACGCATCGACACCGTCTCGTTCCCGATTGCGGTTGGTTTGCTCTGGATGATGTACCCGGTGCTGGCCAAAGTGAAATATGAGGAACTCGGGAATTTACGCGGACAGGGGCGGCTGTTTGGCGTTTCGATCCTGCAAAACTGGATCATTGGCCCGGCGCTGATGTTCGCGTTGGCCTGGCTGTTTCTATCGGACTACCCCGAATACCGCACCGGATTGATCATCGTCGGGCTGGCGCGCTGCATCGCAATGGTCCTAATCTGGAACATGCTGGCGGGGGGCAACAGCGAAGATTGCGCTGTACTCGTGGCACTCAACTCGGTATTTCAAATCATCATGTACAGCCCGCTGGCCTACTTCTACCTGAAGTTCCTGCCGGATCTCTTCGGCGCAGACACCGCTGAAGTGGGCGTGACGATGGGCGACATCGCCAAGAGCGTGCTGATCTTCCTCGGCATTCCGCTGGCAGCGGGCATCATCACCCGTTTCACGTTGATCCGCCAGCGTGGCCGTGAGTGGTACGATGGCGAATTCGCGCCGCGCCTGGGACGCACCGCGATCATCGGGCTACTGTTCACGATTGTGGTGATGTTCAGTATGCAGGGTGAGAAGATCGTCGATAATCCGGTGGACGTGCTGCGCATCGCCATGCCTCTGCTGGTGTACTTCGGAGTGATGTTTGCACTTAGTTTTTACCTGTCACACCGGATGGGCTTCCACTACGATGAATCTGCGACGCTGTCTTTCACCGCCGCCAGCAACAACTTTGAGCTGGCGATTGCAGTCGCGGTTGGCGCGTTTGGGATTACGTCTGGTGAAGCGCTGGCAACGGTCGTAGGGCCATTGATTGAAGTCCCGGTGTTGATCGGGTTGGTCTATGTAGCCTTGTGGTTAGGGCGGAAGTATTTCAAGGGCGATGCCAGTGTGCCCCAAAGCGAAACCGTTGCCGTTGGCGACTGATTTACCTGCTGAAAACGATGCGGCCCCGTCGAGAACACCGCGAGGGGCCGCATCAGAATCGCCTATGACATCGAACTTTGTAGGCGAACCCGGAATTGCCATATCGCTCAGAAATACATCCGAGACCGATCACAGTCTATTTCGTACGTTCGCGCCTTGCTTTTTGACGACAAGCATTCGAACCATACACCCGACGGCGACCTCCTAATTCCGATGGCGCTGGTAACTTCACTCCGCACACCGCGCAGCGCCTCACACGGCGGAGACGCTCACTTTTGGGTGGTTGCCATTCCCGTCGTTGCTTGCGGTTTTCGCCTCAACAGCCGGGGATAAAGGGAACACTGTTCCTTCATGCTGCTCCATATTGTGATACCACATATCTGCACGCATTTCGCGGCCAACAGCCAATCGCCAGTCCTCAATACCCATCTGGCCGAGTGTTTCTTTCCGGCGCGCGTTCGGGGGAAGTGTCATCGGAGACAGGAAATCGAGGGAGGATCATGCCGCGATACGAGATAGCCATCGCGAACGCCGCAGCGAACAACACCTGGGGGAATGAATCCCCTATGGGGCACACGGGGCACGGCTTGCTGCACCGCTTGAGACGTGTGACGAGCCGTGTTTTGGTTCCTACCCTGCCACCCTGAAGATGCCGCAGTACCGATCAATAGAACACCAAGCACACACAAGGAGATGGCCTCTCAGTCTATCACCTCATCCTTCTTGCCGCTTCCTCTCCGACAGTCTGCTAGGTCTGGATACCCTTTTCCCGGAACAGATACTTGATCTTGTGACAGCCTGCACCAAGAGTCAATTCCACGCTATCACCGATCTGCTCTCCGTCGTACAACTGGTGGCCGTTGACCGATATCTCGCCCATTTGTGCATCGGGGAGCACGACCCTGGCCGATGCGTTGAATGGAATAGCGATTTCGATGGTGAGATGTCCTGCTTCGTCGCTGCGCCAGCCGCTTTCGTAAAAGCCAGCCGCCGAGCGGTAGCGCGCCCTGGCCCACTGGAGCGATTTGTCCGGTTTAGGCGCGATCCGGGCATGGCGGAAGCCGGTAACACCATCCTCGTCTGAAGATGGGTTCAGCCCACACATATCGCGGTACATCCATTCGACGATGGAGCCGTAGGCATAGTGGTTGAGCGAGTTCATGCCCGTCGAGCTGATCGAGCCATCGGGGTTGAGGGAGTTCCACCGCTCCCAGATGGTCGTCGCACCCAGGTTGACGGCGTACAGCCACGATGGGTAATCCTCGTTGAGCAGCAGTCGGT
>CAYMTN010000202.1:0-9920 GCA_964393335.1 uncultured Anaerolineaceae bacterium
GGTCCAGGGGTCAATGGCCCCTGGTGGGTGCGCGAGGGTGAAACCCTCGCAGAACCTACACCCGCGTGTACTAGTCGCTGCGGCGATACAGCCCCGAACGGCGGCGCGTGCCAACGGCTGTGATCAGGTCCAATTCGCGCAGGCAGTACGTCATCTGCTGCGCGAGACGGCGCGGTCTGCCCAGCGCTGCCGCCAGGTCCGCCGTCGTGAACGGCTCCGCCAGGTCGTCCGGCACCAGCGCCAGCAGGTCGGCGGGCGTGTCAAAACGCCGCCGGGCAGCGACCGTCACCAGCCGCCGTTCCTCGATGACCCAGCCATGCCGCCGCCACCCGCGCCGCTCGTCGAAGCGCCGCGCCTCTTCTTCTTCGATGAGCAGCACTTCGAGCGCCGTGTGGGGATGTACCAGCCAGTGCGGGCAGCGGACCAGTTCCGCGAACACGTCCGCCGGGATGCCGTGTTTGGGCGAGCGGCGGCGGCTGATGTTTTCCCCGGAATCGTCCAGGCGCACGATCCATTTGTCCTGCGCCACCGGATACACCAGCCGCACCGGATGATCGGCGGCCAGCCGCGCCAGCTTGCGCCGGATCGCCGTAAAACCGCCTGTCTGAATCTCGATCAGCAGGTCATCCCGCACGATGTCGATCACGTAGCGCCCCAGCGCCACTTCGAGCCGGTCCCCCGGCTGCGCGTACCACGCCTTTAGCGCGGCATGCAGCGGTTTTTCGTTCAGCGTGCCGATGTGCGGTCCGGTCATGGTACGCGCTCGCCGTGTTTGGGGCCGTTCCAGAGAAATGATTCCCCTGTTTGATCGCCCGTTACCAACAAAAAGCTCTTTTGCTCCCCTTCCCTAAGGGAACGGGTTGCGGGGGATGGGGTCGCTATTTTTATGGCGTAGCCCTATCGGCGGCCCAGGCCGCCCCCGACCACAACGCGGAAGAACGGCCCGGCGTTCGTTTCGACGGAGTCGCCGCCGCCGACCTGCATGTTGAACAACTCGTAACCCGTGCCCGCCCGCAGCCCGATCAGCAGGTGGAATATCCAGAAGCTCAGCAGCAGGTCCATGCCGATTCCGACGGTCGCCTTGCCGCTGCCCCACCCGCGCGACTCTGCCGGGGGAGCCGCATCATCCCCAACCGCGTCCGCCGGGCGATCCCCGGTGCCGCCGCCGGACGCGCTCAACCCGACCAGCGGATAGATGCGCAGGCGGCGCGTATTGATCAGCGCCAGCCCGGCGCTCACCTGTCCCTGGCCGCTGCCATACGACAGGGTGCGCTCGCCGCGCGGCACCGCGCCCCCCATACCCGACCCGCTGCTGTCCAGCACGAGGCGGCCCGCCGTCGCCACAAAACCGCCGCCGCTGGCGCGAACCGCGCCCGGCATGGCGACATCCTGGTCGCGCAGCCATGTTTCGACCGGCCTGGCGCTGGGTGACGAATCCTCAAACGCATAATAACCCATCAGGCTGCCGCGCCGCGCGGATCGTTTCGACTTACGCCCGTCTTTCTTGCGCTGCTCGTCTTTCTTGCGCTGCTCGTCCTTCTTGCGCTGCTCGCCCTTTTTACGCTGCTCGCGCGCCGAGTCACGTGACGCTTGATCGTGCGATTCGTTCGTTCGTTGCAGGAATCTGACCATTTTCACCATCCTCCCCTCGTACACGTGCCCACAGTCGTTATAGTGAGTGTAACACAAACTGCGACAACTCCGGCAGGGGGCAATCGACCCCGGAATCGTATATACTCAATTATGAAGCAAGATTAAGCCCGTATGGAGGACATGATGGAAAAACAAACGCTGATCGACGCCTTGAACCGGGACCTGACCGGCGAATTGCAGGCGATCATCCAGTATATGACCTATTCGGCCAAAGTGACCGGTCCCTGGCGTCCGCAACTGGTGACCTTCATGCAGACCGAGATTCAAGACGAGCTGATGCACGCGCAGTTCCTGGCCGACAAGATCGCGGCCCTGGGCGGCAATCCAAGCACGCAGCCGCGCCCGGTCCCGCAGGCCGATCACCCGCACGACATGTTAAAAGCGATCCTCGAAGCGGAACTTCAAGCCGGAAAGGACTACACCGAACGCGCCAAACAGGCCGAGGAATACGGCGATAAAGGGCTGGCCGTCCAGCTTGAGAACATGATCCTCGACGAAACCGGTCACGCCGAAGAAACCGCCAAACTGCTGAAAAACTGGGAAGAATAGTCCGTCCGGTGGTGGCAGGCACTATGCCGTCCACCCGTACAGCGCACACTTTAAGAAGCCGCCCGCCGGGGCGGTTTCTTGTGTGTGTCCCCACTGATCGCTGTTCTCACGGCAGCCAGATGAAATACAGAATCGTCTCGGTGTCGCGGTACGCGAAGGGGGCATCACTCGACGGGCGCGGGGGCGTCGTCTCAAACAACACGTCCTGCGTGCCGCTCGCCAGCGGCATGACGTAGATCGTGCTGCGCTCCGTATCGAGATCGTTTTCCGACCACGCGATGCGCGTGTAGGTGGGATTCAGGGCGTAGGACGTGCTCCACAGCAGTTTATCGGACTCGTCGGAGATGTACTGCGGCTCGGCTTCGACCAGCTTGACCGGGGCCTGCCCGATGCGCCCGATATACAGGCCGGACGGCTGCGGCGTGCAGATGTCGTCGGCCACCGCGCGGAACACGATGCGGCCATCCGGCAGCCACATCGGGCGATCCAGGTACATGCCCTGCAAGTCAAAAATCACGTGCTGCTGCCCAAGCCCCTGCACGGCAGCGTACAGCCAGTCGTCGCCGGTCACGGCCAGCGGCCCGGTCTGGCACGCGCCCTTGTAGCGCGCCTCTTCCCAACTGCTCACCGCGTAAACTTGCAGCGATCCGTCGGCGGATTGCCAGGGAGTCCAGGGCTGGTAGACCGTCACGTCCGGCGGCAGCAGCACGGCGTCGCCGCTGGCCGGATCAAACAGCCGGTACTGCGCGGACAGCCCGCCGACCGGGCCAAGCCCCAGGGAGATCGACACCGGGCGGCCATCGGCCAGCCACCCGACGTCCAGCGGCAGCCCGTGCGGCACGCGCTGCATCTCCTGCGCCGCCTGCGAGCCAGCGGCCAGCGTCACGTACGAGATGTGCTGTGTCCCGGTTTCGACCACGTAGGCCAGCCATTGGCTGTCCGGTGACCACTGCGCCAGCAATAATTGGCTCTCTGGCGGCAGCGTCCCGACGATTACCGAGCGCCGCGCGGCCACGTCCAGCACCATGACGGTATGCGCTGTGCCGTACAAGACGCGCGTGCCGGTCGGGTCCGGCAGCAGCGGCCACGTGCTGACGTACCGCTCGACTTCATACGGGGCCTCGTCACTATCCAGCGGCGCGATCACCAGGCGGCGCTCTTTCAGGCCCTGGATCAGGACCAACGCGCTGATCTCGCCGCTCCTGACCGTCGCCGCCAGCGCCTCCGGCGAGACGGCAGTCGTCGGCGCGACCTGGAACAAGTTCTCGTCCAGGCGCACGGTTTGCGGCGCAGGATCGTTGGACAGCAGCACGCTCGTCACGACTCCCAGGCCGATGGCGATCACCACCGCCAGCGCCAGGCTGCGCCCCGTCAGGTTAAAGGACATGATCGATCCCTCTGGCACCTACTGGGCCTAACGCATCTTGCTAAACCGATCACGTGGCAGATGCTCGCCGAGTTTACCTCACCCCAAACCCTGCCCCACATATGGGGCCCTCCATGCGATGGCGAGGGGGTGAGGTAAAGTTATGAAGCGCCCGGAATCCTAAGCGTTCTTGATGCCTGCCCGCCTCTGAACCATTTACCCCGGCGTGGCAACGCCCTCTTTGATGCGCGATTCGAGCAGCATGCCGTCGTGCATTTCGTGCACTACGTCGGCCTCAGCCATCACCTGCGGATCGTGCGTGACGATCAACAGCGTGACGCCGCGCTCCTCGACCAACCGCCGCAGCAAATCCAGAATACGCCGCCCGGTGCGCGTATCGAGCTGGCCGGTCGGCTCGTCGGCCAGCACCAGCGACGGCCCCTCTGCCAGCGCGCGCGCAATCGCCACGCGCTGCTGCTCGCCGCCGGAGAGTTCGTAGGGCCGGTGGTGCGCGCGTTCCTGCAAACCGACCCAGGCCAGCGCCTCATCGACGCGCGCCTCGCGGTCGTGCGGAGCCATGCCGCGCATCCGCAGCGGCACGCCGACGTTCTCGCGCGCGCTGAGCAGCGGCATCAAGCCGAAGCTCTGGAAAATGAAACCGAGTTTGTTCAGGCGCAGATCGAGCCGCTCGCGTTCGTCCATGTGGCTCAGGTCGCGGCCCAACACGCGGATAACGCCCTCGGTCGGCTCGTCCAACCCGGCGATCAGGTTCAGCAGCGTCGTTTTGCCGGACCCGGAGCGCCCGACGATGGCCGTCATGTAACTCGGCCAGATGTCGAGCGTCACGTCGTTGACGGCGTGAATATCCTCACCGGCCAGGTGATACACGCGATGCAGATGCACCAGGCTGATCACCGGCTCGTGACTGCTCGAATAGGGGATGTTTCCGTTGCCGCTCATGTCTGCCGCTCCTGCCCGTTATCGCTGGTTTCGCCGTGTGTATGCTCCGGCCAGACGCCGACGTGATCTTCGTTCAGGCGCAGGCGGACGCGGTCTTCCATGTCCAATGCCTCGATGTACGCTTCGGGAAGCTGCAAGCGCCCCGCGCGGTCGAGGATCGCGTATTCTTCTTCGTGAACGGCTACGTCACCTTCGCGCCGCCGCAAAATTTCCGTGCTGGTGCGCCCGTCGCGCATACCCACCACGCGATCCACGCGCGTGGCGACGTTCATGTCGTGCGTCACGATGATGATCGTCACGCCGAATTCTTCGTTCAGCGCGCGCAGGGACTGGAAAATCTGCTCGGCGGAGTGGCTGTCTACCTCGCCGGTCGGCTCGTCGGCCAGCAGCAGGGCCGGACGATTCGCCATGCCGACGGCAATCGCCACGCGTTGCTGCTCGCCGCCCGACAGGTGATCCGGGCGGTGCCGCATGCGGTCGGCCAGCCCGACACGGTCCAGGAGGTGCGCGGCCCGTTCGCGCCGCTCCCGTGCGGGGAAACCGGCCAGCGCCATCGGCAGCTCGACGTTTTCAATCGACGTGAGATAGGGCAGCAGGTTACGCGCCGTTTGCTGCCACACAAAACCGACCATGTGACGGCGGTAGCGCACCTGGTCGCGGCGCGTGAGTTCCAGCAGGTTATCGTCGCCGACCCGCACGCGCCCGGCAGTCGGGAAGTCCAGCCCACCCAGAATATTCATCAGCGTGGATTTTCCCGAACCGGACGGGCCGACCAGCGCCATCATCTCGCCTTCTCGGATGAGCAGGTCCAGCCCTTGCAGCGCGACGACTTCCAGGTCGGCCACTTTGTAAATTTTCACCAGGTTTTCACACTCGATAAAGATCGGGCGTGAATCGCCGTCTTGATATGGCAGCGCGCCATCCAACCGGGGCGCTGCGCTCGAAACGTCAGTCATGTGTCTTACCCTCGCCAATCCGGGCGCGGCAGCCGCGCCGTGTTGTCTTGACTATGATGATACCCACAGTGTTATTCCTCGCCCAACCGCAGGACCTGATTCACGCTCATGCGGCGTAAAAAGATCGCGGCAATACCCATCAGCACGGTGAATGAGATCACCAGCGTCAGCAGCAGGCCGATCAGGCTCAGCCAGGGCAGGCGCAGCGTTTCATTCCCGACCAGCGCCAGGAACGGCAGCAGCAGATACGCCAGCGCGGCCCCGATCAGGCTCCCGATGATCAGCGCCGGTAC
Organism: uncultured Anaerolineaceae bacterium; assembly: GCA_964393335.1. Taxonomy (GTDB): domain Bacteria; phylum Chloroflexota; class Anaerolineae; order Aggregatilineales; family Aggregatilineaceae; genus CAYMTN01. The sequence continues at coordinate 5,778 of CAYMTN010000202.1, forward strand.
GATGAGCGCGATCTGCTCGATGAACAGCAGCCGCCAGATGTGCCCGGCATTCCACCCCAGCGAGCGCAGCACCGCAAACGTGAACAGGCGCTGGCGGGCCGTGACCACCAGGTAAAACGCAAAGTCGAGCAGGCTCAGCAGCAGGCTGATCCAGAACCCGGCGAATAACATGCCCGCGACGGCGCTGGGCAGCGGCTCGCGCTGAATCTCGCCGTAACGGTCCCACGCCCACACCACGCTATCGACGCCGCCGCCCAGGCCCGCGATCTGGGTTTCGAGCGCGCCGGACGGTTTCCGATCCGGCAGTTCCAGCCAGATTTCGTTATCCGTGAAGAAGTGCGCCGCCGACGCCGCCTGGTTGATCACCGGCTGGATCAGGTCGATGTGCGTGATCATGAGCGGGTCTTTGGCGCTGACCGACGGGATATCGTCCACGATCCCGGCCACGACGTAGCCGATCTCAACCGATCCGCTGCCGACGTTGAGAATCACGTTTTTTGTGTCGCCCACGACCAGCGGTTCGTCGACCGCCGTGTGGAACGTCCCGTGCCCCGAGAACTGCTCGGCAAATGCCTGGTTGATCACAATCGGGATGCGGTCCAGGTGCGGCTCGTTGACCACGATGCTCGGCTCGCGCTGCCGCCCGCCGACCTTGCCCATCCGGTAATCCAGGCGCATCATACCCGGCCCTTCGATGACCGGTACGTCGGCGGCGGCATCGTCGCCAGCCACCACGCGCTGCGGATTCACGCCGGACACGCGGCTGACGCCGGTATTCGTCACCCACGACGCCGCATACGGATTCACCACCGTCGCTTCGGCCCACGCGTTCGACTCCGTCTCGAAGCTCTCCAGCGTGGTTGACGTGCCGAAAATATCCGACGTGGCGATACGATCGATGTAAATGGTGTGCTGGAAGGCGTCCAGGTTGCCCGCCGTGTCGTTGATCCCGATCCGCATCAGGCGGTACGGCCCGCGCCCCTGAACCGGCATGCTGCCGCTGAAAGTCAGCCATTGATCGGTGGGCGTCGGCGGCGTTTCGCCGGTCTGGGCTTCGTCGTTGACGTCGGCCATCACCACCGTTTCGGGCAGCGCCAGCGCGACGCGGTACGGCACGCCGATCGTGTCTTGCAGGTAGGCGGCCAGCAGCACGGACACCGCCGGATCGTCGGGATTCGCCAGCGGCAGCGAGTAGACCTGCACCGTCAGTTGATCGGCGTCCGCCGGCAGTTCGAGGCCGGGCGGCGGCGGGATCGGCGCGATTTCCAGCGGTTTGACCGCGTCCGCCATCTCCGGGAACGCGGCGGCCATCGCTTCCGGCTGGACGCCGATGATATGCACGTCGCGCTGCACCGACGAGCCGGAATCGCCAATCGTGTGCAGCAGCATCGCAGACGACGATACGCCCGGCAGGCGGTCCCAGGACACCGTTTCGGCATCCAACCGCGCCGGGTCGATCTCCACCCGCGCGCTGCCGCCGGTTTCCTCGCGGGCCACCGCCCACGCGCCTTTATCGCGCGTGGCCGAAAGCCCCAGCGACGCGGTCCCCAGCGCCAGCGTCCCGATCAGCAGCAGCACGAGCTGCGCGTAGTGGCTGGGGTCACGCGCCACGTTCCAGATCGCCAGCGGCGCGGTCAGGTGGCGGCTGTTGCGGAACAGGCGCGAAACCATGTCCATCAACCAGGGGAAGAAACGCAGCCACAGCAGCGCTGCCCCGGTCAGCACCAGCGCCGGACCCAACAGGTTAAATGGATCGTTCAGGCCGCCGGTCCGGTTGAGGTTATCCGCGATCAGCGTGATCACCTCGCGCGGGGCGGCGAACACGTTGTTCAGCAGCGTGCCAAAATCACCGCCGACGAGGTAATACAGCCGCAGCAAAAACCCGACGCCGAGCAGCGCCAGCACGAGGTCCAACCCGTAACGCGCCCAGGCGGGCCGCGTCGGGGGCCGGGAAACAAGCTGCTTCAGCCGCAGCAGGCTGCGCCGCGCCGCCGGTAACGCCGGAGACGTCAGCACGACCACCGCCGCGACGGCGGCCCCTATGCTGAGATACACCGAAATCTGCGGGATTTCGGTTGAGCCAAGCGGGCGACCGCCTAACGCCGTCGCCAGCGGGCCGAAATGTTCCAGCAGCTTCATAAACCCGATGCTGAGCAGCGGCCCCGCCAGCGCGCCGAGCATGCCTAACACTCCGACCGTCGCCAACTGCATGACGACCAACTGCGGGATGCTGCCGCCCCGGCTGACAATCGAACTCCACTCGGTGCCCTGCTGTTCCAGCACGAGCGCCACCGTGTTGATCAGGTGGTACAACATCATGATCAGGATCGCGCCGGACAGCAGAATGATCGGCCCTTCGCTGTCGGATACGTCGCCGGAGTAACTCTCCAGGATGGCCGACAGGCCCGTCAGCACCGAAATGCCGGGATGGTAGGCGCTCAGGCGGTTGGGCAGCACCGCCAGTTTGCCGTTGATCGTCTGGATGTTATCGGCGGTGATCGTGTCCGTGTTGGTTTCGATCTGGTAAATGTACGAGTTACCAGGGGTTACGTCTCGCAGCCAGTCGGTGTACACTTCGGGAATGGTCGCCATGCCGTAGTCGTAGCGGAACAGGCCCATCCCATACTCAACTTCGGCCCCTTCGATAAAGTTGCGGTTGCCGATCCAGATGTGATCGTTGGGGTTTTTTAGCTCGACAATGCCGACCACGACAATCGACGCCACCTTGCCGGAGCCATCCACGCGCCGCGTACCGAGCACCATCCGGCTGCCAAGTTCCAGCCCGGCCTCGTCCGCGACCGTTTTGGTGACGACGACCTCGACCTCGCCCCGGTTATAAATGCCGATCTGCCGCGCTTGCTGCTCAGCATCACTCAGACCGGTCGGATCGACCGCTTCGGGCGGCGGCAGCCGGCGCGGAAACCGTCCCGCAACCAGCGTCAGCAGGTCCGGCATGTTGTCAAACGCAAAGGGTTGAAACGTGCGCTGGATGCGCGGCGATATGATGGTGACCGGCTGGCCGTAGCGGTAGATGTACCCGCCCGTCGCCAAGCCGGGATCGTTGATACCGCTTTCGGTCGTCGGCGGGTTGTAGTCGGCGCGGATGTAATAGCGGTAGTTGGACGCCAGCGGGCCAAGCTCCTCGCTGACGACGTTGAGCGCTTCCGGCGAGAGCGGCTCGTTATCGACGATCAGCGACACTTGCAGGTCTTGCGGGGCGGCGCGGTCCAGCTCAAAACGCAGACCGACATCCGTCACGGCGCGGATGTAAAACGGCCCCAGCGCAAAAAAGCCCGTCAGCAGACAGACCGCCAACAGCAGGATAACCAGCGAGCGCCACTCGCGCCGCATACGTTTCAAGATGAGTCCGATGGTCATGCGTAAAATCTCTCTCCTGCAAAACGATCAGCCATCAGCGTTCAGCCTGTAGCTCACCGCTGAGGCTGAACGCCGAACGCCGTTCGCTGACAGCCATTTATTCGTCGCCCAAGCGCAGCGTCCGCGCCAGTGAAAGCTGCCGCACCAGCAGCAGACTGGAGCTGAGAACCAACCCCAACATCACTACCATTAACAACGCGTATTCCACCAACCGGCTGGTTTCCACCCGCATCACAAAGGGCGGCGTGATCCCTTCACCGGCAGCGCCCAGCGCCAGAGTCGGCACGACCTGTGAGGCCAGCACCCACCCCAACACCGCGCCCAACACGACGCCGATCGTCATCACAAAAGCCTGTTCGAGCGCCAGACCGCCCACCACGCGCAGCGATGACAACCCCAGCGCGCGCAAAACGCCGAACTCGGTCCGGCGAGCCTGCGCCGTCAGCCCGGCATAGGTCAGCAGCCCGACCATGCTCAGCACCAGCGCCATGACAAATGCCAGGTACATCAACCCCAACAGGCCCAGGCTCAGCGGATTGGTGCGCAGCTTGCCAAGCTCCTTAGCCAGCGTGACATTGCTGAGAATCACGACGCCGCCCGCTTCCGACTGGTCGAGTTTTTGCACGAATCGGGCGACGGCGTCTTCATTACGCACGTTCACGCCGTTCCCCAACCGCAGCCAGACCTCGTCAGGATAAAAGGTCGCGCTGGGCCGCCGGTTGAGGCGGTACATCAATTCGCGCACGTCCACCACCATGAACGAAT
>CAYMTN010000203.1:0-9913 GCA_964393335.1 uncultured Anaerolineaceae bacterium
TCCGGCATGGTGTCTTCGCTGTTGGTCGCCGCGATCAGGCAGCCGTCCGGGCGTAATACGCGGCTGATCTCGGCCAGCGCGCGCGGGATGTCCGGCACGTGATAGAGCATGTGGTTCGCCAGCACGACGTCAAACGTATCGTCGTCGAAGGGCAGATTCTGCGCGTCCAGGTTGGTGATCAGGGCGCTGGCCGGGACGTGCTGTCGCGCGCGCTGCGCCATCCCCAGCGACAAATCCCCCGCGACGAGGCGACCGTTCGGGATGCGCTCTCGCACGAGGTCGAAATACGTCCCCGGCCCGGCTCCGACGTCGAGCACCCATTCGTCGCCGCGCCAGGCCAGCGTATCGATCACCCAGCGCGGGAAATCGAGCTTGGGCTGGCTGTACAATTCGTGCGTGCGAATGCGGATCGCTAACTGTTCGTCGTTGGCGTAGGCTTCTTTGGTCAGAATGTCCCGGTCGGTCGGGGGATGTGAATGTTCCATAATGCTCGTCGTTTCCACTGTCGGTAGGCCAGTTACAGTCCACTGTGCGGTTTGATCTATCGTAACTGGTGAAGCACGCTAGTAGTTTAACACGACATGCGAGCCATACACCAATCCGGTCGCCCGTTTTTCGGACGGTTTTCACAATTGAGCGGGCGGGTTGCGCGTCGTGCCGCGCCGGGGCACAATCGACAGTGGTGTGGCAGGTATGCCAGGAGGAAATAGACCAGTGAGCGACGCAGGACAACCCGGCCCGGATATTGTGGCCGCCGCCCAGGCGATCCGGGCGAGTCAGCGGCTGGTGGTGTTGAGCGGCGCGGGAATTTCCAAAGAAAGCGGGATTCCGACGTTTCGGGATGCGATGCATGGCTTGTGGGCACGACACGACCCGATGCAGTTGGCGACGCCGCGCGCCTTCCAGCAGAATCCCCGGCTGGTGTGGGACTGGTACCATTACCGGCGCGGGCTGCTGGCCGAGGCGAAGCCCAACCCCGGCCATTATGCCATCGCCGATCTTGAAGACGTGCTGCCGCAGGTCGTGGTGATCACACAAAACATCGACGGGCTGCACCAACAGGCCGGCAGCAGCGACGTGATCGCGCTGCACGGCGACATCCGCCGCAACAAGTGTTTTGCCAACTGTCAGGGAAACCCAACCTACGTCGACGTCGAGACCCTGCCGGCCTGGGACGAATCCGCCGGGCCGCCGCGCTGCCCGCACTGCGGCGCGTATGTGCGGCCTGACGTGGTGTGGTTCGAGGAAACGCTGCCCGCTGAGGCCATCGCGCGCGCGTTTGACCTCTGCCAGACGGCGGACGTGCTGCTGGTGGTCGGTACGTCAGGGATCGTGCAGCCGGTGGCCCAACTGCCGTTCGTCGCCCACCAATACGGCGCGCTGGTGATCGAGGTAAATCCCGCCCGCACGCCGATTTCACGCGTGGCACGCTGGCATCTGGCCGGGCCGTCCGGCCAAATGCTGCCGTTGGTGGTGGCGAGGCTGCGCGATGCGTAATCACTGGCAGCCGCGATGGATGCTTCTCAGGGGCGCGTTCGTGGGCGGATTGTGGCTGATCGTCGCGGCGCTGCTCGCTGCCGGACCGGCTCACGCGCAGCCGGGGCGCGTCGAGGTGTTCCTCGGCCAGGACCCCGACACCGGAATCACCCGCATCTTTTTCATGGACCCGCTGAGCGGCCTCAGCACGCTGGTCACTGCCGAAAACGGACAGCATTTCACGCTGCTGGGCGACTACGTGCTGTATGAAAAAGCGCAGACCGGCGCGGTGATGCGCGCCAACGCCAGCGGCACCCTGGAGCAGCATCCCTTCATCCGGCGGCTGGTCGATACGCGCTCGCTGCGTTGGGTCACGTCGCCGGATGGCCGGGCGGTGGCCTGGGTGCGTGTGAATACGGCGGGCGTCTCGGAGGTGTACGTCGCGTGGGCGGATGGCGACGATCTGCGCCAGCTCCCGATCTCGACGCCCGCCAGCGGCCTGGAGTTGTTCCCCCTGGCCCTGACCAACGACCGCACGTTTTTTTACGACGCAGCGCATACCCCGGCCAGCACGCCGTACGATCAGTTTGCGCACGTCGCCGCGTACAGCGTCGAGCAAGAGACGTTTTTTTCGCTGCCGGACGAGCCGAACTGCCCGTGCGGCGCGGCGATCACGCCGGATGGGCGCATCTTCGCGCGGCTGGAAGGGGCGCAGGGGCCGTTCGCGCTGCACGTGTGGGACCTGCCGACCGGGGCCGATATCCGTATCCCTCCGCCGAACCAGCCGTTTCGTGTCGGGGGCGACCTGCTGTTAAACGAAACGGGCACGCTGGCCGCGTACAGCGTGGCGGCGGGTGTTGGTCCGGAAGCCGGGATGGTGTTGGAGCAGTACGCGATGATCGTCGTCGATGTGGTGGCGCAGCGGCAGATCGTAGCGCTGGCCCCAGGCGCGGCCCGCTACCGCCCGGTGGCCTTCATCGACGGCGACAGCGCGCTGCTGCTGGCCGGTGTGAGCCAGCCGGGCACGTATAAGCTGGACCTGACGAGTGACAACCTGTGGCACGTATCGGACGAAACATACCTGGGCGCGATCACGACCGGCTAGCTTTTTAACGAAACACAACCTTGCTGGTACAATACCAGCGACACATCCCGGATGACGCCTGTAAGGATGGACGATTCATGCGTTTGGCTGCCAGACCACGACGAAAATTGATCATCATGCTGTTACTGCTGGCGTTTGCCTGTACCGGCCTGGTGGGTCATGTCGAGGCGTCGGAAGGGATGCGCGGCGACAAATGCCTGATAGCGGAAGATGAGGTCATCGTCGAGGATTTTTATTTTTTATGCCGCATTCTCGACGTAAAGGGCACCGTTGAGGGCGATCTGATCGGCGCGGCCATGCAGATCACGATTCACGATACCGGCGTCGTCACCGGGGACCTGTGGGTGGGCGGCGGCAAGCTGTCGATTGCCGGGACAGTGGGCGACGACATCCATTTTGGCGGGCTGACGCTGACTGTCGAGAACAAAGCGCAGTTTACCAACAGCCGCACCGACGTATTTTCTGTGGCGCTGAACACCGAGATCAACCGGGACGCTGCGCTGCCCGGCGACCTGCTGGTGTACGGTTACCAGGCGCGGGTCGATGGCAGCGTCGGCGGTGATATCGACTTTGGCGGCGAAGCCCTGATCATCGAAGGGACGGTCGAAGGGAAAGTCGACGCCGAGGTCGGCGATCCCCGGCGCAGTACCGACGTGCCGGGGCTGCCGATCTACGACATTTCGTTTTCCAACCCAGGGCTGCGCATCGGGCAAAGAGCGCATATCGGCGGGGACCTGGCGTACCGTTCGGTACGTCTGAACGAGATTCCGCCCGGCGTGGTACAGGGCCGCATCCGGTTCGAGCAGGTCGGCGGCCAGCCGGACATCACCAAAGTGGAACGCACCGACGACGCCGCGAAGATTCTGCGCGGGTATGCGGTCGCGTCGGTGCGCGATATGCTGACACTGGTCATTCTCGGCGCGGTTGGTCTGCGCGCCGTGCCCAACGTGATCCGTCAGCCCGCGCAAAACGTGCGGCGGCGCACCGTGCCAACCATCGGGTGGGGCCTGATCACGTTCATGCTGTCGATTCCGCTGGTGATCGTCGTGGTCGTCATCGGCCTAATTTTGCTGACGATTTTGTACCTGGTCAAGCTCAACGAGCTGACGATCATGGTCGGCGTCGGGCTGCTGGTCGTCGGTTCCGGGTTGGTCGGCGGCCTGGGTTTTTTGCTGTTTTTCCTGGGCCGTGTGGTGATCAGTTATATGCTCGGCCAGTTGGTCTACCGGTTTGTGCTGCGCACGCCAGAACCGGGCACGCTGCGCCGCTGGCTGGCGGCGCTGGTGCTGGGAACGGCGATCTATGCGCTGGTCACGAACGTACCGGTGCCGGCGCTGGGTTTGATCATCGAGCTGATTTCGGTGCTGGCCGGGGTCGGCGCGGTGGTGATGTACCTGCGCGAGCTGGCCAACGCCTCGAACCTGTTCACCCGCAGCGAGACGCCGGAAACGTTCCCCATGACCACCGTTACGCCGCCATCGCTCGTCGAGTCTGCGCCTGCGCCCGGTATGGCGAACCTGCCGGAAGGCTTCAAAGGCTTCGACGACGACTGGTGAGTGAAAAGCGCCCGGCAAGGAGGAGATGAGTCCTGGCCGGGGAACAGAGTTACCGCTTGAGCAATGGCCCGGCTTAACGAGCCGGTTCGGCGCGGCCCAACAATTCGTCAATCTGGCGCATCTGTGCGGCGGTCAGCGGGCCGAAGGCCATCGCCCCGGCGTTTTCTTCCGCCTGCGCCACCGTGCGAATGCCCGGAATCGGGATCGTATGCTCGCTGCGCGCCCACAACCACGCCAGCGCACCCTGCGCCAGCGTGCGCCCGCCGCTGGTCAGCACGTCGCGGATCGCGGGTAGGTTATCAAGAATCTGGTTGAAGAACGCCTCGCGGAACCACGCCGCGTTACGCACATCGTTGGATACGAACTGTGACTGCTGGGTGTATTTGCCGGTCAGCAGGCCCATGCCCAGCGGGCCACGATTGATGCACGCCAGGTTGAACTCGTCGCACACGGCCAGGATATCCGCCGAGTCGTGAATCACGTTCAGGTTCTGCTGGATGCTGGTGCAGTGTTCACCCTGGGCGAACACCCGCGCGCCCGCCGGAAAATCGGTGCTCCACCCGTAATAGCGGATTTTGCCCTCGCGGACGAGGTCTTCCAGCGCATCGCGCACCGGGGCGGCCTTGTCCGGATCGTATTCGTTGACGTGGAACTGGTACAGGTCGATGGTATCCGTGTTCAGGCGACGCAGGCTGGCTTCGCAGTCCGCTTTCAGCGGCGTGACCACGTCGCCGGTTTTGGGATCGCCGTAGGTGGATACGTTTTTGGCGGCTTCGTCCACGTGGTAGCCGAATTTGGTTGCGATCACGACCTGGTCGCGCCGTCCCTCGAACGCGCGCGCTAACACCTGCTCGCTGTGGCCCGCGCCGTAATTGGCTGCCGTGTCAAAAAACGTGATGCCGTGTTCCATCGCCGCATGAATGGCGCGGATCGATTCACTATCATCGACGTCGCCCCAACCTGCCGGGCCGCCGTTCATCGTCCAGGGGCCGCCGATTGCCCAGCAGCCCATACCCATCGCGGATACGGGGATGTTTGAACGTCCTAAGACTCGCTGCATGATTCCAGTTTCTCCTTCTCTTGCGTGTAATAGTCGATCTTGTACTCGATGATCGCCAGGTTGGTCTGGAGCACATCCAGTTGGCGCAGCACGCGCACGCGGTGCGCTTCGAGCAGCGCGATTCGCCGGGTATATGTCTCGTCGCCTTCGCGTTGAAAGTCGGCGTAACGCTTCATGTCGGCAATCGACATGCCGGTTGCTCGCAGTCGTTTGAGCAGGTCAATCCAGCCCAGGTCGGCGTCTGAGTAACAGCGGTGCCCGCTCGCGCCTCGCTCGATGGGGGCCAGCAGCCCGACGCGCTCATAATATCGCAGCGTATGTGTGCTGAGTCCCGTTCTGGCAGCCACCTCGCGGATGGTGAGTGACGCGTCCATACCTCCAGCCTGCCTTTCATGCCAACCATGACACGTTTACTATACAACTTAGAGCGCACTCTAAGTCAAGCCTTTCGACGTCAAGACCGGTTTTTTCACGGGCGAAGCGTGGTACAATCACGGTTGACCAGCGCCCCATTAGCTGCAAAGGAAGTGATTCATGGCTGCTTTACCTACCCTGGAACCCGGCTTGACCGGTGAGGCATCCATCACCGTGACGGACGACCTGACCGCCACCGCGCTGGGCAGCGGCAGCGTGAACGTCTATTCGACGCCCGCCCTGATCGCGCTGTTTGAAGCGGCGGCGATTCACGCGTTGGAAGGCCATTTGGCCGAGGGGTACACGTCGGTCGGCATCAGCCTGGACGTGAGACACCTGGCTGCGACGCCGGTCGGTTTGACGGTACGCGCCCGCGCCACCCTCAAGGTTATCGACGGGCGGCGGCTGGTGTTCGACGTTTCGGCGTGGGACCCGGTCGAGCGCATCGGCGAAGGCACGCACGAGCGGTTTATCGTGGATCGGCAGCGGTTTGAGGATCGCGTGCGGGCGAAGGGCACGTGATCGCCCTGTACGTATTGCCAGGCATGACGAGTCTCAGTCGCCCCGGAGTTTTCGCGGCTCAAACAGGGGGTGGATGGTGGCCTGCTTGCCGATCTCGACCACCGCGCGCAAATCCGCATAACGCGGGTGGGAGTCCGGTGCCTGGTCAACCAGCCACGCGTCGAGCGTGTGGCAGATCGACTCGATGGTCTTACGGTTGGCGGGCGTCAGGTAATCGGGCAAAGACATCGCCCCCGCGCGAAACAGGTCCTCATTCTCGCTGGCGCTAAACTGGATCAGCGTCCAGAAAAAGGCCGTAAACGCGATCTGCTCGGCAAAACCACCGCCGGACAGCTCGCCTCTGATGGCTCCCAGCTCGTCAAGCCGTTTTTCAAGAAATGCCCAATTGCGCACATCCATGACGCACATCCTCCGCGTGAACCCACATCTGCCAGTGTACAGTGATTGCAGGGCGCGTGCAACGGCTCGCCGCGTTTCCTCACAGCGCCTTACGAAAGAAGACCTCTCCGACGCCGCCCTCGTTGATCCCGGCCAGGATGCCGCACTCGACAAAGCCCATGTGGCGGTGCCACGCCTGCGGGGGCGGCTCGTCCACCTGCGAAGAACTCATCAACACGCTATGGCCGTGCGCGCGCAGGGTCGTTTCGACAAAATGCAGCAGCGCGCGCCCGATCCCCTGCCGCTGGTACGGGTCCACCACACGAATCAAGGCGATATACGGCACCATCGACCACAGGTATTCCAGGCGCAGCAGCCCGACCCGCTCGCCGTCCAACTCGGCGATCACGATCTCGTCGTGCGGAATCTTGCGCGCGATGACCGGCGCGGATACGTGCTCGTGCGCGGCGCACCAGTCGAGATCACCCGCAGCGGCAAAACGAATGTGTACCGGCATGTGACACGTCCTCACGCAAAATGCGGCGGCTCGGATACGATCCGCGCCCGCCACAGCGATCCGTTGGTATGCAGCTCGAACACGATCCCACCGCTGACCAGCACCAGCACGTGAATGCCATCCGATTCGCGCCAGCGGCGGCCCACGTTGATCACGTCCAGGTACGCGCCTTTCCAGCGTACCTGGGCGGGAACCGGCCAGCCATCAGCGGTAAACGACGCGATAACTTCGGTGACGCGAAATGTCATAGCGTGCCGTCCAGGTAAGCCAGCAGCAGCCGGAACGCGGCATCGGCGGCAGCCTCCCGGTTGGCCTCGCGGCTGCCTGCCCACACGTAGCGGCGCACCCAGGTGCCGTCCGCCGTGCTCAGCCCGATATAATGCAGCCCGACGGGTTTGGTCGCCGTCGCGCCGGTTGGCCCGGCAATACCGGTGACGCTCACCGCCACGTCCGTTTGAAAGAGGGCACGCGCCCCGTCGGCCATTTCCCGCGCGACCTGTTCGCTCACCGCGCCGTGATCGATCAATGTCTGCGCCTGCACGCCGAGCACCCGCTGCTTGGCCGCGTCGGCATAAGCGACCACGCCGCCGATCATGTACGCCGAACTGCCGGAGCGGTCGGTCAGGCGTTTGGCGATCAAACCGCCCGTGCTGGATTCGGCGGTGGCGATGGTCAGTGCACGCGTGCGCAGCCGTTCGCCGACGGCCACTTCAAGCGGGCCGTTTTCAGGTCGAGTCATCGTCATTCCTTCAAGGTGAATTCCCAGGCGCAAAACGTGCCTTGCACCGGGTCGGGCGGGCAGGTCAGGCAGCGCGTCTGGATGCGCGGATCGATGGTACTGGCAAAGGTCGAAAATTCCATCATGCCCACCGGTCTGCATGGGAACGGCGGCAGCCCTTTGCGCTGGCGCGCCACCTGCACGCGGCACTCGACCATGCGGAAGATCAGCGTGTCCGCGCCGGTCCGTTCGGCCTGCTGCCGGTTGACACGCGCATACAGCCGGTAGCGCAGCGCCTGTTCAAGCGCGTCCAGCCCGCCGCCCTCCGGGATAACGAACGTGCGTTGGATGCGCCGCGCCTCTGCTTCGGCAAAGCGCTCCCAGGCGCGCGCATCCATGTCGATGGCGGTAGCGGTGCCGTAAGCGGCTTCGACTGCCAGAAACCAGCTTCCGTCGTGCGCCAGCCAGTTTTTCGCGTATACGTCGAGCAGCGTGAGCAGTTCTTCCCGTGAAAGGGACGCGTGCGGGTCCATTCTTTCCGCCTCCATGCTGAGTCTCAGATGACCGGGTGTGCGCGCACCGGCTACGCAGAGTATACGTGTTGTCGGCGGTGCAGACCACCAATAACCGCTGTTACGGAATTAATAATTCACCCACGCAGTCTAAATCAACCCTTGACGGTCTATAGCGCTTTTGGTATAGTACTCAGCACAACGATGCGGGGTAGAGCAGTGGCAGCTCGTCGGGCTCATAACCCGGAGGTCGCAGGTTCGAATCCTGCCCCCGCTATAATCAAAAGACCCTGGTCATGTGGCCGGGGTCTTTTTTGTGTAACCGGAAAACACACCCGGTCAGCCGATGATGTACGCGATGAAGTACCCCGCGCTCGCTCCCAGCGCCACCGCCATGAGTTCCACCAGGCAGCCTCGAACGCAGCCCAACGGCTCTTCGGTGACTTCAAACAGGTTGCCGCCGATGTAGGCGTAACTGCCGCCTGCGATCATGGCGGCGACCAGGTGCCCGACAATTGCCCCGATGATGACCCCAACGACCTGAACGACCTCCATTGTTTCGCTCCGTCCTGTCTGAGATACGTTACCTGTATCATAGGGCATTTTGGCCAGCGGGGGAACCGTCAGCGGTTGCGATATTCCGGGCGGGCAGGATGGAACACGTCCATGATCCGGCAGGCAGTGAGCGCCTTACCGGCGTGTGGCACGTCACCGGGGATCACAGCGAAGGCTCCGGCCTCGATCAGGCGCGTTTCTCCGGCAACCGTCAATTCGAACCGGCCCGCCAGCAGCAGCGTGATCTGCGCCTGGGGATGCGCGTGTTCCGGCAGTTCTGCGCCCGCGTCGATGTCCCAATGGGCAACCGTGACGCCCTCCGTGTGAATGAACTTACCACGAAAGCCGGGGATGAGTTCGTTGGCGGTGATATCGTCCAGAGTGTGAAAGGCCATGCGGGTCTTCTCCAGGTATAGGCGCGGGCGCTGAAGGCTTGCGGCACGTGGCGCGCGCTTACACCGATGCGTGCCGCCGGGCGTGCAGTTCGTAATACAGCGCGCGCAAATTGGCCTGGTGCAGCTCTTGCACCAACCCGTTGAGCGGAATCCGGCTTTTGCCACATTCCTCGATGGTGATCGCGTCCAGAGCCTCGACCGGCTCCTGCCCCGCGACCAGTTCCTCGACCCGGCGGTGAATGGTGGTCAGGTAATCCAGATCGCCCTGGATCACGTCGTCCACCTCGCCGCGCAGCACGACTTCGCCGTGCCCCTGCACCACGTTTTCATAACCGCCAAAACGCAGCGCGTTCAGGCTGTTGATGAAATCGTCATAGCTGCCATCGACAAAATAGGGCACCGGCATCAATGTGTCGGCGGCAAACAACACACGGTCCTCTTTTACCAGGCAGACAATCGAATCCGGGCTGTGGCCGGGGGAATGCCATAGTTCGACCGTTTTGTTGCCCAGGTGCACGCTCAGCGAACCGTTTTCAAATACCATGTGCGGCAGCACGATTTCCACGTCCCGCAGTTCGGTGGCGCTCTGACGCGCGGCATACAGGCCCTGCCGCCCACGTGTGTCGAGCAGGTCGTAACAGCGAGCGTGGGCCACCACCTGCGCATCCGGGAAAAAACACGTGCCATACGTATGATCGGCGTGAT
>CAYMTN010000204.1:0-9811 GCA_964393335.1 uncultured Anaerolineaceae bacterium
GTCGCCGGGGGTGCGGGCGGCGCAAGGTGCAAACATGAAATCATTTATGCGTAATATGTGCGTGTTGGGTGGGCTGGTGATGCTGGTGGCGCTGGGTGGTGTCGCGCGGCTGACGCTGGCACAAACGCCTGACCCTGTGGCGTCATTGGAACCGGTGGCGGGCGTGGTGCAGTACCAGATGGCGCAAGCTGACCCCGGCGACCCGCAAAGCTGGCAGACAATCGCCGATCCGATCCTGGTGGGCGAAGGGGATCGCGTCCGTACCAGCGTCAACGGGTTCGCCTACCTGACGTTTTTTGAGGGCATCCAGACGGAGATTCGCGGCAACACGCTGGCAGTTGTCAGCACGCTGATCCTGCCGACCGAGTCTGACCCGAATTTTATCATTTCGCTGGACGTGCTGGCCGGGACGACGGTCAGCAACGTCGAGGTGGTGGTCGATGCGCAGGACCGGTTTGAGGTGTTTACGCCGAGCGCCAGCGCAGTGGTACGCGGTACGCGGTGGTGGACGCTGGTCGCGACGACTGGCAGCACGTTTTTTGCCAGCGAGCGCGGCACCGTCGGCGTGATCCCGCACCCGCGCCTGCCCCTTCCGATCGTGGCCCCGGCTCCGCCGCCGCCCGGCGGTGAAACAGGCGGCGAGCCTGCGCCAGCCTTCCAGGCGCTCGAAACCTACGATCTGACGCCGGGCATGGGGTTGAGAACCAATTCGTCCGGCCAGGTAGAGGAACAGGTCGGTGGCCTGGTGTTCCCTGCCGGGCACGATATGACGTTCGCCCCGCTGGCCCCGGCGACGTGCGGCGATGGCATCTGCCAGGAAGATGAAACCGGTGTCTGCCCGTTGGACTGCCAGGGACCGCCGCCGGGCTGCGGCGATGGGGTCTGCACGCCGGATCAAGGCGAAGGGCTGCTGAGCTGCCCGTCAGACTGCGGCCCCTGGCCCGGTGAAAACTGCGGCGACGGTGTGTGCGATCCGGACGAAAGCGACCTGACCTGCCCCTCGGACTGCACCGCCGGGCAGTATTTCAGCCCGGTGCAGCCGGTCCTGTGCGGAAATGGCACGTGTGAAGCCACCGAAACCGGCCTGACGTGCCCGGTGGATTGCCATCCTGGCGCGGCTGCCACCCCGGCGGAAGCGTGTACGGCGTCGGGGAACAACGTGTATCTGCGCCTGGGACCGGGGAATGATTACCTGGCGGCGGGCGTGATGTATGAGGGCAGCCCGGTCACGCTGGTCGGACGCAGCGCGGACGGCGCGTGGTACCTGCTGGACCGCGAAGGGATTCAGATTTGGGTTGAGGCCAAGCGCGTGACACTGTCCGGCGGGTGCGACAATCTGCCCGTTGTCGAAGCCCACCCGACGGAAGTCAGCCCGCCCGCCTCGCCGACGACTCCGCCCGACACGACCGCCCCGAATCCGCCGCCTACCGGGCCGGGGACGTGGGGGCCGTGCGGAAGCTGTTCGACCTGCGGCCCGTATCCGAGCGCGGAATGTGTCACCGCGCCGGACGGGACGTGCCGCTGGGACCCGGCGACATGCCGCCCGGTGCCCGCCCAGGGAACCGGCAGGCTGACCGTTCCGCAAAGCCTGTATACCTGCTCGTATGGGCAGCGGTTTTCGGTCGTGGCGACGTATTCCCCGGCGGGTAACGCCACGATTGACGGGTACGGCGCGCTATCGAGCGGGTACGATGTGAATGTCCTGGGGACGTTCCTGACGAGTCCCTTGCAGGTCCGCGTGGACGTGGAGTGTTTCGGCAATCCGGGCGCGACGAACACGATCACCGTCTCGATCACCGATACCAATGCCGAGACGTATTCGACGCAGTTCGACGTCAAGCTGAACTGACCGCGCTGGCCTGGTGCGAGTCCGGCAGGGAGGAGCCGACCCATGCAGCAGAGCCGACCAAAACGCCCGTTTGGGGTGACGATCATCGCCGCGCTGCTGCTGGTGAACGGTCTGCTGGCGGTCGTGCGCGGCGGCCAGATCGCGGTGGACTTTTACCAAGAACACCGGGGCAGTATCGCGCCGGGCGAGGTTTCCGCGCTGGCCGAGGATTTTTCGCTGTTGGACTGGCTGACGCTGCCCGTGACCGCCGCCGGCATCGTCATGGCGTGGGGCATGTGGACGCTCCAGCCGGGCGCGTGGTTTGCCACGATGTTTTTGCAGGGGTTGTACCTGCTGGCGCAGTTGTACGACTACGGCCAGGGAGATCGCCCGTATGGAAACCTGTTGATCACCGTGCTGACGGTGTTTTACCTCAACCAGCGCGACGTGCAGCTTGTCTTCCGGGTGCACGGGGCAGCGGAACGGCGCAGGCGGGAACCGCTGGGGCCGGACAGGATTCGGCATGATCAGTGATCTGGCGCTGCTGCGCACGTATGAGCCGGTGGTGCGTTATACCTACGGCGAGTCATTTTTCCCGATGGATGTGGATCGTTACGTGGGGCACTGCGGGTTATGGGTCCAGCCGCCGCACATGCCCGCCGTCGAACTGGTGCCGCGCGGCGAGCTGTCGCTCGAGCGGCTGGCAGGCCCGCTGCCGCGCGAGCCGCAGGGCACGCACTTTCTGCACTTTGTCGAGCCGATGAGCACCGTCGCGCAGCAGTTATACCGCACGCAGATGCGCGACCGTCCCCGCTTCCAGACGCGCGGGCGGCTGGCGCGGGTCGGGCTGTTTTCGCGCGTGGTCGATGCGCTGTTTACGGTGGCGCTGCTGCTGCGCGGGACGGTGCCGGGCGGCACGGCGACCGCCGCCGAAAAAGTGTACCGTGAGATGCAGGCTGGCGACGAGCGGTATACCTACTATGGCCGCGTACTGCGCCAGGATGGTTATATCGTCCTGCACTACCTCTATTTCTACTGCATCAACGATTGGCGCTCGTCCTTTTATGGCGTGAACAATCACGAAGCCGACTGGGAACAGGTGTTTGTGTACCTGGAAGACTACGCCGAGGGCATACCTGAACCGGTCTGGGTGGCGTATGCGTCGCACGATTTTCACGGCGATGATCTGCGCCGCCGTTGGGACGATCCCGAAGTGCAGAAGGTCGGCACGCATCCGGTGATCTACGCCGGGGCAGGCTCGCACGCCAGCTATTTTTCGCCCGGCGAATACATGATCGCGGTCAGCCTGTGGCCGCTGCGCCCGGTCAGCCGCGTGCTGGAGACGATCCAGCAGTTCTGGCGGGAGCGGCTGCGGCAGGGCGATCCTGACGCCCCGCTGCCGGATATCGCCCGCTGGCTGCGCATGCCGTTTGTGGACTACGCGCGCGGCGACGGCGTGATCATCGGGCCGGGCAGCGACCGGGCCTGGTCACCCGTGCTGCTGGACCCGGTCCCCGGCTGGGTGGATGCGTACCGGGGGCTGTGGGGCTTTTTTGCCCAGGACCCGGTATCAGGCGAAAACGCGCCCGCCGGACCGAAGTACAACCGGGACGGCACGGTCCGCCGGTCGTGGCATAACCCGCTGGGGTGGGCCGGGCTGGAAAAGGTCAAGCCACCCTGCCGGATGGCGGATACCCTGCGCGACGAGATCGCGCGGCTGCGTGACATGCAGTCCGGCAGCCGCGCCACTGCCGCCCAACAGCACGACGATCTCGCGTGGCTGTATGCGCGCCACCGCGCGATGCAGGGCCGCCGTCACCTGGATGAGCCGCGCGCCGCGCTGTGGGTCGAGATCACCGAGCGCGAAGCGGCGCTCGATGCGCTGCGCGACTCGATGGCCGAACGCGAGGCGATCATCGCCGCCTGTGAAGACGAGCTGGCGCGTGTCGAGGCGGGCGGCGGGGGGCCGCTGCGGGACCATATCCGGCACGCGCAGCAGCCGCAGAGCGAGGCCGAAATCCGCCTGAGCAGCGTCGCCGAGAGTTGGGCGGCCTTTAGCGTCGGGCTGCTGCTGATCGGTTTTGTGGCGGTCTACCTCACGTCGGGCGCGTGGTTCACCGGGGCGGGTATGCTGCTGGCCGTATTCATGGTGTTTGAATCGATCTTCCGCCGCTACTTTCAGAATCTGGTCGTGCAGGCGACTCTGCTGCTCAGCGTGCTGGCGTCGTTGATCCTGGTTTACGCGTTTTTCTGGCAGATCGTGTTCCTGGGAGTGGTAGGCATCGGGTTGTTGATCATCGTGGACAACGTACGCGAGCTGCGCAGGCTGCGCCGGCGGCGCTAGTGCCGCCGTCCACACTCCGCACGAAAAAGCCCCCGCCCGACAATTACCGGGCGAGGGCCAGCAGTGAGATTAGGAGGACGCGTTTATCCGGCGGGGGCTGCCGGGGCCGTGTAGGTGATGCTGTCGACGATCTTCAACGCGGTGGCTTCGTATTGGCTCAGCTCGCCCTTGTGCGCGACGACGGCCACGATCACGACCGTGCTGTCGTCGATTTTGTAGGCCAGCATGAACCCTTCCGAGCTGTCCGTGTCGCTCGAAATGTCGACGCGCGCGCCGTCGTGGCCGTTGACCTTGAGGTCTGAGGTATCGCCAATGGTAGCATTTTCCCCGCTACCCATCGCACTGGCCATCAGATCCGCCACGTCTTTCATCGAGGCGTCGGCTGCCAGCCCCAGCGCTTCAAGCGGTGCCGCCATGACAAGCACGCCAGCGGTCCCGGCGGGGATAGCCGTTATACTTGAGTCATCCATCGAGTCCAGAGCAGTCTGGCTGTTGGCGATCTCCAGGCCGCTGCTGCCGTCCTTGGCGGCCCAGCCGTCAGGGTATTTGACGGTCAGGCCGGATGTTGATTCAAAGGTCTGCGTCAGATCGACGCTTTTGGTGTCGCTTTTCTTGTCGTCACTACCGCACGCCGCCATCGTCAACGGCACGATCACCAGCAGGGCGATGAGCAGTAAACTGAATTTCTTCGACATCGAGCTGTTTCTCCTTAATGATTGGTGGATTTCCCACCGGAGGCAGGTACTCCACAAAAGAAGGATGCGGAGCACAGCCGCATCCAACAATGTTACCCATTATACTACCGAGTGGCGCGTGACCAAAGCGTGACCAACGCGTTTCGGGCGCTCAATAGCCACAGGTTTTTGCAGCCGGACCACGTGCCGCCGGGTTCGTGCCGCCCGGAAGGACCGTTTTTGTATTCGCTGGCGCGTGTGCTAGAATGGTGGTCGGTGACGCGCAAGAGTAATTGCCCATCTGCCGGGCGATTGTTATACTAGCCGCCTGTTGTTCCTATCAATGCGTGTTGTTGTGATGTTCCATCCAGAGTGCGCTGGAGGGCGAACGTATTATGACGTTGAACGAATGGATTTTTGTGGGTCTATTTTTTGCATTAGGATGGACGCTCCCGGCCATCCCGATTGTGTTGGGGAAACTGCTGGCTCCGAAGCGTCCCAATCCGATCAAAAGTGAAACGTATGAATGCGGCGTGGAGATGGTCGGCTCGCCCTGGACGCAGTTTCGGGCGCAGTATTATATTTTTGCGCTGGTATTTGTGCTGTTCGATGTCGAACTGGTTTTTATGTTCCCCTGGGCGAAGGCATATAACCAGTTGGGGTTGTTCGCTCTGTTCGAGATGACGGTCTTCGTCTTTTTGCTGGTCGTGGCCCTGGTATACACCTGGCGCAAAGGGGCGCTGGAGTGGTTATAGGCATACCAACAGTCGGTGAGCGTGTGGCGCTGCCGGCTTTTTTTGTTGTATCTGAATCTTGCCGGAGACGCCTAGATGACAGATATTTTGGTTGATATTGGTTTTTCACACGGGCTGGCCGTCTTGATCGCCAAGTCCATCGGCGTGATGGTGGTTGGCGCGTTCGGCCTGCTGTGGACGCTGCTCGGCATCTGGATCGAGCGCAAGCTGGCGGGCCGTTTTCAGGACCGGCTCGGCCCGAACCGCGTTGGCCCGTTTGGCCTCGTACAGACGATTGCCGACACCGTCAAAATCCTGCTCAAAGAAGACATCATGAATAAGGGCGTGGATCGCTGGGTGTTTAACATCGCGCCGGTGCTGTCGGTGCTGGCCGTGATCCTGCTGTGGGCGGTCGTGCCCTTTAGCGCGGCGTGGATCGGCACGAACCTGAACATCGGCGTGTTGTACCTGGTCGCGGTCGGGTCGTTTGGCACGGTGGCCGTGATCATGGCAGGGTGGAGCAGCAACAACAAGTACGCCCTGGTGGCCGCCTATCGCGGGGTCGCGCAGTTGATCAGTTATGAAGTGCCGCTCGTGCTGGCGCTGCTGGTGCCGGTGCTGATGGCCGGATCGATGAGCACGCAAGACATCGTGGAATCGCAGCACATCATGTACGTGCTGGCCGTGCCGGTGACCGTGATCATCTTCCTGATCTCCAGCCAGGCCGAGACGGGGCGCGGCCCGTTTGACCTGCTCGAAGCGGAGTCGGAGTTGGTATCCGGCTTTCACATCGAGTATTCGGGCATGAAGTTCGGCATGTTTTACGTGGCCGAGTTCCTGCACGCGTTTACGGTCGGCGTGCTGACGGCGATCCTGTTCCTGGGTGGCTGGCGCGGCCCATTTGCCGAAGACGTGGCGATTCTCGGCTTTTTCTACCTGATGATCAAGAGCCTGCTCGCCTATTTTGTGCTGATCTGGGTGCGTATGACGCTGCCGCGCCTGCGGATCGACCACCTGTTAAACTTCAACTGGAAATTCCTGGTGCCGTTCAGCCTGGCGAACCTGTTGGTGGTGGCGTTCGTGTGGAAGATCATCCCCAACACCGACCAGATCACCAGTTTTCGTGATGCGCTGCTGCCGACGGTGGTCATGCTGCTGGTCAATCTTGCCATGATCGCAGTGGTGGGCGTGGTGCTGGAAGACTGGGGACGGCGCGACCGGGAGCGCATTACGGCGCGCGTCGAGGCGCGGATAGAGGCGGTTCAGGAACCGGCGGAAGCGGCACCCGCCGGGGCTGGCGACTAGGAGGGCTGCGTGGATATCACTGTTGAGTCGATTGTCTTTTTGATTTTGAGCGCGATCACGCTGGGCGGCGGGCTGCTGGTCGTCACGGCGCGCAACCTGTTTCACGCCGGTCTGTACCTGATGGTGAGCCTGTTCGGCGTGGCGGGGTTGTTCGTGCTGCTGACCGCGCCATTCCTGGCCGGGGTGCAGGTCGTGGTGTATATCGGCGCGATTGCGATTTTGATCATCCTGGCGATCATGCTGACGCCGCAGGTGACACGCATCAAGGGGTTGTATACCGAGCAGTGGCCGGCCAGCCTGGCTGTCGCGGCGATGTTCTTCGTGATGTTGATCTCGGTCGTCACGCCGGTCATGGATGAATTGGGCGTGAGCAATTGGGGAGCCGGTTTCAACGACAAAAACCCGGCAGGCGTGCCCGCCGACAGCATCGCGCAGCTTGGCAAAGACCTGGTAGACCCGCACGCGTACATGCTGCCGTTTGAGCTGGCGTCGGTGCTGCTGATGGCGGCGTTGATCGGCGCGGTGCTGCTGGTCAGCCCCGGTACGGATCAATCCCAGCCCGGCGGCGAGGATTAACGGGCGCGAGAGGCGGAGGAATTCTTATGGTTCCCTTGTGGATGTACCTGGTAGTCGCGGCGGCGCTGTTCAGCACCGGCATGTTCGGGGTGCTGGCCCGCCGCAACGCCATTGCGATTTTGATGAGCATTGAACTGATGTTAAACGCGGTCAACATCAACCTGGTCGCGTTCTGGCGCTACCGCACGCCGGAACGACTCAGCGGGCAGGCATTCGCCGCGTTCGTATTCGTGGTGGCGGCAGCCGAGGCCGCAGTCGGCCTGGCGCTGATCATCAACATTTACCGCCGCCGCCAATCGGTGATCGCCGACGACGTGGACATGCTCAAGTGGTAGCGGCGTGATCCGTTTTCCGTGATCCGTTTAGCGTCCGGCGGGTGGGAGCAGTGTGAACGCCGGTCGCTCGACAAACGGATAACGGTTGACTGACTACGCCTGACTGGGCCTCATGAAAAACGCTAATAGGGACTGCTTATGGATATAAATTGGTTTAGCGCCAACTATCTTCCCTGGCTGATCCTGTTGTTCCCCTTGGTGAGCTTCATGCTGATCGTGCTCGTCACGAACCGCAGCGTGATCGCCAGCCAGGGGGTCGCAGTGACCGGGATTGGCCTGTCGTGGCTGCTGAGCATGCTCTTGTTTGTCAAGACGGTGTGGGCCACTGATAAAGACCTGGGCCACGACGTGTTCGGCAGTTCGCTCAACTGGCTCGATATCGGAACGCATACCTTCCGGTTGGGCGTGCTGGTCGATCCGTTAACGGCATATATGCTGCTGATGGTCCCGCTCGCGTGCCTGATGATTTTCATCTATTCGGTTGGCTACATGCGCGGCGACTCGCACAATTCGCGTTTTTTCGCCTACCTGTCGCTGTTTTCGGGCGCGATGCTCACGCTGGTGCTGGCCGATAACCTGCTGCTGCTGTTCATCGGCTGGGAGGTGATGGGCTTCTGCTCGTACTCGCTGATCGGCTTCTGGTTCCACAAAAAGAGCGCGATGGAAGCGGGCGTCAAGGCGTTCATGACGACACGCGTCGCGGACGTGTTGATGCTGGTTGGCATCGGCTACCTGTTCGTGATGACCGGCAGCTTTGCAGGCGGCAGCGGGCCGACGCTCAACTTCCGCGACATTCTGTATAACAACGCGATGCTGCAACACCTCGTCAACCCGGTCAACGCTGCCGGGCAGCCGATAGGCGTCGTTTTCGGCATCGCCCCGGCGACTCTGATCGGGGTGCTGCTGGTGATCGGCACCATCGGCAAAAGCTCGCAGTTCCCGCTGCACACGTGGCTGCCGGACGCGATGGAAGGCCCGACGCCGGTCAGCGCCATGATCCACGCGGCGACGATGGTGTCCGCCGGTGTGTACCTGGTCGTGCGTATGTTCCCGCTGTTGAGCGCGGGCGCGGACTTCCACCATTTTGATTACAACACGACGATGTACGTGATGGGGCTGGTCGGCGCAAGTACGGCCTTTGGGGCGGCGGTGCTGGCCGTCGGGCAGAACGACATCAAACGCATCCTGGCCTATTCGACCATCAGCCAGCTTGGTTACATGATCGCGGCGCTGGGCGTCGGCGCGTGGGTGGCGGCGGCGTTCCATCTGGTGAATCACGCGTTCTTCAAGGCGCTGTTGTTCATGGCGTCCGGGTCGGTCATTCATTCGATGGAGCACGGCGAACATCACGCCGCCGAACACGGCGGTGACCACGTTCACCCTGAAGAACCGGATGGGCTGGTGATGGATTACTGCGCGGCCCCGAACGACATCCGGCGCATGGGCGGGCTGATGCACCGCATCCCGGTGACGGCGATCACGATGGCCATCGGCGGCCTGTCGTTGGCCGGGTTCCCGTTCGTCACCGCCGGGTTCTGGTCCAAAGACGAGATCATGGCGGAAGCGTGGCACGGCATGTCGCACGATCCGTTCCCGCTGTTTGTGCTGGTGCTGCTGCTGTCGGCGGCGGGCCTGACCGCGTTTTACACGGCGCGTATGTGGTTCCTCACGTTCTGGGGTGCGCCGCGTTCGCCTGCGGCAGAACACGCCGGGATCGGCTCGCTGCGTAAGCAGTGGGTCGTGTGGTGGAACCGGCGATCCTGGAGCAAGGACAGCAAGCTGGTGCAGGAATACGCCTCGCGCCGGGATTTGCTCTCGGCCAACCAGATGGAGCTGCCGCTGGTGATCCTGGGCATCTTCGCCCTGGTTTCGGGTTATATCGGCGTCCACGACGAATTCGTGATCCTGGGCGGGCTGGGTAACCCGCTGCACAAGTTCCTCAGCCCGACGCTGATCGAGGAGCCGCTGGTGATCGGCATCAACTACCTGCCGATGATCGCCAGCGCGGCGATGGC
>CAYMTN010000205.1:0-9758 GCA_964393335.1 uncultured Anaerolineaceae bacterium
CGAAGTGACAGTTGAACCAGTCACTCCAATCCGGCGCGCGCACCGTGACCCACACATCCTTGGCGACCGCGCTGCTGTTACCCATGTCGAGCGTGACTTCAAACGGCATACTCTTCAGCACCGAGTACGACAGGTCCTGGTAGACGACCGCGCCGTTCGGGCTGGGTGACTGCCGGTAGACGTTCAACACGCCGCCTGTCACGATGTGGCTGATCTCACCCCAGAAGCCCCAGCCAGACTCACCGCTGCCGAACGATCCATTCGTGACCAGCTCAGGACCATCCGGCGCGCCATCGGCGAAGCAGTTCGTGACACCCGTGACCAGGTCGGGACGAATCTCAACCGACACGTTGTCGAGCTTGATCGCAGGGATGCCGTCGGCTGGATCGGGCGTGATTTCCAGGCGTGCGTTCGACCAATCCGTGTGGATGATGCCGCGCATGCCGTAGGACTGCACCGGCGCGTTGGCCGCCATGCTGTAGTAGCAGGTCAGGTACTCGCTCCAGTCCGGCTTGCGCACGGTGACCCATACCGCTTTGGGCGTGCTGGCCGCGTTGCCGAGATCGAACGTCACGTCGAAGATCGTGTCGGCGGTCGGCGTGACATTCAAGTCCTGGATGACCGCCGCGCCGGTCGGGCTGGGCGACTGGCGGTAGAACTCCAGCACGCCTGCGTTGACGCTGTGCGCGATCTCGCCCCAGAAGTCCCACCGCGCTTCGGCATTGTCAAAAGTGCTATTGCGCACCAGGTTATTTGTTGCGGGAACCTCCACAGACCCGGCAGTACATGACGTGCCCGGATTGATTGGGCGTATCACACCAAGCTGGTCGGTGGCCGTGCTGTTGCAGGCCAGCGTTACACCGTTGTTGTCGATAACCGTACCGTTGGGGATCGCGCCAATCGCATCGCTCGGATCGGCGGGCGTGTGGACCTGCTGGCCGGGACCGCCACTGCTCAACGCGCCCAGATTCAGCATGTCATTGTTGAGCGAACCGATCCCGCTGAAGCTGCACGATCCGTCCGATGACAAGTTGTAGCCATTGTCGGTCAGGGAGAAGCAGCAGTTTCCTCCAGGTGAATTATTGTCTATGATCGTTCCGGCCAGGTACGCCGTGCCGACCCCGTTGTAGATGCCACCGCCGCCGTAAGTGGCCGAATTGCCGGAGAGCGTACTGGCAGTCACCGTCAGCGTGCTGCTGCTGCTGTTGCTGTTGAAGATGCCGCCGCCGTAGCTGGAGGCCGAGTTGCCGGAGAGCGTGCTGGTGGTCACCGTCAGCGTGCCTTTGTAGGTGTAGATGCCGCCACCGTAACCGGGGTCGCCGAAGACCGAGTTGTTGACGAGCGTGCTGGCGGTCACCGTCAGCGTGCCGGAGTTGAAGATGCCGCCACCCCTATCGGCCGAGTTGCCGGAGAGCGTGCTGGTGGTCACCGCCAGCGTGCCGTAGAAGTTGTAGATACCGCCGCCACCCCAGCGGGCCGAGTTGCCGGAGAGCGTGCTGGCGGTCACCGTCAGCGTGCCGCCTTGGTTGTAGATGCTGCCGCCGTTACCGGCAGTGGCCGAGTTATCGGAGAACGTGCTGTTGCTCACCGTCAACGTGCCGCCTTCGTTGAGGATGCCCCCACCATCTTCAGTTGTGTAGCCGTCTTGCACGGTGATAGTATCGAGCGTCAAGCCGCCCGTGCTTTCGACATAAAATACACGCCAGGTATCCGCACCACTGACATAGTGGTTGTTGCCGTTGATTGTGATCTCACTGGTGATGTGCGCCAGTTCCGCGCTGAGGACAATGTCCCCCCCAAAACCGAGCGTATCCGGGCCGGGATTGATGTTCGCCCATTGGATGCAGGCGTCGAGGTCAGCGGCAGTGAGAATGTCAGTACATGTCAACGGGGAATTGACCGTGCAGGTCACGTCAAACTCGAATGGATCGTCGTCACTGTTGTTGGCGAACGATAGGGTGCCGCTGATGGGCGACCCGGTTGTTTCCGCCGTGCATGTCAGGTCGAAGGTGGTCGAGCTACCCGGCGCAACCGAGGTCGTACCGAAAGTGCTCGCCGTGAAACCAGCGGTAAACGTCGGCGGGTTGGTCAGGAGATCGAGTGTGGCCGTACCCATGTTGCGCACCGTGATTGTCTGGACAATAGCCGTGCCGACGGTGGTCGTGCCCATGTCATACGTGCCACCATTGTCGATGACCGTCGGCCCGGGGCCTTCAACCGCAATCTCTGGGGAGGTCGCTGGATTGACCGTGCAGGTCACGTCGAAGTTGAACGGATCGTCATCACTGTTGTTGGCGAACGATATGGTGCCGCTGATGGGCGACCCGGTTGTTTCCGCCGTGCATGTCAGGTCGAACGTAGTTGACCCGCCTGGTGCAACCGAGGTCGTACCGAAGGTGCTCGCCGTGAAACCAGCAGTAAACGTCGGCGGGTTGGTCAGGAGATCGAGTGTGGCCGTACCCGTGTTGCGCACCGTGATTGTCTGGACAATAGCCGTACCGACGGTGCTCGTGCCCATGTCATACGTGCCACCATCGTCGATGACCGTCGGGCCCGGCCCTTCAACCGCAATCTCTGGGGAGGTAGGCGCGGTTCCATACAAACGCAGTTCCCAACTGAGCAAATACCCGGTGTCGCTGCTGTAACCGTCGTCAATCTGGATAGTCCAGGTGCCGTTAGGGTCCTCACCCCAAAACTGGACGCTCATGAGCGGGTTGTTGTTAGTAGACCAAAATGGATAGTAGCCGCTATCCAGACGCGAAGCTTCGTGCATACGGCTGATCGTCCCGGAGGGCGAGATAAGACGCACGCGCAGGTCGCTGCCATAGGTATGGTTGGTAACCAGCACAACTTCCACGTGTTCCAACTGACCGATGGTCGAACCACTGACGACAACGCTGTCTGATACCGTGCCGCCGTAACAAGAGTTCGTTGGGACAGTCGCATAGCTGCAACTTCCATCGGGGATGAACTGGTCAGTGGGGTTGCGGGGCCAGTTCTGGTTGATGTAGGGGCCAACTAGTGTCCAGGTGGCAGCCAGTGTTGTCGCCGCGTCGGCGTTGATACGTCCAAAGCCATATTTGGGGCTGGTCATAAAGCTTGCACCGTTCGTCTGCCAGCCATTCTCAGGGTTGGATGGGTTGATGTCACTCGCATCAATGACATCTGCTGAATTCGCCAGGACATGCTGGACATCACGCCAGCCCAGGAAAGGCAGGCCATGATCGGCCCGCGCGTCCTGCATCTGAGCAATGATGCCTGAAACCAATGGCGTAGCCGATGAGGTACCTCCAAAGCCCGAGGTGCAGTCGGCGTCCGCTGTGCCTCCATACCCGATAGCCCCCGTGCGGTCACTGGTGTAGATGCCCTGACCACCGCCGTTGCTGGGTGCGCTGATAAAAACCGACGAGCCTTCCTGACTGTAGGACGATTTAACCGCGCTATCAGTGGACGCGCCCACAGCGATCGTATATCGCGAGATCGCAAATAACGAATGATCGGTAGTACAGTGTCCATCGGCGCTATACAGATGTGAATTTCCGGCGGCAAACACGTAGATCGTGCCGTCACTTTCGGCCCCGGCTTGCAGGGTATTGGTAATGGTGGGACTGTACTGATTGGCACACCCAGTAAAGCCCCAACTGTTGTTTGAAATATCAACGGGAGTCGGATCTGCAGGGCCGTTAGCCTGCCGCAGGGCATTTGCCACTTGATCAAAAGTGATACCAACACCGCTGACGATCAGGCGCTGACTGGACATCGTCGCATCATATCCCGCCCCAACACCGCATTTCCCATTGTTGGCTTCTGCGGCGATCACCCCTGCCACCGAGGTTCCATGACAATCAGAGTCGCTGCAATCGGTGCCTGTGTGGGGATAGGGATTCGAATCGTTGTCGGCATAGTCGTAGCTGCGACTGGCAACATATTGGCCGTCCAGTTCAGGATGATCATACTGGTAGCCATCGTCAATGATACCGACGTGTACTCCATCTCCAGTGTAGTTGTTGGCCCAGGCGGCGGCGGCATTAACATCGTTGGCGGAGCCATCGAGATGCCACTGACTGCTGTAGAGAGGGTCGGTTGGGGGAGGATCTGCGGTTGTTAGCTGAACACGGTACAGATGCTCTGCCGTCAGCACATCAGGCCTGCTGCTGAGCACGTCGTATGCGGTTTGCACGGCAACAGTCCTCTCACTTGCCGCCGTTCCAGGAATACGCACCAGGTGAAAATCACGCAATTTGGCGACCGTGCCCAGATAGTCGTAATTGTTCTGAACAGCAAAGGTTGCGCCATCGATGCCTCCTGCTAATTGGACCACCCACAAATCTGTGGGTTCCCCCATGTCGGGTTGACCTTTTCCACCGCCGTCCTGCGCCAGACTGGGTGCTTGCGACGGGACAGCGATAATCATGATCCCGACAAAGACAAGCATCAGAACCCGTGCAAAAGTAGGCGCTATTTTTCGAATAAGGTCGGATCTCATGGGGCTCAAACTAGTGTGAGTAGTAGGCTTTTCGTGATCTACTTGATCGTTTCTGGCTTGGCATTCGTGCAATCGCCGGATCTTCCATTTCATGGCCCATTTCCCCCTGGGTAGCCTGCTTTGGTGAGTCTTTCACCCGCTGGTAGCCGATATTGTGTATCTCTTAAAATGTTCTTTAATATTTTTGAAAACCTGGTAGCTAAAACATCTTTATCCTACAGCGCTATCTACTATTATGCAGAGTGCACTATTGCATAGAATCAATATGATGTAGATCAGTCTTCATTGGACCACAGATCAATTTGAACCACAACATACGATCTGCTGTTCGACAGGAATTAAGGGTACAGATGTCAGATGGTTCCCAATAGCTTGATACCCAATTACCGAGAAAAAACGCGGGTGTAGAGCATTTAACTCATCCGCCAAGGTTTCCCCTCAAGCGGCCCAACAATAGGCATGATGCAGGCCTCCCAGAACCGGATGATGACGGAGGCGAGACAGAGATTGAGCAACCGGCCTCGCTGAACTGGATGGGATTGGAATCTGTCCGTGTTCTCCTCCCTCATACTGTTTTCCCACGCGGCATCGCAGTACTGACCAGTCTTTGTGGTGTTCAACAGCGTGACGTCTGTAATCTGCGTCACCCTGGGGTTTCGCTGAGGTGGGGGATATCCGTGATCGCCATCGCAGCCGGTCAAGCCAATTGCCAAACTGCTGGTGGGTGATTGGTACGCGGCGGCGGGCATCACCAGCGGTCCGTTCTGGCACGGGTTCCGTAAGGGGGAGGCGGGTGGTGGAAGCGTACGCCGACGCGCTGGGGCACATCGTCCCGCATGACCTGCGCCGGACGTATGCCAAGCTGGCCCACAAGGACGGCGCGGCGATTGAGCAGATAAGTCTCAACCCGGGGCACAGCAGCATCGAAGTCACCGAGCGCTATTTGGGGGTCGATCTGGACTACCAGAACGCGCCCAGCGATTACATTGATATCACCCCGTGCATGACCGGCAACAGCGGCTCCCGGACGCTTGAGTCATCACAACCTGAACCTGTGCAGACCGGGCCGCGCGTCAGCTTGTACCAGTTAACGTGTCACCACTACCGACCACTACATTGGGAAGTACGCTCACCATCACTTCAATTGGAGCAGGTACGTGATGACCATTTCCAGAGATTCTGGCCCCATCTCCTCGTACAGCGGTGTCTTGACATAAGGCGGCATGAAATCCTCATAGCCCGGCACGACGTAGGCGGAAGGGCTGGTGAGGGATTGGCGGATATACGCCTCCGCACTTAACCCTTCCACAATCGATCCCGCCCGGCTGCCAATGCCCAACAATGATGGCCCGACAGCCGACTCCGGTGTGTCAAACAAATGGCACATTCTACAATAGCTGTTAATCTCATCAATCTCATCTTCTGATAACGAAGGCCGGGGAGCAGGCATCACAAGCACGCCAATAATTCCCTCTGGGACGCCCCAGGTCCGTACCGTACCATCTTCACCTCCAGAGGCTAGCAGTGTGCCATCCGAATTGAACGCCAATGTCAGCACACGGGAATAATGCGCTTGCAGCGTAGCCAGGCCCTTACCTGTGGCGGCATCCCAGAGTTGTAGCTCACCCTGGTCTGTCCCCGCTACCAGCACGTCTCCATCAGCGCTAAACGCAATACAATTCACACCACTGGGTGCTCGCAGCTCGTTCAGAAACTGACCTGTCACTGTATCCAACAGCCGGACCATGCCATCGAAACTTCCCATCGCGAGCACTGTGCTGCCTGGCCTGTAGGCCAGAGTCTGCACCGAGGAAACGCTGAGCACAGACAGGCTCTCACCTGTCACCAAGTCCCATAAACGAACCGTGTTATCGAAGCTGGAAGCGGACGCCAGGATCTGCTGAGTGGGACTGAATACCACGTCCGATACGGAGTTTGTGTGGCCGTCCAGCGAGAGACTCACCTGATCGGTCGAGATGTCCCATAGCCGCACTGTGCCATCACCATAGCCGGCAGCCAGTAACACCCCCTTCGGGTCAAAAGCCAGTGTTGCCGGAACACTGCTGATGGCGCCAGCGTAAGCGTCTAACTCCACCAGTTCTCGATTCGACAGCAGGTCCCATAACCAGATCGTCGTGTCACTACTGGCGACAGCCAGCACTGCCCCATCCTGGCGATAGGTGAGATCGCGCACAACCTCGTCATAACCTGCCATCTCCAGGGTTGAAAGTCTCAGACCCGCAGCCACATCCCACAGTTGGACCGCCCCATTGCCGATCCCCCCCCTATTATCATATCCGGAAGCCAGCACGGTTCCGTCCGGGCTGAACGTCAGACCTGTCACCCAGCCAGTTGGTCCGCCCAGCACAGTGAGGGTCTCCCCCGTTTCCACGTCCCAAATACGCACGGTACCATCATCGCTAGCCGATGCCAGCCTTTTTCCATCCGGGCTGAACACCACGCAGGTCACTCCCCCAGTGTGCCCTGTCAATTCGACGGCCTTGACCACCGCTGGTCTTTCTGGCTGGGACTCGGCAGCCTGTACAGAGGCCATATCCCACAACAGGATCACCTGATCACCGCTGCCGGACGCCAGTATTTTCCCATCCGGACTAAAAGCCACGCTGTTGATGGCCCCCGAGTGCCCTGCCATCTTAATCACCTTCCACTGGACAGCGTCCCACAGACGGACGTATCCATCCCATCCGCCAAGCGCCAACACGTCCTCGTCAGGTTTGAGCGCAACACTTGTCAAAGGAAAGACCAGTCGCTCCCCTTCTGGTTCCTCCACCTCTTCCTTAAGAGGAAACTCCTCTTCCGCGGCTGGGTTCCATCCGCGCACGGTGCCATCCATACTGACAGACACTAAGCGTAAACCGTCGCGGGTATAGGCCAGGTCGGTTACGGGACCGGTGTGTCGGCTCAATTCATCCAACTGCTCACCGGTCGCCACGTCCCACAGGCGCACCTGGTGGCCAGGATTCCCCTCCCCCGTTGCGAGGACCTTTCCATCCGGGCTGAAGGCGAGAGAATCCACTGCATTCTCCGGCCCTGGGAGTTCATTCAACTTCTGACCAGTCGCTACATCCCAGAGCCATACCGGGCGCTCCCAGACTGCGGCTGTAGCGGAGGCCAATAGCTTTCCATCCGGACTAAACGCTATTGCGGTCAAAGACATGCTGGCCTGGCCTTCCAACAGGCGAGGTTCCGCCTCGAAATTCCTCGTATCGTATAACCAGACTCCTGCAGAACCACCCACCGCCAGCGTGTCTCCATCTGGCGACCACACTAGCGCGGCACCGCTGCCGCGCCCCAATCGCGCTGACAATGCCAGTTGAGCCGCATTATCCGGCGTGATCACAGGCCGAGAGCCAGCGTCCTGTGCACTGGTAGGAAATACACTGGCCAGCCCTAACATGAGCACGGCTATCAT
This sequence comes from uncultured Anaerolineaceae bacterium, assembly GCA_964393335.1. Taxonomy (GTDB): domain Bacteria; phylum Chloroflexota; class Anaerolineae; order Aggregatilineales; family Aggregatilineaceae; genus CAYMTN01. The sequence goes on from CAYMTN010000205.1 coordinate 7,920, forward strand.
CTCTGCTAAACGTTTCATGACCTGAATCCCCCATTCCATGATTCGACTTTTCGAACATACAGGTCCGTGCCGTTCAAATCAAGCCTAAAAGAGAACGTCGTCAGGATTTGAGGGCGAGGGTGGTTCGGCTTCCATTTCCCCCCGTATCCTCCTCTTCTTCTACCAGCAAATCCAAAATACGCTGAGGCCGAAGCACAGACCCTCACGCTGCCCGCCCGGTACGACGACTGGGCCCCCAAGTGCACACGCAAGTCACCGGAACGGTCCTGAGGGCTACCACCTGCAACCAACAGAGGCAACAAAGTCAGGATGATTGTTATAAGTGCTGCCAGGTGAGAAAGCGTCCCATAAAAACTGACTGTCACCACTATTGTAGTCGCCCCTCCACGACCGCAAAACTGCCCCGGATGATTGTATACCCGGGGCAGTTCTGTCATGAGACAGATGTATTAGGCCGACTTCACGACCCGATACCTGGCTTGCTCGGACCAACCGGTGTCGCCGCCGCAGGTGGCTGAGTCGGAACGGGTTCAGTCGTGGGGGGCACCTCGGTTGGCTGCAGTGTAACCGTCGGCGGAAGCTCTGTCGGGAACGGTTCCTGAGTTGGGACAATATCAGTCGGCACGACGACCGGCACCTCACCTTGTGGCGCGACCACAAACGCGTCGATGGCGACCATACCACTCACCGGCACGATGCGCAGCGTATGCAGACCGTCGCCGAGTCCGTTGAGCGCCACCATCGCCCCGAAAGCTGCCTCACCGGCGCTGTCGACGGTATACAGAACGGCACCGTCGATCTCAATGCTGAACAGTCCCAGCGCCGGGTGTTTGACGTAGACCACGTCCACGCGCGGACCCGTGAAGGTCAGCGCCAGCGTATCCGCCGGATCGCCACTGCTGAACAGGTAGGCACCGCCGCTGGCGAGGTCGCCTGCCGTGAGCGTCCATGCGCCGTTTTGTGTCACACGTGCATCGTCAGACTCGATGGTGTCGAGCGCTTCGGCGGGTGTGGCGGTCGGCAGCGGAGTAGCGGTCGGCTCAATCGTCGGTTCGACTGTTGGTGCAACCGTTGGTTCGACAGTCGGTTCGACCGGCGACTCCACCTCGCCTGCGATCACGAACGCGTCGATGGCGACCGTGCCGCTGACCGGCACGATACGCACGACGTGTACGCCTGCTTCGAGTCCGCTGACCTCGACCAGCGCGCCAAACGCGGCTGCTTCGGCGGCGCTGTCGACGGTCTGCATGACCGCGCCATCGATTTCCACTGCGAAGATACCCAGCGCCGGATGCTCGACGTACACGACCGCAATCTGCGTGCCGGTGAAAGCCAAACTCAGCGTATCGTCCGCGCTGCCACTGCTGAAGATGTACCCCCCGCCGCTGGCGAGGTCGGTATCGTGCGCGGTCCATTCACCGCTTTGTGCCACGCGCGTATCGTCCGATTCGACGGTTTCGAGCGCCGCCGGTGCGACGGTTGGCTCTAACGTTGGTTCGATGGTCGGTTCAGGTGTCGGCGTGATTTCCGGCAGGGCTTCGCCCGGCGCACCGCCCGGCGGGATGCACTCCGCCTGCGACAGCACGAGGCCCGGTTTGTACTGCGCCGAGACGTTATCCACGACCAGCGCAGGCTGCCCGTCCGCCGGTCCGACCCACATCTCGAAGCGCATGTTGGGCCAAATCGTTGTGGTCTTGCCGCGTATCGTGTACGTGTCCAGCGGCGTCCCGGCGGGCAGCGTGAAGTGGCAGTTGAACCAGTCCGTCCACGCCACGTTACGCAGCGTCACCCACGTCTCTTTGACCGTTGGGCCCGAATTACCCAACTCGAAGGTTAGCT
>CAYMTN010000206.1:0-9710 GCA_964393335.1 uncultured Anaerolineaceae bacterium
CTCTTGGACTGGCGATCTTCGAGGTCCATCGTCAGTTCATCAAACGCATCGGCGGGCAGGCTGCGCAGCATTTTTTTCTCTGCCTCTTCGAGATTGTAGTCTGCCAGTGCCGAATCCGGGTCGGCGAGCAGTTGGGCGCGATAGCTTTCGTCGGTGAGGGCACGGCTGACAATGGTGGTGAGGTCTTCTTTGGACATGGATTCCTCCTGGTTAATGGGCCTGTCTGTATCATATAGCAGGATTGATGATTGCATCAAGTCAGCTTATGTAATTATATTATCATGGCAAGGCGTGACCAAACCGTGACCGCCTGCTGGTGTTTGCAGCTTCTTTACGACGTTTTTGCAGATCGTTTGTTTCTGCGGGATAGGCGTTGATGAAATATTGGATCGCGTTGGGATTGGTGCTGGCAGGTGTAGGGGTGCTGCTGGCTCCTTGGCGGGTTCTTGCGTCTGACCCTGCCATGCCGTTCGTTACGGCGATCCCGCGTTTTTGCAGCGATCAGGACGACAGTGACACCTGCCCGCCGCCGGAACGACCGGAGTCACAGGGCGGCCCGGTATCGAAGCCTGCCGGGTACACCGGCCTGGCCAACCCGGCTACCGGTCGTTTCCTCAATGGAACGGACGACGACGTGCTTGCCGCGTTCACAGGCCGCCCGGTGGATGCGTTCATTATTCCCGAAGGTGGGCTGTTTTTGGACCCGCTGCACGAAGGTGGTCCTCACTACGGCATTGATTACGCGATCCCGCAGGATTATCTCAACGGGCGAGAAACCTATTTTCATCCCATCGGCCCCGGTTATGTGACGGCGCGTGCTGACTGCCCGCTGTGTTTTGTGGATGGTGACGCACAGGGCCGGGTCGAGTCACAGCGGCCCCAGTACAATTTTGGCTGGGGCGGCCTGGTGCTGGTCGAGACGCCCTATAACCCCGCCGTATCGATCTACGTGTTGTACGCGCACCTGGCCCGCGATTTTGTGAGTCTGGGCGATTACGTCATGCCAGACAATATGATCGGCGTGATAGGCTCGACGGGTTACGCGCAAGAACTGCACCTGCACATGGAAGTACGCTACGGGCCGCCGGGCCGTTTCTGGAATGCCGATTTCAGCCAGTGGGAAACGCTGGATCGCTGGTTGGCGACCATGTTTGCCAACCCGGCCTTGCTCGTCTTCCCCGAAAGCCACCCGGCGTTTTTGATCGCGCTTGAGGAATGGATCGCGCTCCAACCCCATCCGACGGAAATTCCCTGAACCTGGGATCTCACATCGGATACGCGCACGGTTTGTTCGCCCACTACAGGTTGAATCTGTGCTATGCTGGTGGTAAGTCTGCTGTTGGGAAAACCTGATGGGAGGAGGGCACCATGACCGGGATCCATTTCTTGCGAAATGTCTCGCTGTTCGCCGATCTGTCGACCAACGAGCTTGAAGCGCTGGCGCAGCGTTTGATGGCTCGCAAATACCGCAACGGAGAGCACATCTTTGGACAGGGCAGCCCCGGCAACAGCCTGTACATCGTCAAATCGGGGCTGGTCGGGATTATGGTCACCGATAATGCTGGGAAATCCCAGATGATCGCGCAATACGGTCCCGGCCAGGCCTTTGGCGAATTCGGGTTATTGGACGGCTTGCCGCGCTCGGCGGGCGCGGTTGCATGCGATCGCAGCGATCTGTTGATACTTTCCCGGCCCGAATTTTTTATGTACCTGGAACAGCATCCGCCAGTTGCCATCAGCCTACTAGTGTTGCTCAGCCGCCGCCTGCGTTTTGCGGTGCAGCAGGCCGAACACGACCAGGACATACCATCCCCTGTCGCCCGGCTGGCGCACATCCTGACCGACTTCGGAGACCGCTACGGGGATCGGGATGACCACTTTGTCAACCTGTCCCTGCGCCTGACGATGGGTGAATTGGCCGGGATGATTGGCTGTCCGCGCTCCGAAGCGGAAGCTGCCCTTGAGGCTCTTCAAGAGCAGGGGCTGGTCGCGCGGCGCGGTCTGCAGATGACGATTCACAACCTGGATGGACTGCGAGCGGTAGCCGCGAGCCAACAATAGAACGGGCCGCGTCATGTAACGCGACCCGCCACCCGCATATCAGGAGTCTGGTTCTTCCGCTTCCGATCTGGGTTTGGCACGCCGCTGGACAAACGAATAAAACGGGTAGGCGAGTTTTTCCGGATCGACGTGTCCCGCTTCGAGCGCGGCTTTGTTCGCGTTTTCGAAATCCTGGTGCATACGCTCGACCATCTCAAGCTGGTTATCCGACGGCTCCAGCGAAAACAGGGCGATGAGCGTCGTATAACTGCCGGGCACAAAACATAACCACTGACCGTTCTCCATTTCCGTGCTGCGCATCCCTGCGCGGAAAATCTCCGCCGCTGCCGAGCGGTAGCTGCTCAGCATGGGCACGATCAGCTCCGGCTCAATGGCGAACTCACCCAACGTTTCGATTGGCATCCCGCTTTTGTTGGAATAAACGCTCATGCCGACCGCTTTGGCGGTCAGGCGTTTTTTCAGGTGCAGAGTGTCTTCGGTTTCGTTGATGGCATCCTGCCAGGTTGCAGGGTCGGCTTCGGTGATGAGTTGGGCCACCGTCATGATCTGACGCTGGTAGCGATCATACAGGCGGTGAAACTGGGTGCGATTGATGGCCCCATTGGCGAATTCCTGTACGAGCTTGCTCATTTTTTGGTGCACCTGGGCGATGAATTCCTGGCCTTGCCGGGTGCTGTCTGCGGGTGAAGAGGGATCAAGCTGCGGGATGCTGTCATCCATGCGATCATGCTCCTGGCACTGCGAAAACTCTCTAGTTCATGCGTCGTTCTCTAACCCCATTATAACGAAGTCTGCACAGGTAGGGAATAGGCGGCCCGGCCAACGTCAGGGCCAACGCACGCACTCTCGATTTTCCCTGCGCGGCCCTCGTTTTCTGCGCCCCGGCCCTGGTACGTGTGGTTTGTGGGACAAACAGTGGTGGCAACGTATACCATGCGTTAAGTCATGAATGTTTCTAACAATTGACACGCGCGAGAAAAAAACGCACAAGACCCCGACATTTGAGGTGTAGACAGGGGCCTGATGCCTATGGTAGACTACTCGTAATAGGCGGCAACAGACTTGTTGAGAGTTCAGTCTGTTACTGCAATTTGGCCCGTGCTGGCATTTTCACCGGTGACAGATATCACCTGGGTACAGGTGCCAACACCATCTGATACAGCGTCCAAACAACGTGGCTTTCCGGCTGGAGTATGGGGTAATGACACAAAACGCGGCTGCTATTAAGATCGTGTGTATTGAAGATGATCCTGAGATGATCGATCTGGTCAAGTTGATCTTAACCCGCAAGGGCTATGAGGTGACCGGCGCGATGGGGGGGCGCGAAGGTCTCCAGGCAATTGAACGCATCAAGCCTGATCTCGTGCTGCTGGACCTGATGATGCCTGATATGGATGGTTGGGAAGTTTACCAACAGATGCGGGGTGACGAGCAGATGAAGTCGATCCCGGTCATTGTGGTGACGGCTAAGGCACAAAGCATCGATAAGGTGCTTGGGCTGCATATTGCCAAAGTAGACGATTACATCACCAAGCCATTTGGCCCAACCGAACTACTGTCAAGCGTGCTGCGTGTTCTTGAAGAAGCCGGTATCGAAGCGAAAGAAGCGAGTTAATCGCCGGTTGTTTCCCGGCGGCTATAGCCAGTTCCCAGGTGCTTGGTCGATCAAAGCACCTCTTTTATTTTGGCAGGTAGCCCTTTGGTCGTATCGCGCAGCGGCGCGACATTCAGTAGAATACTCGCGTATGGTGATCTCGAACAAAGGGAGAACACAGCTATGCGAACAACCTGGCAGGACCTGTTAGCGGCAGATGGGCCGGTCATTGCAGATGGCGGCATGGGGACCATGCTGTTTGCGATGGGTCTGGCGCGCGGTGAATCGCCCGAACTGTGGAACGTCGAACGCCCGGATGACGTGCGCAGTATCCACCGGGCTTACATCCAGGCAGGCGCGCAGATCATTCTGACCAACAGCTTCGGCGGCAACCGGTACCGCCTGGGGATGCATGACCTGGCAGACCGCGTGGCGGAGTTCAACACGACGGCAGCGCGGTTGGCGCGCGCCGAAGCCGATGCGGCGGATCAGGCTGTCGTGGTAGGCGGCTCGATGGGGCCGAGCGGCCAGATGCTGGCCCCGATGGGTACCCTGTCGTTTGAGGACACGGTCGCGGCGTTTGAGGAGCAGGTGCGCGCGTTGGCAGCGGGCGGCGTGGACGTGTTGTGGATCGAAACGATGTCTGACCTCGAAGAAGTGCGTGCGGCGGTGGAAGGCTGCCGCCGGGCAGCGCCGGCGCTGCCGGTGGTCACGACCATGACGTTCGACACGCGCGGGCGCACGATGATGGGGGTCAAACCGGAGCAGGCAGTTGAAGCCCTTCAAACGTTTGACGTGGTCGCACTGGGCGCAAACTGTGGCAACGGGCCTGATGAATTGGAGACAGCCATCGGCAAGATGCATACCGTCGGGTCGCCGGTGCCGCTTATCGCCAAAGCCAACGCGGGCCTGCCACATATGGAAGGCGACGTGACCGTGTATGATGCGTCGCCGGATGTAATGGCCGGTTACGCGGTGCGGGCGCGTGATCTGGGTGCGCGGATCATCGGTGCGTGCTGCGGCAGCACGCCCGATCATATCCGGGCTATCGCACGCGCACTCGCTGACGACTAGGGCGAACTGTCGCGAATATTAAATCGTGCTACACTAATGGGCGGATTCGTACACAATTGTACACATGCGAGAAATAAGAATTACTCGTAACTGGCACGCTTGTTTTGAGTCCTCAAAAAAGAGCCGTCAGGCAGATATCCATATTTAGGGGGCCTTATGCGACAACAGCGATTTGTGATACTCCGTTACGTGGTGAGCGCCATCTTGATCGGCGTAGCGGTATGTTGGGGCCTGAAGATGCCAGCCGCGCCCGTTGGGGCATACCAGGGCGGCAACCTGCTGCAAAACCCCGGTTTTGAGGGGGATTACGTGGCGATCAACGACGATACCACTCTGCGGGTTGCGCCGAACTGGCAGCCCTGGAGCCTGCCGCAAGGCGATTCGTCGTCGATCAATGCGCGACCTGAATACAAAGCCGCCCCGGCCAGCCGCGTACATTCCGGCAGCGCCGCGCAGGAATATAACACCTTTTTTGCGACCCATACCGGGGGGGTGTACCAGCGCGTGCCCGTTACGCCAGGCACCGAATTACGGTTCAGCGTCTTTGTGTATGTGTGGTCATCGGCCAGTTTTGCGAATCCTGACATCAGCGAAGACCCCAATGACGTGATCGTAAACGTGGGTATTGATCCAACCGGTGGAACCGATGGCGACAGCTCGAATATTGTGTGGTCGTCGGATGCCGAGTATTACGATCAATACCGCGAGTTGTCGGTGTCGGCCACGTCGAGCAGCACGGCAGTGACTGTTTTCGTCCGATCCGCGCCGCAAGGATTTGTCGGCACCAACAATGTGTATGTGGACGATGCCTCGCTGGTGGCACTGGGGCAGGCCGCGCCAACGGCGACTGTGCCAGGTCCGACCGTGACTCCGACTCAGGATATTTTCGTGCCCACACAAGAAGGCACCATCACACCGGTGCCCCAGACGCCAACCTTTACGCCCTCTCAGACGCCTATTCCGCCGACCGCCACACCGGTGCTGCCCGGTGAGTTTACCGACCGGGTGATGTATACGGTGGTCGCCGGGGATACGGTGTGGGAAATTGCGCGCCGCTTCAACAGCTCGGTTGATGCGATCATCCAGGTCAACGGGTTGAGCAGCAGCGGCCTGATCAATATCGGGCAGGTGCTGGTGATCCCGGTGCGCGGCTCTCAGACACCCTCGACACCCCTGCCGACGTTCACCCCAGTTCCGACGCAGTCCAGCGGGATTGGCGGCCCCGTCCCGCCGTCAACTGGCACGTATACCGTGCGTGCGGGTGATACACTCTACGCGCTGGCAATCCAGTTTAATTCGTCGGTGGCAGCCCTGGCGCAGTTGAACGGTATTGTGAATGCCAACTTGATCTATCCCGGCCAGGTGCTGCGGGTGCCAGGGACGACTCAACCGCCGGTACAACCGACAGCGGTCCCGCCCACGCAGGCTCCCGCGCCAACGGCTGTGCCCTCGGTGCCGTATTCCCACGTGGTCCAGCCGGGCGAGAATCTGTTCCGCATTGCCTTGCAGTATGGCATTACGTGGGATGTCCTGGCACGGGCGAATGGGATCTACAACGCCAACCTGATCTTCCCCGGCCAGGTGCTGGTGATCCCGCGATGAGCGATTGGCGCGTCATCCGGCACGTGGACAGCGGCGAGGTTGTACTGTCGCGCGCCCGGTGGTGTAACAGCTTTTGGTGTCATTTCAGGGGGCTGATGCTGAGGTTCGGCCTGCCTGACGACGAAGGTTTGTTGTTCGTGTACCGGCATGAGAACATTGCCGGGGCCACGATTCACATGTTTTTTGTGTTTTTTGCGATCGCGGCGGTGTGGTTGGACGGCGATGGGCGGGTGGTGGATGCCATGCTGGCACGGCCCTGGCGTCCCATGTACGCCCCGGCAAAACCGGCCCGCTACCTGATCGAAGCGCGACCTGCGCTGCTGGAACGCGTCAAGATCGGCGATACGCTGCGGTTTGACGAGCCGGCAGGCTGACGGCCTGGTCAGTTTTTCCGATCTACGAGTGATAGGTCCTGGTGGGGGGCAAGTGGTAACGACACGTGAACGGTCGTGCCCTTGCCCTCTTCGCTTTGCAGCGTGATGGTGCCGTGATACCGTTCGATCAGGGTGCGCACAGTAGATAGCCCGATCCCCGTGCCGGATACCTGCGCGTTTCTGGCGTTGTGGGCGCGGAAGAACTCGTTGAAGATGTGGGGCAGATCGTCGGCAGGGATGCCGATGCCGGTGTCGGTGATCGTGACTTCGGTTGTGTGCGCGGACCGGTTAATGCTGTACGCGATGGTGACCTCTCCGCCATCAGGCGTGTATTTGACGGCGTTGTTCAGCAAATTACCCAGCACGACAGCTAATCCGACGTTGCCGGACATGATGATGCCCGGTTCATCCGCGAGATTGCAGTGCAGGCCGATGTGTTTTTGCTCAATATTGGGACGTTCGCGCTCAATTATTTCATCGAGTGTCAGACGCAGGCTTTCAGGCTGGAGTGGGGCATGAGCGGTGCTCGCCTCACGGCTGACGGCCAGGGTGAGCAGGTCGTCGATCAACTGGTGCAGCCCTTCCAGCCGGTTGGTGACGCGCTGGAGGATGGCGGCCTGCTGCTCAGATAACTCACCGGCATAGCCTTGTTCGATATTGCGCATCAGTGAGAGTGACGCGCCCAGCGGGGCGCGTAATTCATGTGTGGCAACTCGCACAAAGGTGGACCTCGCCTCGTATAACTGGCGGATGCGTTCTTCGCGCTGGCGCAACCGCTGCGCATTCCAGGTGACCAGCTCCGAGAGAATCAGGACAGTCGTCCCAAAAAAAAGCATGGTGGCGATGATGTACGAAGAATCCTTGTAGAGGCCCTGGCCCATGCCAAATTCCGAAATGGCAATGTGAGGCAGCCAACCGGCACGTTCCAGCAGGGTGACACCGCCGACAATGGTGATCGCCAGTATGCTCAGGCTGCGAGTCTGCCAGGGCAGCAGGATCATGCCGGACAGCGCAGCATGCACGACAAAATAGATCAGGGCCGGGCTGGTGATTCCGCCGGTAAAATGCACCAGCCCAACCATTGCCAGCCAGTCGAGGATGATTTGCCCCCACGCCACGCGCTGGATGCGCGTCAGGGTTGGGTCTTCGCGGCTGCATATCAAAAACAGCAGGCCGTTGTACGCCAACACGAGGAGGCCGGTGATCATCAGCGCCAGCGTCTGTATTTTGATGCTCATCACGACTCGGGCGAACACCGTGCTGAGCAGAATACCGGTTCCGGCTACCCAGCGGAGCCGGATCAGCAGCCGCGTGTTCTGCCACAATTCTTCCAGGGTTGGCCGGAGGCCACGTTCGTCGGCGGGTGTTGTGGTACTGGGTTGCGTCGTGATGCTCATCAGATGCCTCGCGCCGGGTCTACCGCATGGAAAACGTTGCCGCACAAACGATGAAGGGCGCAGGCAGCTAACCGCCTGAGCCCACTGAGTCTATCGGTCCACTACGCCGGGATCGGGTTGCGCTGAGTCCGGCCAGCCGGCTAGCTGTTTTTCTTCAGCAGATCGTCGATGATGCCGAGCAGTGCGTTCGGATCGATCGGTTTGTCGATGAACCCGTCCACTGGCAGGTAGTCTTGATCTGGCCCGAATCGCAGCGGGGTGGTTTGGTGAACGGCAGTGACCATCAGGATCGGGATTTTGGCGTATTCCGCCTTGGCAGTAGGGCCGTGCAGCTTCTGCGCCAGTTGGAATCCGGCGGTATGCGTATCCATCATGACGTCCAGAATGATCAGGTCCGGCTTGAAGGCTTCAACAGCAGCCAGCCCGGAATCCTGAGAATGCGCGTCGGATACCACATAACCCGCGCTCTCCAGCGGCATGCGAATCGCCAGTACAACGTCTGGATCGTCATCAATGATCAAAATCTTCTTGGCCATCGTAATCGTCACTCCTGACTTCGTTAATCAGGGCATCCATCAACGCGGGTAAGGCACGCGCAACCGCCTCGCTCATCGGTTGATCCCACCCTGTATTGTGCGGTTGAACGCCATAAATTACAACTTCTGGTGGCAGGCAGTCGAGCGTCTCGGCCAGCACCAACGCATCGGTCAGATCGGATTGGTGCAGGGACAGCGTGCTGGCATGACTCAAAAACCGGGCTTCCTGCCAGGTAAAACGCCGGATCGTGCCCGCTGGCAGGTCCATCGGTACGGCATCCACCACGATCACGCGGCGGTACGGTTCCATGAGCGGGATCAAACCGAGGCCGTCCGTCCCGCCGTCTGCAACGGTAACGTGCGGCGGCAGGTCGGTGCGGGCGAGCAGGTGCTGTACGGTCAGCACGCCGATCCCATCGTCTGCCATCAGCGGATTGCCGACTCCCAGGATGAGTGTGTCGTTCCCGGTCCCTGGCATGGTCGAGCGCGGTCCTTTGAGGTGGGTGTAGGGGGCGCGAAGCGTTCTCAGGAACGCTTCGCTTGACTCCCGCACACGATCTCGTTATTTGCCGACAAACTCGACATTCAGGAAATGCGCCGAGCACGAAATGCACGGATCATAAGCACGCACCAGCATCTCCATTTTGTGCCGGATCGAGTCTTCCGACTCAGTCAGGATCGTTGGCACCAGTGCACGCATATCCCGGTCGATGTTGCCCAGGTTTTGCCCCGTTGGGATGATGCAGTTCGCTTCTTCGATCAACCCATTGGCACCGATCTGGTACTCGTGGAACAAGATGCCGCGCGGTACGTCGCAGGCACCGACGCCGCGCGCGCCCGTCTGGAGTTGGACCGGGGCCGGCTCTTCCAGCTCGACACCGCGCTCCAGCAGCGTATCCAGCAGCATGATCACATCATCCACGCATTGCACAATTTCCACGATTTGCGCCGCGCTGTTCATGAAAGGCCGGTAGCACGGGGCATTCAGGCCCAGGTGTTCGGCGGCAGCTTTGGCGCGCGGGTGGAGTTGTTCGTGCTTCAGGTTGAAACGTGCCAGCGCGCCCACCATGTA
>CAYMTN010000207.1:0-9704 GCA_964393335.1 uncultured Anaerolineaceae bacterium
AAGCGGTTAACCGGCTAATCCCGGTTCGCAGGTTCGAATCCTGTCCTCCCCGCCACATCACAACAGCCGCGAGTCGATCACTCGCGGCTGGTTTGTTGTGTGCGGGCCGCCAGGCGGGGCGCTGCCGGTTGGAAACGCCCCGCGGACGAGACGATCCGCTAGTGCACGAAATGGGCGACGGCGGAACAACTGCTGTTCATCGTGATCGTGATCAGGTTCGAGGTGCCGCCCGCGCCGGGGCACGACCCTGACCAATAGCTGAATTGCCAGCCCGAATTCGGACTCGCTACGAGCGTGACCGACGTGCCTGGCAGATAGCCACCGCCGGTTGGGCAGTTCGGCCCTGGTCGCGGCGTGATCGATCCGGGTGGTCCGGCTACGGGTGAGGTCGGTTCCACGCTCAGGCTGAGCGTGTAACACCCGTCGCCGGGGTGATCGTCGGGTTCGTGGCAGGTCGCGGGATCCCACACGCACTGCCCGTCCGGGGTGGTGATACATTCGCCGGGATGGCCGCAGGTGTCGCACGAACCACACGGCCCGTAACCAGTCGAGGGGGTCGGCTGGCCGGGCGGCGGCCCGCCGGGAATGATCGGCGGCGCTTCGACGCGCGGCGTTGCACCACAATCTCCGCTGGTTTGGATGTCCGCCGCTTTGACCCACAGGCTGTTAGCCATTTCACTGCCGGGAATCTGGTCCTTATCGAGTTCATACCAGATGTTGCCCTGACCATCCAGGGCCTGCCCGATCACGCGGAAATCCTGGTTGGACGGCAGGGTAGTGAAGACGCTGCGGTTTTCGCCCGGCCCGACCCGCACCTCGACCTCCTCGCGGTCGGTGCGGACGATGCACGGTGCCGTACCCAGGGGCCGCCAGTCGGGCGCGTAGTCTTCGGCGGGGTTATCCGTCAGGCGGAAGATGTACGACCCGTTGATGTCTGTCACGTACAGATCGGCGTTGTCCGTGTAGCTCGCCATATACGCGATCCACTGCCCGTCCGGCGACCAGTCAGACGACGTCACGCGGTCGCTGCGCTCGGTCAACCGGCGGGGGTTGGTGCCCTGCCAATCCATGATGTACAGATCGGCGGCGCCGTCGCGTTCGGTACTGAGACTCAACAGCATGCCGTTGGGCGACCAGGCCGGGTACCAGCCATTCGCCCCGAACAGGTTCGTGACGCGTGTCACGTTGCTGCCGTCCGGGTTCATCATGTAAATTTCGGCAGCGCCATCGCGCGTCGAGACGAACGCGACCTGGCCCCCATCCGGCGACCAGGCCGGGTAGGCATCGCCAGCCGGGTCGTTGGTCAGGCGGCGCACATTGCTGCCGTCGGCATTCATCGCGTAGATTTCCTGATTGCCATCACGCGTCGAGGTGAACGCGATCTGGCTCCCATCCGGCGACCAGGCCGGGAACGAATCGTCTGCCGGGTTATCGGTCAGGCGGCGTACGCTGCTGCCATCGGCGGCCATGACGTAGACTTCGGCGTTGCCGTCACGCTGGGAGAAAAACGCGATCTGGCTCCCATCCGGCGACCAGGTCGGCTCGTCATCCAGCGCGGGGTTATCGGTCAGGCGGCGCACGTTGCTGCCATCGGCAGCCATCGCGTAGATTTCCGGGTTGCCGTCACGCTCCGAGACGAACGCGACCTCCCAGTTGTTGCTCGGCGGTGAGAAAAACGCGATCTTGCCGGTTTCGACCACCGTCACGTTTGCTCCCTGCCCGCTGGATGGCACCGGGTTACCATCCAGGTCGGTGATCTCGAGTTGGGCGAAGTCCAGCATGGCGATGCCCGGCAGCAGGCCGCCTACCTCAAGCTGGAACAGGATCGTATCTGCTCCGGCGGGCGGCGGTGACATGGCTGCCGCGACCAGCCGCACCTGACCGGCGGCGTTATCGACGGTGTTTTCGGCTTCGAAGACACTGCCGCCCAGGTACGGGCCGATGATCGCACGGTTAATGCGAAGCATGTTGCGATCAAAATTGATCGTCAACTTGAACCCACCGCACCCGCTGGCAGCGCATATGATCCGGCCATTAAGCAGCGCGGTCTCGCCTACTCCAACGGTTACCGGCTCCAGCGACACGGTCGATTCGCCTTGCGCCGCGCTCGACCCGATTCCGATCCAGGGAAGCGCCAGCAGCAAAACGCTGGCAACCACGACCCAATAACGCGCGATCTTCATGGGACCCTCCTCTAAAGGTCATTTTTCAGCATAGTAGTCTTATCATAAATCATTTTTGTGTAAATAGGACTATAAAACCTCGAAAAGTCTTTTTACAACAAAACGTGGACGGAGGAAAATCCTCCGCCCACGCACGATATTGCCCTGCGGGCGCAACTGGCGGGAGTGGGACCGATCAGGCCCGGCGCTCGCCGAACCAGGACGGCGGCCCCGCCGCGTATTCGGCCAGGCCCCAACTCGATTGGGATGCGGTCACCCCGGACCGTCATCCGGCCCGGTTTGAGTCAGGCGTGATGTATCGCGCGATTTTACACGCGTCCCGTAGACGACCGGCCCGGTGAAGAGTTTTTCGTCATGTTTGGCCTTAGGTTTGCGCTTCGACTTGGCGTCCGAGCGGAAGGCCGCCATCAAATGCTGGCCGGTGTCATCGCGCGACAGCAGGTACAGGCCAGCGCCGATCAACAGCAGCGCGCCCACCGGTCCCGGCCCGCCGCTGATGCCGATGATTATCTCGAAGAAAAACACGAATGCTGCGCACCCGGCCAGCCCGGCGTAGACGAATGCGCGACCGATCCCCTGGAGGGACGGTTCGCCGAACTTCTGGCCCATCAGCATGAAGCCCATACCCAGGAACACGCCGTACAACGTCCAGATGTACGACCAGCTTTCCCAGTAGCCGGTGACGTTGGTCATGAACAGCAGTGCACCGGTTCCACTGACGAGCATGCCGGGGATCGCCAGCGCGGCAGCCCCGACCCGTCCGCCCAGCGCGATGCCCAGCATGATCAGGCCCGGCACCAGGATAAACATCGGCCACAACAGCCCGATCCCCATGAAAAACATCACACCTATACCAATCAAACCCACCGCGATCATGGCGCGGTTGTCACGTGATGCACACATCGTGGTTATCTCCTTGAAAATAGCTTTCAGCCATCAGCATTCAGCGATCAGCCAAAAACGAGAACCTGGTGGGGCGCTGCTGCCGAACCGGCGGTTCGCCTGCGCCCTGGTTATTCATCCCTGTGATGTGCCGCCGCGAATGGTGACGTAGGAAACGCCTCTGAAAATAACGATCAGCAACCAGCGATCAGCCCGGTATGGTTGTCTCTGGACGTGTCACCGTGTCTTTTCTACCCACTAATACGCGCGGCCCGGCGAAAAGTTGTGAGCCGCTTTCACGCGAATTTCAGGTTCGCGGCGCGAATGCGGCCCAAATGTTGTGTATAATCGGGGGAGGTGGATCACGATGACCGGTTGCGGACAACTGACAACCAGCAAGCGTACACAATTGGGAAAGGGAGCGTGTCTTCATGTCTGACCTGCCTGGCAACAAACCGCCCGCTGTGGCCCCGCCTGTATCGATCCCCGAAGCGGGCACCGCGTCGCTGACCGGGTACAATCAATGGCAGTGCCCGCGCTGTGGCAAGACCGACCTGGCGTCGGCCTACCTGATCGATTACAGCGACAAGTTCCGCCAGCTTCAACTGGTGCCGCGTGCGCTCAAGCTCGCCAAAATTTCGCGCTTGCTGCGGCCCTTCAAACGGCTGGTGAACGTCAGCGCGTTGGTGTGCCGCCACTGCGGCATGGTGATGCTGCAAGTGGACCCGGACGAATTTGAGGAAGCGGAGCGCAAATTCGGTCGCCGGTAGGCGGAGAGTGACACCCTATGCGCCGCAAGATCACGTATGATCCCCTGCGGGACTATTATGCTATCCTGGACGTGGACGCTGCGGCGACCCCCGACCAGTTACGGTTGGCTTTCCGGCGGTGCGTGCGCGAGGTCCACCCCGATCTGAATCCGCAGCGTGCCGATTGGGCGACGGAACAGCTCCAGTTGATCAACGAAGCGTATGACGTGCTGCGCCAGCCCGCCCGCCGCCGTGAATACGATCAACTGCGCTGGCCGCATATTCCCTCGCAGCCCGCCGCCTCCGCCGGGTATCGCAGCCCGTTCCGCGCGCCGTACTACGATCCCAACCGCCCCTGGTGGGAGCAGGTCGCCGACCAGGCCCCGCGCGGTTACCCCTTCGCCGGTGATGCGCCAGCGCGGCACCGGCCCGGCGACGCGGCGCTGGCCGAACCATACTGGCTGGCGGTGTCGGCGTGGCTCAAACGGCACGGCCTGGGTGCGTTACAGCCGACCTGGCTGACGCTGGTCGGGCTGTGGCGCGGGCCGTATGCCGGCCTGTTGGCGTTTTTGGGGATCGTGCTGGCGATCAACGTGGCGGTGATCATCTATGCGTTTATCACGCCGCACGCCTGGGACGATCTCGGCGCGCTGTTCTCGTCCGGCGGCGCGGCGGTGGCGGATGTTACCCCCACGCCGACGCCTGCCGCCACACCCGACCAGCTTTTTACCTCGTGCCTGGTACCCGGCGCGCAGATTACACAGCCGGTCCAGGGGGACATCGTGGGCGACCAGTTCTCGATCTACGGCACGGCACAGGACCCGGATATGTGGTCGTACCGGATCGAGATCGGGTATATCGGGCGCGCCTTTAACCTGGCGGTAGTCCCGTCCGCGTGGGACGTCGTGCGCTCGGCTCCCTACAACCAGAGCATCCCCGAACCGCCCATTGTCAACGATCTGCTGACCGAAGAACCGGTTGACCTGACGAATCGCCCCGCCGGATATTACGCGATCCGGCTGCTGGTCGTGCTGCCGGACGAAAGCACGCTCATGCCCTGCGACGTGGTCGTGCGGCACTAACACCCTATCTGTAAATTGGCTGGGCGCGGCAAGCGCCGTCCCTACGAGAGCGATTTACGGATCGGCACCACGCCGCCAGCCGGTTTTTTCCAGCCGGTCAGATCAAACTATCCGGGTCGCTGCCGTCGGCAAACGCGATGCCCTCGATAAAACCCCTGGCGCGCTCCGTGTGCGGGTATGACGCGAGGTAGTCCCAAAACGCCGCGCTGTGATTCGGGAATTTGCGGTGGGCCAACTCGTGCGCGATCACGTAATCGACCACGTAGTCAGGCCACAGCTTGATGCGGTCGCTGATGCGGATGTCGCCATCGGTCGAGCCGCCGGACGTGCAGCTTCCCAGGCGCTTGGTCATGTTGCTGACCCAGCGGATCGTATGCCAGCGCAGCTCACCGCCAAAATAGCGCCGGTTGATGGCCCCGGCGCGGTGTTCTAATTCGTAGTCATTGCGCTCACGGGTGCTGGCCCGTTGTTTGAGCACGCGGGCGATGATGTCGTCCGTCAGGCGGTCTAACTCGCGCGTCGAGATGTGCTCCGGGGCGCGAATCTGGACGGTATCGTGTTTGAGTGTCCAGCGTACCGATGTGCGCAGCCGCCGGTCGCGCGTGATTTCGATGGTGAGGGTGTGCGGGCCGTCCGGCACCCGGCGCACGGTGGGTTTGGGCTGGGGGCGTGTCACAGACTCGTCACTCCGCGATCCAATACAAAACGAGCGCCGTTTATCCCATAAACGGCGCTGCGTAGTATAACACGAATTGGCGCGGAGCAGGCACTACACGGCCCGGATCACGTCGTACAGGTGGCGCGTATCCTTGCTGGGCTGGATGCCAAACATGGTCTGAAGCGTTTTTTGCAGCATTTTATACTGCTCGATGGCGTCGTCGCGCCGCCCCTGCTGGTAGTAGATCATCATCACGTCCTGGTGAACGTCTTCCCAGTCCGGTTTTTCGCGCAGCGCGCGCAGCAGGTAACCCAATGCCGCGTCCAGTTCATCCATGCCCCGGTGATAACGGCCCAACCCGATCAACGCCTGCGCGTACTTGTGCTTGAGTTCATCGCGGCGGGCCTTGACCCAGGGTGTGTGGATGTAGGGCAGGTATTCCGAGCGGTAAAGCTGCACGGCCAGGTACCAGTTCGCCGGGGATTGCTGCTCCAGCTCGATTGCCTCTTCGACGGCTGTTTCAAACGTATGGGCATCGTAATGGATCGACAGGTTCGGCGAGTGGATGTAAAAACCGCTCGAATAGTTGGTCAACTCATGCCCCAGGCGTTCGCTGATCTTACGCTTGGTCACGTGAAAGACGTTGGTGGCCTCTTTGACCGACATGTGCGGCCAGAAGACGGAGAAAATCTCGTCCCGCGTGACCATCGGGTGATCGACAAAGTAATAGAACAGGTGGCGCGGCAGCGAGCCATCCCAGCTTGTGACCGGGTGACCGTCGATGTAAACGTGACCGCCGGAGAGGGCAAACACCTCTAACTGCCCAAGTTTCGGGTCTTCGCCGTAGATACCGCCGGTGAGCGCTTCTTCGTTGCCCACGATGCCCGCTTTGCCCGCATGAATCAAGTCGTTCCAGGGTTCGAGCTTCAACAACCGTGCGTTGATCACGATCTGGGCATGGCTGGGCATTTTATCCGGCAGCGCGCGGAAAAAACGATCGGCTGATTTATCGAACGTCAACATGTCGAAGGTATCCAGCAGCAGCATGAACGGATCGGAGCGCAGGGTAAACAGATCGGCACCGAATGCGGCGGCCAGGTCTTCGGGGGTGGCCCGTGATTGCAGCGCGGCACGGGTCTGAGTGCCAAACCCGGCAGGGAACACCGGATCGTCGGCCATGTGTTCCAGCCAGGTTTTGAGCGTGTTCTCTGTCTCCGTCAGGACATAATACAGAACACTTTGTTGATAGTACTGTAGGAACATGGCAACCAATGCGCTGCGGCTGCGATGTCGGGGGTAGATGATGACCAGCGGTTTGCCACGCATCTTATCTTCGAATTGGGTATAAGTGGTTTCCGCTACCCGTTCCAGGTATGTAGACATATAACCTTCCTTGCGAGATCTTCAGTGCGGTTACAAATTATGGCCAGGTACTGTGATCGTGCCGTCAACAAAACTAGCGTTCCTGTACCCGCATCTATCCCTGCCCCCGTGCCTGCCTCAAGAAGTCTTACGACCCCTTGCTGCTCACGTCAACTAAATAGAACCGTTAATAACAATGTGACACACCATCACACACACGATTCTAGCCCAATTGCTACTACTATACTTCAAATCGTGTTGAAAAGGTAGCCCTACGTAAGGAAATTTTATCAATATTCACATGATCCACGCAAATTAAATAGATTTTTAATCAGACTCTAAAGCAATTCAAACAGTGAAAATTCAACAAAAGACGTCCCGATCTTGTAATAACTATTATTATCTCTAGATAACTTTGCATGCAATCGTGAATGTGTCCTGGGCTATTACCGGCGAATCGGGCCCGATTCGCCGCCGGAACGCCGCGCCTCGTAGACTGCCGCCCGGCGGCAGTGCCGGAGGGCGCTGGCTGTTGTCACAGGGCCTGAACAGGCTATAATCCTGGCACAAAACCGTTGAGGCCCATGTGGGGATGGATACCATGAAGCCAGCACACTATTCGCGGTGCGGCGGCGTTGTCGTCATCGTGTTGATCGCCCTGGCGGCGTGTACGTCGTCCGGGTCGGATACCATGACCGTGCCGACGATTGCCAGTTTTGATACACTGCCGACGGCGCTGTTCCTCACCCAAAACGCGCCCCCGCCGGGTTATGACAGGTTGCAGCTTGACCCGATTGACGCGTTTCTGGCGGATCAGCCCGGCTGGACGTACACGGTCAGCGGCAGCTTCGACGGCGTGTTTGATACGTCCGGCGAGACGGCGGAAGGCACGTTTGAGGTCCAGGTCCAGGCCAACGAATTGGGCCAGACGCGGCGCGTCGTGCTGGAGGCGACCGGCGCGGCCTTTTTGCCGGAAAACGCGCTGCTGCGCCTGGAAGGTGTGCGCTTCAGCAACGATTATTACATCGTGGACGTGAACGGGCGCTGCACGGTGGACGAAGGCGGCACGATGGGCGGCTCCGCGATTGCCGACCTGTCGGCGGGGCAGTTGATCGGCGGCGTGAAAACGGCGCAACCGACCGGTCACCGCCAGCAGATCGAAAACCTGCCCACCTGGCAGTATACGTTCACGCCCGAAGACGTGCGCCTGCCCGCCGTGCACCAGGTTGCCAACAGCCGCGTGACGATCGCCGCCGATCTGTGGGTTGCGCCCGACGTGCGCGCCGTCGTGCGGTACGACGTGACGGCGACGGTCGAGCAGGTCTACCTGCTATGGGCCAACCAGGATTCGTCGAGCACCGTCTCCGGCACGTTGTATCTGCATTACGAGTTGAATATCCCGGAGCTGGGTACGCTGCCGAATATCTCCGTGCCGCACGGCTGTTAGCAAGCCGCGCGCCCGATCGGAGCCGGTGTTCGCGCGCGAACATGCGCCACCGCATAGTATGCGGCAGCGCATACTATGTTTTCTGCTCCGGGTGCCAAAGGCGTATAGTCCGGCTTCTGGTGATGGTGTTTCCCGCCAGTAGATTTGATTCCTCCCAACAAGACAGGAACTATGTGATGACCAACATCCCTCAGGATATGAACCAGGAACAGGTGACGAATATCCTCGCGTTTATTGATGCTTCCCAAAGCGAACCAGTCAAAGAAACTATATTCACTCGATTGGGACATGAATGTTTTTACGCCCGTAAGCTCGATGCATGGATTGAATCATACAAAGGGAATGTTCAGGCCTTTTTGGACAGGATCAATGTCGAGCACGCATCCAAGTATTGGGAGCGACTCGAATTTGCCGAGGATCGTTCCATGCTCATTCTGACCGGGAGAAAAGTCGAGGGTTGCGCCTGTGCGTTTGCTGATCGCCCTAACCCGCCGCTCGCGTTGTGCAACTACTGCTGCAAAAATTTCCAGCAAGAACTGTTCGGTACGCTGCTGGGGCAGCAAGTCGAAGTGACGATCACGGCGGCGTACCTGTTGGGCGGCGAACGCTGCAATACCACCATCCGTCTGCTGGGAGCTTGACTTAGCGTGTGCTTGAAGTAGTATTCTTTTTTCATAACTTCACCCAACAGCTTATGAAGGAAGGCATACCTTCCATACCCGGCCCTTTTGCCACTCCCAATTTTGCCGCAACCGTTGACATTCGCCGCGAAAATGCATATAGTTGACAGCATGAACATCACCCTGATTTTGCACGACGCCCAGAGCGTTATGATGCGGATGCCGCGCTTGCCGTGGTCGGATAGTCTCCGGCGATGGCGGTGCGTGCCTGGCTAGCGCCGCACATCCGCCCGAAGGACCACGGCAAGCAAACCGTCGATACAACATCGGCGGTTTTTTGTTTTGGTCGCCTGCTTGTTACAATGTCCGGTGGTCTGCGGACCTTACACGCACAAAGGGGATATTATGCCTGAGTACATTCATGTTTCTGTTGCCTGGCCCTATGCCAATGGCGATATGCACGCCGGGCACCTGGCGGGGGCGTACCTGCCCGCCGACATTTTCGCCCGTTATCACCGGCTGAAAGGCAACCACGTGCTGATGGTCAGCGGTTCCGACGCGCACGGCACGCCGATCACGGTCGAGGCGGACAAACTCGGACTCACGCCGCGCGAGGTCTTCGAGTTTTATCACCAGCGATTTTTGCAGACGCAGCGCGCGATGGGCATCAGCTACGACCTGTTCACGCACACCGATACCGAAAATCACCACCGCATCGCGC
>CAYMTN010000208.1:0-9699 GCA_964393335.1 uncultured Anaerolineaceae bacterium
TGCCGGCCTTCAGACTGTTGCGCGCTTCTTGATCGAATACCAGTTGCTTTGGCATAGTTTTTACGTCTCCTTATGCAAACGTAATTGGCATTCTCGTGGTTAGTTTTCCACTACGGCGAGAATATCCGATTCCTTCAGAATCAACAGTTTTTTGCCGTCAACCTTGATCTCGGTCCCGGCGTACTTCGCAAAAAGCACCGTGTCGCCAGACTTCACATCCATCGCAATCCGCTTGCCATTGTCATCGACCCGGCCCGGACCTACAGCCAGGATTTGACCCTGCTGCGGTTTTTCTTTGGCCGTTTCGGGCAGAACAAGCGCACCACCGGCAAACGTTTCTTCGCGGTCGGTTGGTTCGATGACAACACGATCTCCCAGGGGACGCAGTTTCAGAGCCATTCCATGCCTCCTTAGATAAACCGGGTAATGAACCACAGTCTCATTCGTTATCGCGCAATTAGCACTCTAACATGACGAGTGCTAATCCATGCTTGATATTACCAGCAACCGCAGGCACTGTCAAGCACAAATTAGCACTCTCACGCGGAGTCTGCTAACGGAAAATCGTTAGAAATTTATATGAAATTCCGCCGTCGAAACGGCCTTATTGGTCCCCTGAATCACCGGTCGAACTGAGTGGTTGGTTCGCCCGCACCCCACACGATTGTAACGCATTGACGAACTGCGCTTGTCGCCGTGCATCATCCCGCTGAAGGGCGATCTGGTAGCCCTGCTGCAGATACGGCACGGCCAGATCGCAGCGCCCAATGGCAGCCTGTGAATGGCCGAGCTGGAAATAATCGTCCGGATCGTCGGACCCTAATTCTATTGCACGTTCCAGGTTCACTGAGGCGGTCACAAAATCACCATCGCTCCATTGCAGCCCACCCAGGTATGACAGGCACGGCACGTTGTTCTGGTCGATATCCAGGCAGCGACGGTAGTATTCATAAGCGCGGTCCACGTTGCCGTTACGTGATTGGTAGTTGCCCAGGGCAAACAACACGGCGGTATCTGTCGGATTCTTTTCCAGAGTGGCGGCTAACACCTGGATCGCCTTGTCAATCTCGCCCAGCGCCACGTAATTGTTCGCCAGTTCGATAGCAATATACGTCTGGTTAGGGGCGTTTTGCAGGGCTGCCAGGTACGGCTGGATCGCGTCCTCCCAGAGTCCCTGGTCGGAATATACCAGTCCGCGCGTACGGAATGTATACGCCACCGCGATACCGCCAGTGTCCAGCTCCAGCGCCTGGTTCAGATAGGTCATCGCCATATCGTCCTGCCCAAGATCGTGATAAATCTCGCCCAAGAACGCGTAGGTTGGCGCGAACTTCGCATCCAGCGCCTTAGCGTGCAGCGCCGAAGCCAGGGCAGCGCCGTAATCACCCTGCCAGTCGAGCGCCATCGCGCGCACAGCCCATCCATCAGGTGCCTCCGGGTTGGCGTTTACCGTCTTACCGGCAAACTCCAGCGCAAGCGCCATCTGGTCTGAATCACGCCCGAAGTTGGAGGTCGTAATCAGCATCTGCGTGATCTGGTAGTGCAGAGAAATATCGTTTGGGCGTCCCTGCGCCAGCACAGTACACTGTTTAATCGCTTCTTGTACGTCGCCCTGACGGTACGCGTTCGTGCAGCCCGCTTCCGCCACGACCAGATTCGGCGTAGCGGTTGGGGTTGGCGCCGGAGCAACCTGCGTCTGCACAGCACCAGCCAGATTCTCAATCTGGGGCACAACCGACGAACGCACCTGTTCCTGGTTTTCCCAAATCAGCCAGCCGATAGCTGCCAGCGCCGGGACAAACAGCAGCAGCAACACAGTGCGTCCCGAAAAGAGACGCAACTGGCGGCGGCGACCGGGCCGGTAGCGTTTTGGCGTGCGTAAATACATGGCCGTCCTCTAGAATACGCCGATTGGTTCGGGAGGAACGGGCGTGTTCGGTACCGGCGTGGGAATATCATTCACGTCGTATCCCGGCTCGTTATCTACACACAGCATCAACCCCTGGTTGATCAAACCCTTGATCTGTTCGTCAGGGCGCATTTCCAATGCCGTTTGCAGCACCGGCCAGGCTTGATCGCAGCGCGCCAGCAACGCCCAGGCCAGCCCGCGAATGTAATAACACTGAATCTCTCGGTCGAGCAGCGGGACGCCTTGATCCTCTTGCAGCGTAGCACATTCGGCAAACGCCTCGATGGACCCTTCGTAGTTACGGCGTGTATACCGCACCATGCCCAACTGGCGATATGCTTCAGGATAGGTCGGATCAAGCTGAATCGCTTGGTCACATGCTTCTTGCGCCATCGCGTCCTCGCGCATCGTGAAGTAGGTCTCACATTTGCGCGTGTACGCCTTGACGTTTTCTGGCTCCATGGCTAACACCTGATCGTAGGCAGCGATGGCAGCCTCGTAGTTTTCCTGGTACTTGTAGTACAACGCCAACTCGAAGTACAGGGCGTCAAGACGCGGGTGAATCTGAATCGCGCGTTCGTACTGCTGGATGGCCGCGTCATATTCGCCCACATAGGCCAGGCTGATCGCCAGCGCGCGCCGGGCATCCAGGCTGTTCGGATCAGCCTTCACGGCTTCGTCGGCCTTTTGGAACGCCTGGTTCGGGCGACCTGCATCACGGTAAGCCATCGACAGGTACGCTTTTGCCTCCGCGTAATCCGGGGCCAACTGCTCAGCCAGCAGCCCGGCCCCAATCGCTTCGTCTGACCGGCCATTTTCGAGCAGCGCCAAACACAATAACGCCTGCGCGCGCGCGTTGTTCTTATCGACGGCGACCGCCTGCTGGGCTACTTGCAGCGCCTGTTCGGCCCGGTACACATAACTCCGCCCGGCATAACTGCGATAGACCAGCATCCGCCCGTATTCGAACAGGATGTCGATGTTATCCGGCGCAAGCTCCGCCGCCCGCCCGTAGTACCCAATCGCCGATTCAACGTCGCCGATCAGGTACGCCCGCTCGCCCAACTGGGCCAACGTGACCGAATCCAGGGTCGCTGTTGGTTCCGCGCCGACACCAGCCAGCACCCAGCTCTGTACGGAGTTGAAACGCCAGATAATGCCCAGTACAACCGCCATTGTCACAACCCAGACGAGCAGCAGGGTCGTGCCATTGCCGCGCCGTGCCTGGCGGCCAAAGTGCAAATTAGATTTGTCCCGCCGAATATACATTGCGCCAGCTCCACCTCAACAGGTTTTGTGCCCGTCTCTCACCCGGCAAGATACGCGAAAAAGCCCGGCGAGTACACATTCCCCCCGGTCTGCGTTAATCGTACTAATTTGCGCGTCTATCGAATCGTAACACTGTGACAGTAGCCTGTCAAAAGCTTACCGTACCCGAAACCCGGTTGCTTGATGAACGCCCACCGTCTGGCTGACAACGTGCCGCGCAGTTAGGAGGCTCTTCAATGATACCCAGGCACGGAAAAAGAAGCTCTATCCCGGTTACATGGCTGAACCTCTATACATAGGTGGGCGGCCGTCACAGACGGTTGTTAGCCCTTCAAATCGAGTGTTGGTTCACGATGGAGCCGGGATTCGGCTTCTTTATACTCTATTTATAGCATACCTTGCCGACTCACGCATAGTTACGCCTGGCTGACGCGCCGCTGCGAAACCTCACCTGTCATACGATCAGGATGCTGCGGGCGGTGTCCATCCCTGCCAACCACGCGCCTGCCACGCCGCATAAAGCGCAATCGACCCGGCAGTCGCCACGTTAAGACTCGACACGTGCCCGCGCATCGGCAGGGTAATGTGCATGTCGCACGTCTCACGCACCAGGCGGCGCAGTCCTTCGCCCTCGCTGCCCATCACCAAGGCCAGAGGCATGTTCAGATCGACCTTATCGAGCGTTACCGTATCCGGCCCGATGTCCAGGCCGACCAGCCACACGTTTTCCTCCTTCAAGCGGCGCATGACGGTTACCAGATTGGTCACAATCGTCACGTTCAAATGCTCGACCGCGCCTGACGAGGCGCTGGTCACGGCGGGCGTCACGTTCACGCCGCGCCGTTCTTGCAGCACGATCCCGTGCACACCCACCGAATCGGCAACGCGCAGCAGCGCCCCGACATTCTGCGGGTCTTGAAGCAGGTCAAAAATCAGCAAAAAAGGCCTTTCGTCGCGCTGTTTCGCCACGCCCAGGATCGTCTCCAGTTCCACGTAGGGGTATTCCCCCGCACGGAGCGCCACGCCCTGATTGTTGGCATTTTTCGACAGGTCATCGATCACGCGGCGCGGGACACGGCGCACGTTCACCCCGCGTTCCTTAGCAGTGGCAAGAATAGTCTCGACGATCCCCTTGTCCTCAGTGCCCTCTGCCAGCAGCAGTTGTTGGAAATTTCGCCGTCCGGCACGCAGGCTTTCGAGCACCGGCCACCGGCCATAGAGATATTCGGCCATACATAACATCCTATCAGTTCTGCACAGGCAAACCCGCACAAGGCGCTGTGGCTGCGCCCTGTGTAACACATCCGATTGCTCGCGTATCCGCTAATCAACTCGCCAGACGGTGCCATCCGCGCGATCTTCGAGCGTCACGCCGATCTCGGCCAGTTGATCCCGTATCCGGTCCGCGTCTGCAAAGTCCTTTTTGGCCCGCGCGTTGGCACGCATCTCGATCAGGAAGCGGATCAACTGCGCTTCGCGTTCGGCGTTGGCTCCGCCCGCCGCCGCCATGTCATCCGGCACGATGCCCAGCACGTCACCGCCCAACTCACGGTAGATGCCATCAATCGCTTCAAGTACCGCTCTTCCGACAGGTTGTCCGCTGTTCAGCAAGGTGTTGACTTCGCGCGTCAAGTCGTGCAGCGTTGCCAACCCGCCCGGCGCGTTAAAATCGTCATCCATCGCGTCGATGAACTGCTGCCGGGCCTTATCAAGCGTCTCCAAAAAGGCATTCCCGGCGTCTCCGTTTTCGGCCTGGCGCAGCTTTTCCCGCGTCAGACGCACCGCCCCATTGATACGCTCCCAGCCTTTACGCGCGCTGTCAAGTGCGTCTTCAGTGAAAACAACCGGGTTGCGATAATGGCTGGTCAGGATAAACGCGCGCAGCACTTCGGGCCGGTGCAGCTTGAGCGCATCCTTGATCGTGTAAAAATTGCCGAGGCTCTTGGACATCTTCACCGGAACGCCAAATTCGTCCGGCACGGTCAGGCTGCCGACCAGCATCCAGTAACGCGCAAAGGGGGCATCATTCGCCGCCTCGCTCTGCGCGATCTCGCATTCATTGTGCGGGAAGATATTGTCCACGCCGCCGCCGTGGATGTCGAACGTATCGCCCAGGTATTTCTGCGCCATCGCCGAGCATTCGACGTGCCAGCCGGGGTATCCGACACCCCAGGGACTGTCCCAGCGCAGGATATGCTCTGGTTCGGCCATCTTCCACAGCGCGAAGTCTTCCGCGTGCCGCTTGTCGTCACGTACATCTTCGCGCGATCCGGCCTCCTGCTCGTCCAGGCGGCGATTCGAGAGCTTGCCGTATTCCGGCCAGCGATACACGTCGAAATAGACGTTGCCCTGATCCGAGATATACGCGTACCCTTTTTCCAGGAGCCGCTCGATCATCTTGATCTGTTCGGGAATGTGGCCGCTGGCGCGCGGGCTGATGTCGGGCCGGGTGACACCCAGAGCATCCATGTCGGCAAAGTAGCTGCGCGCGTAGGTTTCGACGATCTGCATCGGGCCGGATTCCGCCTGGCGAGCTTTCTTCAGAATGCGATCCTCGCCCGAATCCAACAAATGGCCGACGTCGGTCAGGTTCTGAACGTAGAGCACGTCATAGCCGCGATAGCGCAGATAACGCACGACGACATCAAATGAAACGTACGTCTTGGCATGGCCCACGTGAGCGTGGTCGTAGACCGTCGGGCCGCAGACATACATGTTGACTTTGCCCTCGTGCAGCGGCTCAAACGGTTCTTTTTCACGATGCAAGACGTTGTAGATTTGCAGTGCCATAGCAGTTGTCCTTAGCCTGGTTATTCCGGAACAACGTGAGAACTATGCTAGATTGTATCGCAAAGTACAGGGAGCGTTAAGGGTAACATTCAACAATCCGGTGCGGGATAGCCCGCATGTTGGCGGCGGAAACTCGACGCTGTACAATGCATGAAGCCAACCAACTCGCCTGTAAGGAGCATTACATGGGAACTATCTGGATCAAACATGCCGACGTGGTCACGCTCGACGCCAGCGGTACGATTCTGCACGAAACCGATATCCTGATTACCGGGACGCAGATCGCGCATATCGGCAGCGTACCGGCAGATACCCAGGCCGACGAAATCATCGACGCCAGCGGGCACCTGGCGCTGCCCGGCTTTTTCAACGCCCACTGCCATTCCCCGATGACGTTTGAACGCGGCTGGGCCGAGGACCTGCCCTTCCCCCGCTGGCTGAACGAAAAAATCTGGGTGGCCGAAAGCGCCCTCACGCCGGATGACGTCTATTGGGGCGCGGCGCTGGCTGCCTGTGAGATGATCCGCAGCGGCACAGCCGGGTTCAACGACCATTATTTTTACATGGACCGCGTCGCCGAAGTCGTCGAGCAAAGCGGACTCAAAGCGCAGTTGGCGTGGTGTGTCTTTGGCATCGGCGACGATAAAGAGATCGGGCCGGGCGCGGATGCTCAGATCGCGTTCAGCCAGGCGTGGCAAAACGCCGCCGGGGGCCGGATTCATACCTGCCTGGGACCCCACTCGCCCTACGTCTGCCCGCCGGAGTTTCTGGCGCACATCGTCGAAGTTGCCGCCGCATCACACATGGCCATTCACCTGCACGGTTCAGAATCGTTGGAACAGGTCGAAAACTCGCGCCAGCGTTACGGCCAGACGCCGGTCGAGCAGTTGAATGCCCTGGGCGTGTTCGATCATCCGACGATTGGCGCGCACTTTCTCGCGCTGACGCCGGATGATCGTGCGATTCTGGCCGAAAAGGACGTGACCATCGTCCGCACGCCGATCACGTACATGAAGCTGGCGATGCCGGTTCGCACGCCGATCGCGGACCTGCAAGCATCGGGCATCACGGCGATTGCGCTCGGCTCAGATGGCCCCGCCTCCAACGCCACAATGGATATGTGGGACGTGCTCCGCCAGCAAGTCTGGCTGGAAAAATACTCCCAAGAGAACCCGGAAGCGCTGCCCGGCGATACGGCGCTGCGCATGGCGACGCAAAACGGCGCGCAGGCGATGGGTTTCACGGGCAGCGGCACGCTGGCGGTTGGTCACCCCGCCGATCTGATGCTCGTGAATCTGGATCGCCCGCACCTGCGCCCGCGCCACGACCTGATCGCCAACCTCGTGCATACGGCCAAAGGTGCCGACGTATCGCACCTGATCGTCAACGGTCAACTGCTGATGCGCGACCGCGAACTGCTGACTCTGGATGAGGAGCACATTCTGTACGAAGCCGAACAACGCGCCTTCCGCATGGTAAACCAGAACATGAAGCAGGTCCGGGAATATCAGGCCTGACGTGGAAAAACGAAGGCGCACGATTATGATGCGCCCCCGTTCGATATTCCATCCGGACACGCGCTACTTTCTCAGCGACCCTTCCGGCTGAGCGAAATACATCCGACCGGCGTTGGTCACGATGTAACGCGTGATCAGCACGGGAATCGTGCGGTCCATATGGCGCTTGCCATCTTCGACCACGACCATTGTCCCATCTTCCAGGTAGGCCACGCCCTGATCCGCCTCGCGGCCTTCCATGACGATGTGGATGTCAATCACTTCGCCCGGCAGATAAACGGCCTTGACCGCGTTCGCCAGTTCATTGATGTTCAGCACGGTCACGCCCTGTAGTTCGGCCACACGGTTGAGATTGTAATCGTTGGTCATGACCGGAACACTGCGCTGCTGGGCCAGCAGCACCAGCTTTTCATCCACCTCGTTAATGCCTTCGATGTCGTCATCGATAATGCGGACGGGCGTCCGGCTGTACTGCTGCAAATCACCGAGAATTTCCAGGCCGCGTTTTCCCCGGTTGCGGCGCAGCATATCCGCCGAGTCGGCCACGTGTTGCAGTTCATTCAGCACAAAACGCGGCACCAGCAGCGCACCCTGGATGAAGCCGGTCTGGCTGATATCCAGAATTCGGCCATCGATAATCACGCTGGTATCGAGCAGCACTTCTCCGGCAGTTGACCCGCCCGTCATCATGCGCAGGGTTGTCGGGTTACCGCGCAGCAGCCCGCCAAACAGCGAAAACACGTCTTGCGCCCGCAGCGCAAACACCATGACGCTGATATACGAAATGGTGATAGCAACAATCGTCGGCAGAAGCTGGCCGAACGGTTCCGGCAGCAGCGACAGCGGCCAGGCCAACATCGCGGACGCCGCCATTCCCAGAAACATGCCAAAAATCGAGGTAACCAGGTTCTCGGCTGGCATCTGGATGATGATGCGCCGGATGCTGCGCGCCGGATAGATCGTGATCCAGGGTGTTACGATCAGGCCCGCCAGGGCACCCATCAATGAAAACGTCAAGCCAGTCGCTTCGGGGGGGAGATTGAGCGCGTCCGATAAATCCGTTCCTAACAGCGCTCCCAACAAGGTAAAAATCATCATGCCGATGAGGCGCAGAGCGAATTCAAAACTCATGATAGAGCCTCCTCAGCCATAAGCTGCCGACCGTCGCCAAAGATAAAGGGGGGCGAGGTTGTTTTGAAAAGCATCTACTCTTCGCTATCTGAGCAGTCATGGCGCGGGCGCAGCAGCGAAGCGAGATCGACGGCAAGATACGGCTCTAAAACGGGATAAAGGGTGTCAGGCCGCAGGAACAACTCAGTGAGGCACAGGGATGCCCGCAATAAGAAAGGGCGGCATCCGTGAAGTCAATCGTGATCGGCCTCAACATGCTGGTTCCATCAGGCGCTGCCACGCACAATTTAACACGGAAGGGATGGCCCGTCAATGCACCCCGCCCCGTCTCACAAAAAAGCACCCGGTAAAACGGGCGCCTTTTGACTAATACGTTGAATAATATCTCAATAGGGCAGGTGAGATTCGAACTCACACGAGGGTTAACCTCAGCGGATTTTAAGTCCGCGGCGTCTGCCATTCCGCCACTGCCCCACACATCACATTCAGGCGTGATGACGGGTTGAAGTGTAGCATGAGGTGTGCTAGATCGTCAATCCAGAATCACGGCTCAGAGTCGTCTACATACAGCGGCAGCCGCAGCGTAAACGTGCTGCCCTCACCCGGCACGCTCTCAACTGACAGATCGCCCCCCATCAACGCCAGCAGGTTCCGCGTGATAGCCAGTCCCAGGCCGGTCCCCGGCTGGCGGGTCACGTGCTCGTTATCTGCCCGCCAGAATTTCGTGCCAAGCCTGGCGATTTGCTCTACTGTCATCCCAACACCGGTATCCGCTACACTCACGCTGACGCAGTCGCCATCCTGCCAGGCGCGCAGCAGGATCGTGCCGCCATCCGGCGTATACTTGTACGCGTTGCTCAACAGGTTGATCAGCACCTGCACCACGCGGCTGCGATCCCCTTCAACCGGTGGCAGATCGGCGGCAATCTCTTCGACCAGCGTATGCCTGTGCGCCTCGATCTGGTGCATCACGCCTTCTTTGGCGACGGACATACACTCGACCAGATCGACCCTGCCCAACTGGACATGAAGCTGGCCGCTTTCGATCCGGCTGATGTCACTCAGATCGCTGACCAGCACCGT
>CAYMTN010000209.1:0-9484 GCA_964393335.1 uncultured Anaerolineaceae bacterium
CAATCGTGACGAACGAGGAACGGCGAATCCAGCCTTCGCGGCCTTCCCATTCGACGCGGAACCAGTAACGATCCTCGCTCACGGCGGTAGCGGGCAGGCGCACGTCGAACAGCGTATCGATCGGCGGCGCGTTGAAGCTTGGCCCCTCGCGCATGATGACGCCGCTGCTGCCGACTTCCAAGAAGACGCCGGGCCGTTCCGGCATGAAAACCGGCAGGCTGTCGGGATCGCCCTCAATCGTGACGAACGAGGAACGGCGAATCCAGCCTTCGCGGCCTTCCCATTCGACACGGAACCAGTACCCGTCTTCGCTCACGCCGGTAGCTGGTAACCGCCCCGCGTCGACGGAATTCAGGGACTGGGCGTTGAAGCTTGGTCCGTCACGGATGACGGTGGTGTAGTTGATCTCCAAAAAGACGCCGGGCAGTGTTCCGATAACTGGCACGGAGTCCAGGTCACCGCCGACCGTCACGGCGGGCGTTTGCTGCAACCACGCGGTCCGATCCCCCAGATCGATCTGGTACCACTCGTGGTCCGGCGTGACGCCCAGGATTGCCAGCCGCTCGTTAGCTGCCTCGCGCACGACCGGCGCGTCAACAGCCGGGCCCTCGCGCAGCAGCGCACCTTCCGCGCTCACCGCTGCGACCGGCACGCCTTCGGGAAACTCGGCCACGGCGATAGGCGTCGAAGTCGGCGGGCTTGTCGGCGGTGGGGTGGGCGGCAGGGTCGCTGTGGGCGGCGATGTCGGTGGTATGGTCGGGGTCGGCGGCTGGGTGGGCGGCGGCGTATCAGTTGGGATGGTCGTTGGCGTGTAGGTCGGGCGCGGCGTGTGACTGGGTAACACCGCGACAATTGGGGCGCTGGTCGCCGTATCCGGCGGAATCTCGGTCGGCGCGGCGGTGGGGGATTCCGCGTTGGTGGGCGCGCTGGTCGGTGCGCTCGTCGGCAGTGCCGTGTCCGGTGGTGGCACATTGGTTGCATTTTCCCCGGCAGCAATGACGCTGGGGGCACCTGTCGCGGTGCTCGTCGTGCCGCCGGAACCGTTTCCGCCGGTCGCCAGCACGCCGATCACCACCAGCGCCACGACCAGGGCCGCGCTCAGCAGCCACACCAGCGGGTTTTTGTAGGCCGGACGGTGAGACGGGCCGATCTGGACCGGCACGGACAGGTCCGCCGCGTAGGGTCCGGGCGGTGGTGTGCTGGCCGCGCCACCAGAGGGTGGCGTACTGGCCGCGCTGGCGGCGGGCGGTATAGGGGACGGCGTGGGCCGCGCTGTATTGTCGGGGCCGGATGGTTCGATTACCGTGCGCGGCAGGGCTTGCGGGCGCGGCATCGACATGGTGAAAAAGCCGGTCTGCTGCCCGGTCTGCCCCTGGATCGCTTTGTCAAACGCCTGGGAGAACGCCGTGACGGTCGGGAAGCGCTGCTCCGGCGTTTTAGCCAGCACGCGCTCGATCACGATCGACACGGCTTCCGGGACGTCGTGCCGTTCGACGTGCGGCGGAGTCGGCATTTCGTTCATGTGTTTGTGCATCAGGCCGAAGGGCGTGGTCGCCTCGTAGGGGATGCGGCCCAGCATCAGCGCGTAGATCGTCGCACCCAGCGCGTACTGGTCGGCGGCGGGCGTCAGTTCTTCTGATCGCCACTGTTCGGGCGGCATGAAGGCGGGCGTACCCATCGTCGTGCCGGTGCCGGTCAGCGCGCTGGTCGCCGCCAGCAGCTTGGCGATGCCAAAATCGACCAGGTAAGCGTTGCCCTGGTTGTCAAACATGATGTTGCTGGGTTTGATGTCGCGGTGGATCACGCCCTGGCTGTGCGCGTAATCGAGCGCGCTGGCGAGCTGGCGCAGCAGCCCGGCGATCTCGCCCAGGGACGGCAGCGGCCTGCCGGTATCGGCCTGGCGGGTCATTCGTTCGGCCAGGGTACCACCCGTCAGCAGGCGCATCACCACGTAACTGATGTCACGCTGGATGCCAAAATCGTGCACCGGCACAATGTGCGCGTGTTCGAGCGCTGCCGACGTTTTTGCCTCGCGGTAAAAACGCTCGACATAACCGGCCTCGGCGGCCAGCGCGGTTGACAGCACCTTGATCGCGACGGCGCGTTCCAGCGTGGTCTGGAAGCCGCGATACACGGCCCCCATCCCGCCGGACCCGATTAACTCGCGCAGTTCATACTGGCCGAGGTGCTGACCGGTGAGGTTCTGCATGGTCATGATGGAATCCCCCACACTCTACGCTCGTTTATCTGTGCAGTATATGCGTTATGTCATTTGCTGACAAGCGTCTTACGGCGGGCTACAATGAGCGTGAAAATCGTGGCAGCGAAAGGGGCACCGGATGGACGCTCAACATGACGCCATCACCACATTGATCTGGTTCAGCGAAAACGTCTTCGACGGCGATTCCGCGTATTCGCTCATGGCGAACCTGGACAATCTGCGTGATGAGGACTGGGATACGATCCCGCCGGGTGGCGGACGCTCGATTGCCGACATCCTGGAACACGTCGGGTGGGCGAAATGGATGTACCAGGATTATGCGTTCGGGCCGGGCACGATGCAGGGTGATCAGCCGCCTCTCGTCCCGGCGAATGGCGCACGCACCCGCCCGCGTGCGGAGCTGCTCACGTGGCTGAAGGAAGCGCATCACGCCTGGATCGTGTCGCTGCGGGCGCTGCCCGACGATGCTGAGCTGGAGCGCGAGCGCCCTGTCGCCTGGGGCGGGACTCTGCCCACGCGCAACATCATTCGTATCGTGATCGCGCACGACGTGTATCATGCCGGTGAAATCAATCACCTGCGTGCCCTGCTTCAGGGGGACGATCACTGGACCTGAGCGCTTCGGCGCGTGACTGTGTTTACAGCTCGCGCGCATCGACGTAGATCGGCGTGTCCTGCCATTCGGGAATCCAGTCCGGGTTGAGTGATTTGAAGACCATCCAATAATCCATCTGTCTGATCGCTTCGGAGAACAGAAAAATGGGGATGCGGTCCATGCGGTCGATGAGCAGCGTCAGTTTGTTGACGTTGTCGGTGACAGCCGCGTCGCGCAGCGTATCAAAAATCGTTTGCAGCAGCGGCGCGTTGTGTGCGCCGACTTCGTCGAACAGGCGCAGGCTCTTGTTGCCCATCGCGCGCATAGCGTCGTCGGTGGGGAAGGGCTGCTCGGCGGGCCACTGCTGGAAGACGTAACTCTGGTCGAACAGGCTCATACCGGCCACCCTGGCCCCGCCCAGGTCGAGCGACCAGCGCTCAAAACCGAAATCCTTGACGCGTTCCGCGACGTCGGGCACGTACATGTCGCGGGCGCTGTGCACGGCGCGGATCATATCGCGCTCGGCGGTATGATCGTCGCCGTGACGCGGCATCCAGTCCGGCACGTCAAAGGCGGGATATGGCTGGAAGGTCAGCATCAGAATCTGGCGCACGCGCTCGTATCCCAGCCCGGCGAACAGCCTCAGCGAGGGGATATTCGAGGTGACGATGTGCGCGTAGACGCCATCCACCGCGCGCCCGATCAAATAATCACTCACGGCGGTGACCAGCGCCGTCCCCAGCCCGCGCCGCCGCATCGAGGGGTGGGTGCGCACGTCGAACACGTAACCCAGCGACACGGGCCGCGCGCCGACGTGAGTCCGTTTGACGCACACCGCCGCGCAGCCCACGACCTGCCTGTTCTCTTCGGCGATCACCATCTGGTGATCGGGAAACAGCGCCGCGCGGTCGATAAAACGCCGCCGGTAGTGGACAAACGGCTCTGGCAGGCCACGCGGGCTGAGCCGCTCCAACGCCATCAGCGCCGGGTCGTCTTCGGGATGATAATAACGAATGTACATTGATCGATTGTACCCGTTAGTCGCGGTAGGATGGTGTCAGGTGCCTACTGACCCGATATCACCTGCCAGTTTTACAGCTTTACGCTATCTTAATACAGAATCCACACTTGTGGCAATTGGGGGAATGGTGAAGTTTCGACTAAAGTCGATGGACCGGGGAAATCCCCTGCGCTTCATCCTGACCGGTGGCGAACCCCACGGGAGTACACAAGTCGAAGCGCTGTTGGGCGAGCAGGGAGATGAGTTTCTCTTCGTTCGTCATGCTGACACCCCTTTTTATAGTCGTCCATGATATCCAGAGTGCCAGATCAAGTCGCGTCTAATTCACGCCAGGCTGCCATAGAAGTACCAGGGCCGTCTTCAGAGTGTGTTGATGGTACAACCCACTTTTCTCTGAAGAGGCCCTGTTTTGTCTTGAACTCACTCACCAGCGCAGGAGGAGTGCACCTCCTGATATGCTTGTCTAGTTAGTACCCCATGTGGGCTGTGACCGTGCAGCTTCCGGGCGGGACGAACGAGACGCTGGCTCCACTGCCCGATGCGCCGCAGCCTGACCAGGAAAGCACGTGGCATTTTGGATCCACCGCGACGGCGTGAGCACTAACCGTCGTGCCCGGCGAATAACCTCCACCCTCACAGTTAGGTGGAGTGTCGATCATAGCCGAGCCACCACCAAAACACTGACCCATGTCGATAGCTGCCGTCACACTGTAGCACCCTTCACCGACGGGCGGTGGCCCTCCGCCCAGACAGGTCGCCGGGTCCCAGAGACACAGGCCGTCAGGTGACAGGACGCACTCGCTGGCAGGATGTCCGCACGTATCACATGATCCGCATTCTCCCCAGCCACCGGGCGACGGCTCGACGGGTTCGACGGGTTCGACTGGCACGACCTCCGGCACCTCGCCGGGCGGGACCTCGGTGCAGTCTCCCACTTCGGTTACGTCATTTGCCGCGACCCACAGGCTGATCGCCGCATCACCGCCGGGGATAGCCGATTTGTCGATTTCCCACCACAGATTCCCGTCGGTGTCGGTGAACTGCCCGACCACGAGGATGTCCGTGCCAATGGGCAGCCATGTGAAGATCGCCCGGTCCAGCCCAGGCCCGACGCGAACCGGAACCGTCTGCTGATCCGTGCGGATCGCGCATGGCTCGCCGGGTGCCCCGCCGAACGTGATCGTGACTTCCCTGACGCAGAACGCTCCGTCCACGCTGTCCCAGGGGCCGATGCTGACGATGTAGGTTCCAGGTGCAAGCGGCGGCGACAGCAGCACCAGGTTCAACTGTGTTTCGGACAAGATCACCGAGTGGCCGGGAACCGGGTTGCGACTTTCGTCCATCAGCAGGTACGCATACCCGTCGGCTCCGGGGTAGGCCGTCCAGACAAGATCGACCTGCGAGCCGGTGGACGCCGTCACGGCCAGATCGAAATCGGCGCACTCGCGTTGCTGCTGGCCTTGCGGAAACACGACGATCTCTTCCGAGCATTCAATAGGACCGCCGACAAGCCGCAGAACAAAGCGGAAGCTGGCGTACCCGTCGGGATACGTATAGGTTGTGCTTGTAACACCTGCGGGGATCACCCCCATGCTATCTAGCAGGGCCTCAGCGCCTCCGTCGGGGGTACCATACACATCCAGTTCGTATCCGTCGATCTCTTCCAGGGCGAACCAGGTGAGCGTGATCGTGTGTGCCATTGTATCCACTGCCGCCACCGTCAGGCCGAGGGGCGGGCAGACATGCTGGAGGTCGTGGTCGAACATGACGGTGACTTCATCGACGCAGAGCTGACCGTCACGCCACATCCACAGCACGAATCGCACACCGTCCAGGAGCGGCGGGAAGTGATCGAAATCCCGGCCCGTCGCGTCGCCAGGCAGGACCAGCCGCCCGCTGTATTCTTCACCTGCGCCAATGATGCTGTAGACGTCAAGATCGAATTGGTCCGCGCCAAGTCCGGCGGCCCAACTGAGTGCGACGGCGTTTACAGCCGGGTCAGTCACGACGGCGGCCAGGCCGAGGTCCGGACAATCCGGCGACGTTTGTTCGATGTTGATCCGGGCCTGCTGCGTGCAGATCACGCCGCCCTCGACCATCACTTCCAGCGCAAATCGGTAGCCAATATAACCTTCGGTTGGGAGAATCCAGGTGAACTCAGTGGGATCGCCGGGAACCCACTCGGCGTGCGTGAGGTACACCTCGCCACCATCCGTGGTGAGTCCGTAGACGTAGACGACGTACCCTTCCGCACCGGGCATGGGGTCCCAGGAGACGGTGGTAGCCGTGGCCATGTGCAGCCCCTGCTGCACCGTGAGGTTCAGATCGGGGCAGCCGCCGCCGGGAATCAGCGTATCCGGACCGGGACACGGGCGGCAGTCCGTGCCAAGGGCAAGACCCTCGACTCCCGCCGGGCAGCCGGGGTTATCGCCGGAACACGTCACCAGCAGGCGGACCGATCCGGCCAGCGTCGGGTCCGCCGAGCCGACTTCCACTTCGTAGCGCCCGCTGTTGGGCTGCACCGTCACCCAGTCTTCGACCTGTTCGCCGCCGCGCAGCAGCGCGACAGTCTGGCCGCGCTGGTCACGCACCTTGGCAACGAACGGGTAGGTGAACGGCTGGCCCTCGCCCGGATTCGTCACGATCAGGGTCGTGGGGCAGTCTTCAGCCTCGAACGAAAAGTACTGCGGCAGCGCATCCTGCGGAATGGTCACGTCCACCGCCTGTCCAAAGACCAGCGGCGTAGTGGTGGCGGCGCTGCGCCCCAACAGGGTGAGCAGGTAATCACCAGTAGTTCCATTTTCACCGCTGATCCGCAGCAGGTAGACTCCTGTATCCGGCAGGAATACCGAGAGAGTCGCGCCCATAGGGTCGCCGCTGGCCGCGTTCTGCGTGCTGTGATCCAGGACCAGGCCGTTCGGCGCGACGAGATCGATCTGTATGTCCAGCGTCCCGGTCCAGGTCTCGGCAGAGATGGCGACAAAATCGCCGGGGGTGCCGGAAAAGCTGTAGGTGACGAGCGGCGCGGCTGCCGAGATCGATCCGTATACCTTCGATCCGTACCCAAGCGTTCCGCCGCTCTGGGCCTGGGTGATGTCGGTGGGCGTTCGGGCGATGCCGAACACCGCCGCGAGGATGACCGCTCCGATCAGCGCCAGCCCGAACCAGCGGGTGTGTTTGTGGTTCATATTTTCTGTTCCTCCTGCGCTCGGCATCATGACGCTGGCCCCCAGTGCACGGGGCCGGCCGGTTCGAATTCAACATCGGCGCTGCCACCGCAGAGGTAGCCATGGGGCATATCCCCGCCGCCCCCGGCCTCGCTGTAGGCGCGTATCTCGATGTGGAACCGCTCATAGTCGGACGGGAAAACACCCTCAAGATGGTAGGAGGTGGCATCACCCGGCACGGTGAAAACACGAATCCCGATCAGGCCACCGTCGTCCGGATCGTAGGCGTAGATATGGAGGCTATAAGCTGCCGCGCCGGGAGCCGCACTCCATTCGAGCACGGCCAAACGATCTGCTCCAGGAACCGCATGGGCAGCGGCGCTGATCCCCGAACATTGATCGGTGCCCTCGTCACCCAAACTGACCACGACGTCGCCCACGCACAGGTAGCCCGCGTCCTCGCCTTCTGCCCCGGCCCTCACGACTGCCGTGAACGGCCCCCGGTGCAGGTCCGCCGGGTCGAACGTGTAGCTGTGAGTGGTTTCCCCTTCGAGCATCACCGGCGAATCCATGAGCATCGCGCCGGACGCATCGATCACGCTGAAGATGTACCACTGCGCCCCCTCGATGGCAGGCCAGGAGAAGGACGCGGTGTTACCGTCCAGCGAGACCGCGATCTCGAAGTCATCGCACAGTTCGCCGCCGAACTCGTCGCCAAAACACGACCGGCAGCGGCTCGTGCCCGCTTCCCCTCCGGCCAGACTGCCGGGGATGCAGCCGGGAGCCTGATCCGTACAGGTCAGCAGCAGGCGTATGGTGCCCTGGCTCGCCGGATCGTCCGAACTCACCAACACCTCATACCGCCCGCTGGATGGGGCCAGGAACAGGCGGTCTTCGAGCGCATCGCCGCCGTACAACTGCGCGATCTGAATTCCCTGCTGATCGCGCACCTTGACCACGAATGGAAAGGTGAACGGCTCACCTTCGCTCAAGTTGGAAACGGTGAGCACCGTCGGGCAGGTATCCACCTCAAAGCTGAAATACTGCGGCGGCGGGTTCACCGGAACGTTTACGTCCACGCTCTGCCCGTACACCAGCGGGGTTGCCGTCACGGGGCCTCGGCCCTGTAGCTTCAGCACGAAATCCCCGGTAGTGCCGTTTTCTCCGCTGACTTGCAGGGAATAAATGCCTGTCTGTGGCAAAAACAGCGACAGGGCGGCTTCGAGACTGTCTTCGGAAAACGGGTCGGCGGCGCTGGTGGCGACAGTCTGCCCTTCCGGCGAAACCAGACTAAGCTGCGGGTCCAGTGTCCCGGTCCAGTTCCGCCCGCTGACCTGCACCAGGTCGCCTGCGCTACCGTTAAAACTATAGGTTAACGTTTGGCTGGCAGCCGAGAGTGTTCCAAAGACGCTGCTGCCATAACCAATCGTGCCTCCAATCTGTGCGCGTGTGCTGGGAGATGACAGCGGAGCCAGCATGACCGCCGCCAAGACCAGAACCGGCACAAGTCGAACCTGACGAAATACGTGCCTGTGTCGCATGACTCCTCCTGTAGATGAACGGATACGCGGTCTAGGGCCATGTGGGGCAGCGCGGGGACCAATGCTGGCGCTTGTTCTGCGTTGAGGTTCACAATTATTTTACAGCAAATATGTGCATTACTGATCCTTGCTTGGAAAACCTAAAGTGCTACAGCCTGTAAATCTTCTCAGGATCGCTCTCGCCGGGTTCCCACTCGCCCGCATCCACCACCGGGGAGTAGGGCGCTTGGGCGAACGCCGATCTCGGTGACACGTTCGCCCCTGAGGTGCTCAAACGTCTCGGCCATGCCCGTGCTGTCGCGGTGCCTGTACCAGTCGTACACATCACCGCCCGTATTGCACCCGCCATAACAGTGTCATGTGTTTTTGCGGGTGTCAGGAACCCACACTCGACGATCATTCGCGGGTCCCATGCGCTAGGTTGGTGGATTCAGATCCGCCAGCGCGGCGAGTTGCGTGATCGCGATCTTGCGGTGCTCATCGCTCTGCAACCGGCGAAATTCCAGCAGCAGCGCTTGTTCGTCATAGGTCAAATCCCCCCGCGAGATACGTGGTCCCCAGGGTGGGGGGAAGAAGTAGGTGACCGGCTTCTCCAATACTTCCGCCAGCAGCAATAATGTGGTGGCATCGGGCTGCATGCGACCGTTTTCTATGTCTGAGACTGCCGCCTGCCGCCTGTTGATACGGTCAGCGAGTTGTCTTTGACTCAAGCCACGGTCGTTGCGGGCATCACGAATGCGCTGTCCCAGCGCGCGTGTAAACTCCGTTGGTGGGTGGGTATGAGCGGAGAGAGCTTGAATAGTCATGGTGTGCTGTCCTGATAGGTTATGTGTTGCGTGGTTGTTCGCATAGTATAATCATATACGAAAATCGGGTCGAGGTCAAGATATCAAATTGTGGCTGAAAAGAAGTGTCATACGTCTTGATTGACTATAGGGC
>CAYMTN010000210.1:0-9473 GCA_964393335.1 uncultured Anaerolineaceae bacterium
GGCGCATCAACGGGGCGAATATCGTCGGGGACGAGATCAGTTACCCCGGCGGCGGTGGCCCGGCCTACGCGATCAAAGCCGTCGAAAAAGTGCTGGGTGTGCGCATCCAGTATTACGTGTTGATCAACTTTGAGGTCTTCAACAAGCTGATCGACGCGATTGGCAACATCGAAGTGTGCCCGCCAGAACCGATCGACGACGATCACTATCCCGACGGCAGCTACGGCACCATCACGATTCACTTTGACGCCGGGTGCCAGAAGCTCGACTCCGAGCGGCTGCTGCAATACGCCCGCACGCGCCACAGCGACAGCGACATCGGGCGCGCCGGCCGCCAGCAGGAAGTGATCCTCGGCGTGCGACAGCGCATCTTGAGCACGGGCGGCGTCCGCGCCTTGATCCCGGAAGCGGCGTCGTTGTGGTCGTCGTTGCAGGCCAACATCCGCACTAATTTGACGTTTGAGGACATGGTCAGCCTGGCGCTGTACGCGGAGAACATCCCGCAGGAGAACATCCGCCAGGGGCAAATCACGTTCGAAGACGTGGAGATGAGCACCACGCCGGATGGCGATCAAATCCTGGTGCCGATCTCGTCGGATATTTTCACGAAGGTCGAAAAACTGTTCAGCCCGCCGGGGTCGTGAGCGGGCATCGGCAGCCGTCACCTGATACCGGGGCGGGGCGC
Source organism: uncultured Anaerolineaceae bacterium (assembly GCA_964393335.1). GTDB lineage: Bacteria > Chloroflexota > Anaerolineae > Aggregatilineales > Aggregatilineaceae > CAYMTN01. Next base: position 686 of record CAYMTN010000210.1, read on the forward strand.
GATCAGCCGTGCCCCGTTCGATCCACCCTCACGTGATTTCCTGCCGTTGCAAGATCAGGCAGCTTCCGCCGACCGCCAGCACGGAAATCGCCAGCGAGACGATCAACGCGCCCCACCGGTCCGGGCCGCCGGTCCCGGCAGCCAGCGCGTTGCCCCAGCTCGTGAGCGCGCCCGGCGCGAGGTGCGTAAACGCGCCTGCCAGCAGCAGCACGAACACGAGCATAAACGCCAGCCCGCCCGCGCCCGTCATCGAGCGCCCTAACGTGCTCGCCAGCACGGAGAGGCCCACCAGGTTCAGCAGCCACACGTAGAGCAGGGCCAGCATCGCCACGAACCCACCCACGTCCGGCGCGCTGAACAGCAGCACGGTATACACGTAGGCGGCCAACCCGGCCAGCGCCAGCCCCAGCGCAAACAGGAACGCCAGCGCGGCGAACTTGGCCAGCACAAACACCGCGCGCGGCAGGGGATGCGGCAGCATCAACGCGGCCTGCCCGCGCTCTTTTTCCCCGACGATCACGCCGAAACTCATCAGCACGGCCAGCAGCAGCCCGAATTGCGTCGTGTTCTTGACGAACTGGTCGATGGCGTCTTTCTGCGTCGGCGTGGGAATGGTGATCGTGACGCCCTGCATCTGGTTTTCGCCCATCGACTTGAGCAGGTCCGGCGTGATCTTCGCCAGAACCGGCGACATCAGCCCGAACAACACCAGCACAGCCACGACGATCAGGAGTTTTTTCGTGTGCCACAGCTCGCGCAGCTCTTTCTGAAACTGCACACGGAATACGCGCATCATAACACGGCCTCCTTGACGGCGGGCGTCTCGTCGGGGGATGGCTCGCCGTTGGTCAGCGTCAAAAACACGTCTTCCAACGTCGCGCCGAGCAGCTCAAAGCGCGATACCGACAGCCCGACCAGCATCGGCAGCAGTTCGTGCCGCGCGGTGTTCACGTCGCGCACGCTCAGGCGCAGCCGCGCGCCTTCCTGCGTCACGCGCTCGACCCAGGGCAGGCCGCGCAGCCGGTCGGCCAGCGCCGCCAGGCGCGGGATGTCGTCCGGGACGGCGTCCACTTCAAAAATCGGGCGTGCGAAACGGGCCAGCAGCTCGTCGCGTTGGGCTTGCAGCACCAGCCGCCCCTGGTCGATGATGCCGACGTCGTCGCAGATGCGTTCGGCGTCGTTGAGGATGTGCGTCGAGAAAAAGACGGTCAGCTCGCCGCGCAGGTCCGCGAGAATCTCCAGAATCGCTTTGCGGCCCGCCGGGTCCAGCGCGGACACCGGCTCGTCCAGCAGCAGCACGGACGGGTTCGGCAGCAGGGCCTGCGCCAGCCCTAAGCGCTGCTTCATGCCGCGCGAAAAACCGCCGACGTGTTTGTGGGCCGCGTCGTGCAGCCCGACACGTTCCAGCGTGGCGTCGATCGGCGGGTCCGGCAGGTTGTGCAGGTCGGCGATGTATTGTAGAAATTCGTGGGCGCGCATCCAGCCGTAAAAGCTGGGCGTATCCGGCAGGTACCCAATCGGTGGGCGCGTCCGGCTGCCAACCGTCACGCCTTCGATCACGACCTGGCCTGCCGTCGCGTGCGCCAGCCCGGTCATGATGCGCAGCGTGGTGGTTTTGCCTGCGCCGTTCGGCCCCAAAAACCCGAAGATCGCGCCGCGCGGCACGGTCAGATCAAGACCCGACAGGGCCGTGACCGTGCCAAACTGTTTGCTCAAACCGCGAATCTCAATGGCGGACGCCGTTCGGTTCGTCATTCCGGGTACCCTTCGTCTCTGCGCCCCAACACAAAGTACAGGATCACGCCGATCAACTCGCCGAACGCCACAATCACCACCCAGGCCCAGGTCGGCAGGGGCGGGCGTGTGCCCCCGTTGCGGTAGATGTCGTACAACGCATAAATTTGCAGGCCGACCTGGATCACCACCAGCGGCAGTACGGCCAGGACCAGCGTGTTTGTGCTCATAGGTGCCTCCCAATTAATGACCGGCATCATTCTACCGTAAACAGGGTAGCTGCTGTATATGTCAGTCCGGTTACGCTAATATGACAGTTTTGTGACGGATTCTTGACGTACCCATGACAAAAACGCCAGGGGTGCCCTGGCGTTAGTGGTTGGCGTTATTCGACCGGATGGCGCTGCCCCATACCCCGCCACCTTTTTCAAAAGGTGGGCTAAAACTTTGACTGGCCTTCCGGCGCGGCGCGTCGGAAGGCGGGGTCCAGGGGTCAATGGCCCCTGGTGGGTGCGCGAGGGTGAAACCCTCGCAGAACTCACGCCCGCGTGTACTAATCGACCGGTTTCTCCGACGTGACGTCCGGCGTATCCTCGTCGCCTTCGATATCAATCTTGCCGGACTGCTGGTACGGGGCGTCCTCGGGTGATTTCTTTTCGGACTTGGTCACCTTTTCGAACGCGCTGCGGACCTGGTCCACCATCTGGCTGCCGATCGTGTTCCAGTCGGCGTCGTCTTCGGTGCCGACTACGCTGGCGACCCAGCCGCGCACGTCGTGTTCGATCTTGGTGCCGATGTCGGCCCATGACGCCTGTTCGGGGGTCGGCTCGGCATCTTCCTCGGCGGGCGTGCCTTTGGCGCGGACCAACCGCGCGAGGTTGTAGCGCACGCGGTTCTCGATGCGCCCGCTGATGTCGGCCCAGTCGGCGTTTTCGTCTGCGCCGACCCACTTGCCGATGGCGTCACGCGTATTGGCGTCCATCTTACCGCCGATGGCCTTCCAGTCGGCGGTTTCACCGGCTCCAACCCACCCGGCGATAGTGCGCCGCAGTTTTTCGTCGATGCGGTCGTCTAGGTTGTCGAATTCTTCTCGATCCGGGTCTTCGGCCCAATCGTGAACGGTTTCTTTGATCTCTTCGTCCAGTTGGTCGCCCATCTCGTCCGGATTCGGTGCTTGGTGATTGTCAGACATGGTGACATCCCTCTCATTCACTAGTTATGGGTGCATATCGTTCTATTGTACTGTACGTCAAACCAGGGAGTCACGTTGCTGGGCCGCGTGCTTTTTACGAACTTCTTACGCTTGAAAGCGCTGGTAGAGCAGGTAGCCCGCCACCGTGCCGATCACGGGGCTGCCGCTGCCCAGGAGCAGGGGCAGCAGGTTGACCGGCGAGGCGACGTCCCAGTCGAGGCGGTAGGCCCACAGCAGCGCGACCACAAAACACCCTGCCGTGACCAGCAGGCTGACCAGCACGCTGATCACCAACCGGCGCTGTTTGGCGCGGCGTTGGGCCGCTGCGTCACGTGCGGAAGGCATGGGTCGCCCATCCTCTCATCACCGGATGCGCCGGGATTCGCGGTCGGTTGGTTTGGCGGCAGGCCGGGCTGCGCCGCCGTCACCGGCCAGGCTGCTGTAAAAATCGGTATCGTAACTGCGCGTTCTGACCACAACCGGCATCGGCACAGCATGGCCCATGATGATCGCTTGCTGCCGGGTATCCAGCCGGGCAAGGACCTCGCGCAGGCCGCCCGCGCCGCTGATGCCGGTCAGCACGGCGGCGATATCGCGCTCGTTATCCAGCAGCGCCGTGACACGCGTCCCGACCTGGCTCATCACTTCCTCATCGATGCCGCTGGGGCGCTGGTCCACGATCAACAGCGTGACGTTGTATTTGCGCAGCTCGCGGGCGATGGTGCCGAAAATCGTCTGCCGCGCGATCAACGGATCGAGGAATTTGTGCGCTTCCTCAATCGTGATCAACAACTGCGGCGGTTCCAGGCTTTCGTCGCCGAGCGCCTTTTCGACGCGCTCCACGTACATGCTGTGGATGCGGCGCGTCAGGTAGTTGGCGACCAGGATATACGCTTCCAGCGCGTTGCCGTAGCGCCCAAACTCCAGCACGACGCTGGTCCGCCGCTCGATGAACTCGATGATCTTTTTGGCCGAATCGTCGGCGGCGCGCGGCGTGAGGAACCCGAAGCGTTCGAAGCGCTGCACGCGCCGCTTGAGCGCCAGCACCGACGCCGGACTCGCGGCCAGCTCGTCCCTGAGCAGCTCCATGACCTCGGCTCCGGCTTCGATCAGCCGCCCGATCCAGGCCGCACCCCACAGCTTTTGCAGTTCGTAGGCCGCGTCGATCATCGAGTCGGAGAGGTCCATCGTCGTTTTGAGCATGGCGAGGTCTTCCGGCTCGATCTCGTCGTAGCCGATGGTCACGACCTGATCGGCTCGCGCACCGCGCCGCCGGGTCGCTTCGTCGTCCAGCGTGAAGATCGCCACGCGGCTGCTAAACAACTGCTTCAGCCCTTTGGCTTGCGTGCCGTGTTCGTCTTTGACCGCCCAGCCGTAATCGTTGTGCATGTCGAAGATCAGGTTGACGGCCTTGTCGTTTTTGATGATGCCCGCCAGCAGGATACGCGTCAGAAAACTCTTGCCCGTGCCGCTCTTGCCGAAAACGCCCACCGAGCGCTCGACCAGCCGCTGTAAGTCCAGGTTGATCTGCGTTTCTTCCAGTTCAAGCGGCGTGCCGACGTTGAAATGCGCCGCGTCTTCCTGGCCGAACACGTCGTTCACGTCGTCGGCGGTGGCGATCTCGACCGGCATAAAATGGCTGGGGATCGTCTTGACCGGTTTCGGCTCGCCCTCGTCCACGTCAATCGTCAGCATGGGTGCGACGTGCAGCGTCCCGAACGCCGCCGTGCCGCTGTAAATTTCGCGCAGAAACGGGTCGCTGAGGTCCGGCGGATCGCTGCGGATGGCCGGGTTGGTCGCGTCCAGCATGATGTCGGTGATCATGCAGAAAAAGCGCTTTTGCTGCCCGCGCACGACTACGTAACGCCCCACCGCCAATTCTTCGATCACGGTTTCGCGGTCGAGCTTGACGTCCAGCCCCTTGCTGAGCGAGCCGCCGACCACGACGCCCAGCCGCCGCCCGGCCATCAACAGCGCGTCCGCGCCGGACCGTGCCGGGCCGCTGGCGGAGCCAGGCGGGAACCAGTCGTCCAGGTTATCCGAATCGGGGAAAAGCGGGTCGCGTGCGCTCATGGGACATCCTCGTTGTTTGGCGTTCGGCGATTGAACATGTGTTCTGAAATTATAGATCGTTTCCCGGCTCCGCGCAACCGGCGAAAAGGCATTTTACCACCGAGAACACGGAGAGACACAGAGGAAGAATCATCATTTTTTGCTTTTCTCTGTGTTCCTCTGCGCCCTCCGTGGTGGCATGTTTTATTCTTCTTCGGCCAATGCCAGGTGGACCGTACCCGGCAGCGCGCCGCCGATCAGGATCAGCCCGGCGTCGTCGGCGGTGAGTATCGTGTCGCTGCGTCCTTCGCCCTCGACGGTGTAATCAGCATCCGGCACGAGGCCCGTCACCAGCGTGTAACTCACATTGGGCGCGATCTGGAAACGCGCGTCGGTTACGTCCTGGTCGTCTTCCGGCTTGAGGTCGAACATCACCTGCACCGATCCCATCACCGCGCCGCGCATGGTATCGCCGATCACCAGCAAGCCCTCGGCGGGCGGCGGATCGCTGGCATCCTGGGCGATAAACGCCGTCAGGAACCAGTGATCCAGGTTGGGCTGGCCCGGCGTGATCTCCAGCCGGAAGAAGCCGTATGGATCGCGCTCGAAGTTGTTGCCGACCGGCTCGCCCCAGCTCGTGTTGACGTTTTCCCCGGCCACCTGGTAACCTGGCACCATCGTCACCTGGCTGTTCGGCAGCAGGTTCTGCATGTAGACGGCGCTGTCGCGCACCAACGAGCCGAAAAACAGCCCGGATGGCGTCGGCTCCGTCTGGAAATGGAAAACGACCATCGGCGTGTAACTGGGGTAGGTCGTCACCACCCGGTCAGACACGATCAGCGTGCCGGGCCGCCAATAGACCAGCTCGCGGATCACGGCGCTGACTTTGGCGCGATTCTCCGGCGTGGTGTAAACCGTGCTGTTATACGCCCCGGTGATGTCGGCCCGCATGTACGTCACGCCGCCGTTCTCGCCAAACCGTGTGATCGAGCCGGTGTCGTACGAACGCCAGTTTTCGACCAGATAATCGACGTTGATCGCGGTACGGCTGGCGGGGTCCATCGAACGCTGCCCGCAGTCGTTGAGCCACACCTCACGGTCGTTGTTGGGGCGGATGTCGTCGAAGTCTTCCGCCAGATCGCAGATCAAGATCGTATTGCCCGCGATGGTGCGCACGTAATAATTCGCGTCGTGGTCGGAGGTGCCATCCCCGCTGTACACGCCGCTGCGCACGACCAGGTCTTCCCCGTTGTGAAAGAGGGTAAAACTGCCCTCATCGTAAAACTGGTGGTAGCTCAGCCGGTCCCCGGCGTTAAAACTGACATACGTCGCCGTTTCGTCAAGTTGGTTGGCGCTGTTGATCCAGTTGGAGCGCATGAAGACGTGCCCATTGTAGGGCGCGTACCACGTCGTCAGCGGCGGCGGGAAACCCGGCCACGAGGGATCGCGCCACAAAAACTCCTCGACCGCCATCCAGCCCGGCATGGAATCCGGCGGCTGGCGCAGGAACCAATCCATCCAACTGGCGTGCTCGCTCCCGGCGAAGACGGCGCGCAGCAGCAGGTCTTGCGCGCGGCCATATACAAACACGCCGTGATAGCGCTCCGAATCCCCGATGATCGACGGGTAACTGTGCATCGGGTCGCCCCAGTCTTCGTTGTAGGTGCGCGATTCGGCGGGCTGGTAGAGGAACATGTCGTAAGCGAGGCGGTCGTACCACCACGTCGTATCGTCAAAGTAGTTTTCACCGGCTGCCGTCCACCACGCCAGCGCGGTCTGGACCTTCGGCCAGTTGGCGATGAATCCATAGACCGGCCCTTCGGCCCACGCGCCGCCTTGTTGCAGGTCCAGCGCGGGGATGATCGTACCGGTCAGGATGTCGCGGCTGAACTGCATCAGCGTCGGGGCGAGATCGGCTTCACCCCACAGCGCGAGCGCCGTCGCGGTGATGGCCCACAACCAGCGCGGCTCGTAGTTGCCAAACGCGCTGAGCTGTCCATCGACCCAGATGATCCCGTCTTCGTCGGCAGTCGGATCGCGCAGCCGTTTGGACGCGCGTAACAGCGTTTCACGCAGGGCGGCGCGGTCCTCGGCAGTCAGCGCGTCGTACAGCCAGTCATACCCGACCGCCAGCGCGGCGACGTTTTCCATAAACGGGCCATCTAACCCGCCGCTGCCGTCCATGACCGGGTCCGATTCGACGGCGTTGACCAGCCCGACCATGACCGATTTCGCGCGGCGGACGTAGTCATTCTCGCCGGTGACCAGCCACGCCAGCGCCAGCGAGCGTAAGGCCGTGCCGGGCGACCAGTCGGCGTCTTCGTCCGGCCCGCCGGAGCTGACATACTCGTAAAACACGGTCCAGGGCGCGCCTTCCCGCGCGGCGCGTGGTTTGAGCGTCTGGTCGATGTACGCCTGCGTGATCAGCAGGCGCGGGTGCTCGCCAAACGCCGCAACCGGCAGCGCGATGGTGTCATCCTGGCGGGCAGGCTGTGCGTGGGCGGGGGCCGGTGGGCCGCTGATCAGCGGGGCCAGCGCCCCGGCGATCAGGCAAACGACGCCGATCCAGGTGATGACCGGGCAGCGGGCGCGGCGGGCGCGGCGTGTGCGATCGGGTTGTGTCATCATGGACACCTCATCAGAATGGCAGGTCGTCGTCGGACGACTCGAACGACGTGACCGGCTCGACGCGCAACCACGTGCGCCCGACGCGGAACAACTGCCCCGGCTCGACTTCGCTGCGACCCTCGATCTTTTCGTCTCCGATGAAGGTGCCGTTGGTGCTGCGCGCGTCTTCCAGCCAGAAGCGCTGCCCGTCGAAGCTCAAAACCGCGTGCTCGCGCGAAACCTGGCTGTCGTAGCTCAGGCACACGTCGCAGCCTTCGCGCCGCCCGATGCTGAGATCGGTTGGCCCCTCCGACTCAAGCAACGTTTCAAACGTCAGCATGTCGCCGTCTTTCGGCCCGCTCATCAACGAAATGATGATTTGATCCACCGTGCCCGCTCCTTGATTATGCCCATTCCCCCATTTTACCCGGTTGTGACCTTTTCTGTGCCCTTGGCGTGATGTTCTTTCTACGCCTCGTCCTCGCCGCCGTCGAGGTGTTTACGCGCCTCGGTGCGTTTCTCACGCGAGGGAGTGTGCGAGGCGTCGAGTTCCAGCGCGCGGTTGAAGGCGCTGACGGCTTCCTCCCAGCGCCCCAACTGCATCAAGGTTTCGCCGCGGTTGTGCCAGAACCACACGTCGCGCGGCGCGACCTCGGTCGCCTTGATGTAGGCGGCGAGCGCGTCTTCGTAGCGCCCCAGCGCGGCGAAGGCCAGCCCGCGCCCGTTCCACGCCCAGCCGTAACGCGGCGAAATATTGAGCGCCTGCTGGTACGCGTCGAGCGCGTCTGCGTGCCGGTCCAGGCGGCGCAGGATTTGCCCCTTACGCGCCCAGGCGGAATCGTTGGTCGGGTCGATCTTCAGCGCCGCGTCGATGGCGTCCAGCGCGTCGGCGCGGCGGCCCAGGGCCAGCAGCGGCTCGATCTGGTTGATCCAGTACCAGATGCTCGACGGGTCTTCTTCGGTGGCGCGTTCGTAGCTCAACAGCGCTTCTTCGCGGCGATCCATCGCTTCGAGCGCCAGCCCGCGCCCGTTCCAGGCCCACGCGTAATGCGGTTCGATCTTCAGCGCCTGGTCGTAGGCGGCGACGCTCTCCTTATAACGCCCCAGGCGGCGCAGCGCCTGCCCGCGCTTGGCCCAACTTTCAGCGTGATCGCGGTTGAGGCGCAGCGCGCGTTCGAGCGGCATCAGCGCCTCGTCGTAGCG
>CAYMTN010000211.1:0-9428 GCA_964393335.1 uncultured Anaerolineaceae bacterium
TACCGCGTCACCGGGCAGCGCGGCCCCTGGCCGGTCGGCGTCGAAGACCGCCTGGCAGCCACCGGCTTCGACGCCCGTGTGATCAGCGAGGAATTGCCGCGCAGCACCGTGCTGATCCTGATCGCGGAGAAAATCGAGAAGTCCCGATGATTAGAAAAGGGTTTTGATGATCTTGTCCACACCAGCGATTAGTTCTTCAACTTCATCGGAGGTAGGATCGCGATCTTTGGCGTGGCTACATAGGTTTCGAATGTCGGCAAGGCGCTGGATAAATCGCCAATTCGGCACATCAAGGACTTCCGCTTCCTTTAACATTTGATTGTAGTCAGAAATTCCTGGTGCCTTTTTTCGTGTACTGAGTTGGTGGTTTTCACATACGGTTTGCAGATGTTTTTCCAGCACAACACCTGCTAATGCTCCCGCAGCGCGAACATGTCCATTTTTGATTAGCTCGTTTGCCGCCCCCAAATCAGAGTCGAACAAATCTGCCTGTAAAATCGCACGCAAATTGCCAATAATAGAATCGAGTTTTCCTTCTACAGATCGCACTATCAAATATTGCTGCGTAAATTTGCTCAGAGCGGCCTGCCCGATATCGAATAGGGGAGCATTCCCCCGCTTGATCTCCAAAGAAATCGCAAAATCACTCAAAGTATAGGTAGCGTAATCGATCCCTTTGCCACGTTTGGGGTTACGATGATAAGACTCAAATTCATCGAGTCTTTCTGGGACAAAAACCTTCACTACATTTAGAGCCTTCGTGTACCACATTTGATACCGTCGTACGAATACAAGATTCCTAATTGACCGTAGTCGGATTTTCGACTCATCATCAGGAGGTATAAGCAACTTCTGTAACTCATTCCCTTCATCCAGAAGGGATTCGATCTCATTTTTCACTTGATCTACATAACTATTCATGTAGAATCTCTCTTTCTATAAATTTCTTGCCTTATTCAAACAAATAATTAATATATTCTAATCAATGAATTGTCAAAAAAAGAGCGTTTCACGTATGAAACGCCCCAAGAGTCTTGCTTCCTCAAAGGATACTTGCCGTCAATCCCCGGTCGGTTCGGCCACCGCGCCGGTCACCGTCGTTTCTCGCACCGGCACGCCGACGCGTTCCGCCGCCAGCACGCGCTCCAACGACGCGATGCCGACTTCGAGCATCCCGTGATCGGGCGTGCGCGTCGTCAGCCCTTGCAGCGCCAGGTTCGGCTTGATGACAATCTGGACCCAACGCTTATCCAGGTGCTTGGACGTAAACCGGATCACTTCGTAGGCTGTGCCCGCAATCGGGAAAATCAGCCCAATGCGCGACAGCAGCAACAGCGGCAGCCCATCCGGTCGCCCGGTGATGATGTGGATCGTCACGGACAGCACGACTAGCGTCAGCAAAAACGCCGTACCGCAGCGCGGGTGCTGGATCGGGTAATTCGCCACGACATCCGGCGTCAGGTCCGCGCCGGCTTCATACGCGTTAATCGTCTTGTGTTCCGCCCCGTGATAGCCAAACAGCCGCTTCACGTCTTCCATGCGCCCGATGACCCAGATGTAGCCGACCAGCATACTAAGTTTGATCACGCCCTCGACCAGATCGGCCACCAGCTTACTGTGCAGGCCGGTCACTTCTTTGACACCCGCCGATGCCGCCGCCGGAAGCACGAAAAACAGCCCGATGCCCAGCACCAGCGAAAAGACGACCAGCCCAAACCCGGCTGCGCCTTCCAGCGAAAAATCGACGTCTTCCTCTTCTTCGAGCGCCACGTCCGCCGACCACATCAGCGCGCTGGTGCCCAATACGAGCGCATCCCACAACATGACCAGCCCGCGCACGAAGGGCAGCCGGGCGATCCGCCCGCGATACAGCGCCGCGTTGAGCGGCACCTCTTTGATCACGATCTCATGCTTGGGGTTGCGCACGGCCACTGCCGCCACGTACTGCCCGCGCATCATCACGCCTTCGATCACCGCCTGCCCACCATACGAAAAACTGAGCGGTTTCTCGGCGGACTCGCCGGGTACGTCTGCCGCTGTGACGGCGGGCGGCGCGTCGTCCTGAGCCAGCGCCGCGTTGATCGTCTGCAGCAGCCCGAACGCACTCCATTGCACGGCGTAGTGCGCCGTCTGGCGCGCGGCATGCCAGCGCCGTGCCAGCCTCATCACCATCGTGCCCCTATCAGTCACCATTACACCTGCTCCAACTCTACTGGCAATTCATTCGATTATAGCACGCCCATTCTGCCGTGTCGCGCGCCGTCTGGCAAATACTGGTGCGCGGGGCGCTCACTCGATGATGATGCCCATCGTACACATGTCGGCCACCCGTGTGAATCCGGCAGCCAGCAGCGCGTCGATCACGGGCGTCTGCCACTGCGGCAGGTGGCATTCGATTCGCCGCCCTGGGCTGCGCTGGCCGAGCGTGGACAGCAGCAGCGCCACCAGGTCGGGAGCCAGCGCCGCGTGGGCCGGATCAAGCTGGATGTCGATCAGGTTGATGCCGCCCGCCCGCGTGCGGTACCGGCCCCGCGCGAAGGCTACGGCCTGACCGGTCGCCGTATGCCGCGCCTCATACCACATCCCCCGACCGCCTGACATCCGGTTGATGATCGGGATCAGCGGGCGGAGCACGCGCGGCTCTCGAAAGCGTCCCTCCTCGACCGGCGAATACCGCTGGTCGACTTCCGGCACCGACCGTTTCGCCAGCGCGTAGCGTGGCCGCCAGTCAAACGGCGACGACGGTTGCAGCGTGTACCCGTCCGGCAGCGCCGGGACGCCATCGCCGGTCTGGCCGTCGTCCCCGTCGTACCTGAGCTGCGTCTGCCCGGAATAGTGCTCGAACCCCAGCTTCTGGTACAGGTTATACGCGGGCACGTTGCCATCGATCACGTCCAGCACGACCGATTTTGCCCCGCGCTCGCGGGCATAGGTCACCGACAATTCGACCAGTTGGCGCGCGATACCGCGCCGCCGGTATTCGGGCAAGACGCCCACGTTGCCGATCAGCCACTGATCGGTGGTTCCCATGCGGACCACATTGGTCAGGCCGATGACGCGCCCGTCTTCTTCCCACACGAAGCCGCGCATCGAGTCCCGCACCGGCGGTGATATCAGCATCACCAGCCGGATCAACGGCCAGATGCGGCGCACGCCGTTCAGGGAGTCAACCATGCTCACGACTTCGTCCTGTTGGATGTTCCATTCTTCATTCTCTGGATACACGAAACACGACGGGATCAGGTCTACCAACACGGGAATATCAGCAGGCAGTTTGAAGGCACGCAGCGGCATCAAAAACTCCTCTCGTCAGGTCACACTCGACTTATTCTAATTTCTATTACGCAATCGACAAACTATCGTTGTGACACGCTCAGCGCCACCACGCAACACGCTGCGGAGGTATCGCCCGCGCCAGGGGCCGCTGGCGGCCTCGCTTCCGGCGACCGCAACATAAAAAACGGCCCTGGGAGGATGCCAGGGCCGCCACAAACGTCATGCCAACGTGCTGAGAAAGTTGTACGGCGTGGGGCCGCCGACGCACGCGGTCGGGATAGTGCCATTATGCAGGCCCGCGACAAAAATCTCGGTCCAGTTCTGCCCATGTAGATCGATCATCCACAGCAACACGAATTGAATCTCCTGCCCGGCGCTGCCGTTCGTCGATCGTCAGCGTGATCGGCGCACCGCGTATGCCCCCGCCACGATGCCCACGCTCAGCGCGCACAAGCCCAGCGTGACCAGGAACGTCACCAGCGCGCCCCAGCCGAACTGCGCTTGCAGCGCGATTCCGGCGATTCCACCGGCGATGACGGCCCCATTCAAGACCCGGCGCGGGACAAAACTCAACGGGCGTTTGCTGTTCATTTGGCTTCGCTCCCCGGTTTGGGTGGCATAGAACATTTGCCTAACGTAATTCGCGCGTGTTACCATCACACAATTCACGAAACGATGCTGGCCAGATTCGAGGTTGATTGTGCGCGATCGGTCCCAAACCGTCAAACGTTGGCGTGTGTTACCCCGTATCCCCCCCGACGTGCAAACTCGGCTGCACGCTTACCACCCGGTGCTGGCGCAGGTGCTGTACAACCGGGGGCAGGATACACCGCACGCCGCGCAAACGTTCCTCGAAGGCAGTGACGACGCGCTGCACAACCCCTTTCTAATGCACGGCATGCCGCAGGCGGTCGCGCGCATCCGCCATGCCATCAAAAACGGCGAGCTAATCGCCATCTACGGCGATTTTGACGCCGACGGCGTGACCAGCACGGCGCTGCTCACGCAGGCTATCGAGGCGCTGGGTGGCCAGGTGATGCCGTACATCCCCAACCGCGTAGACGAGGGGTACGGCCTGAACGAAGATGCGCTGCGCAGCCTGCACGAAAGCGGCGTGCGGCTGGTCATCACGGTGGACTGCGGCATCCGGTCGGTGGACGAAGTCGCGTTCGGGAATACGTTGGGCCTGGACATGATCGTCACCGACCACCATTCGGTCGGGGAACAGCTCCCGCCCGCGCTGGCCGTGCTCGATCCGAAAATTGACGCGCTGCTCCGCGCGGAAGAGGGCCACACCAACGGGTATCCCGAAGATATGCTGGCCGGGGTCGGCGTCGCCTACAAGCTGGCCGATGCGCTGTTCCGCGCCGAGGAACAGCAGACGCGCCACAAGCCGAATTTTAAGCTCGAAGACCTGCTCGACCTCGTCGCGCTGGGCACCGTCGCCGATCTCGCGCCGCTCGACCGGCCAGAAAACCGCGAACTGGTGCGGCGCGGGCTGGAAGTGCTCAACCGCGCGCAGCGCCCCGGCATCTACGAGCTGGCGCTGGTCGCACGCGTCGAACCGGGCAAAATGAACACGACCAGCATCGGGTACATGCTGGGGCCGCGCATCAACGCGGCGGGCCGCCTGGACAGCGCCATGATCGCGTATGACCTGCTGGTGCGCGACATGCCCGAAGCCGGGCGGCTGGCCCAGGAGTTGCAGGTACTCAACCAGCAGCGGCAGGTCCTGACGATGGAAGCCGTCGAGATCGCGCGCCAGCTTGCCCTGAGCGAAACCGACGACGATCTGCCGCTGATCTTTGCCGCCGACACCGGGTTTTTGTCGGGCATCGTCGGCCTGGTCGCCGGGCGGCTGTGCGAGGAATTTTACGTCCCGGCTGTCGTGATCGAGATGGGCGAAGACGAGTCGCGCGGGTCGTGCCGCAGCATCCCGGAGTTTAACATCACGCACGCCCTGGACCAGTGCGCTGACCTGCTGGTGCGGCACGGCGGGCACGCCCAGGCGGCGGGTTTCACCGTGCGCAACGAGAATATCCCGATCCTGCGCGATCACCTGATGCGGCTCGCCGCGGAAGCGTTGCACGACCAGGACCTGCGCCCCAGCCTGGATATCGACGCCGAAGTGCCGTTCGACTACCTGACGATGGACCTGGCGGACATGATGCGCCGCCTCGAACCGACCGGGGCCAGAAATGACGCCCCGGTGCTGATGACCCGGCGGCTGACCGTCGTCGACTATCGCCGCGTCGGGCAGGAAGGCAAACACCTGCGGCTGCGGCTCTCGAACGGCATCGGGCAGATCGACGCCATCGGCTTCAAGCTGGGCGACTGGGCCGATCACATCCCCTACCAGGTAGACGTGGCCTATCACCTGGAGATCAACGAGTGGAACGGCAACGTCAAGCTCCAGATGAACGTTCAAGACCTGCGGCCCACCGGCCACGATGACTGAGCGCGTGGGCCATCCCATGCCACGAAACCCGCTGACTCGAACCCCGCTGCTGCTCCTCGTGCTGCTTCTATTCCCCGGCTGGCACGCACTGGCCGGACCATCCCGCCAGGATGTGGGCCGCGACGGGCGGGCCTGCTTCGGCATCGTCGAAGCGTACTACCGCCCCGCCGACGCCCGCGACCTCAACGTCGGGTGGGAGCGCATCGTCTTTGAATGGGCGAAGTTCCAGCCCACCGGCCCCGCCGATTTTGAGACGAGCGTGATCCCCGATGACTGGCTGATCCATGCCCAGGTGGCTGGGCGCGAGGTGATCGGCCTGCTCAAAAACACGCCTCACTGGGCATCCGGCAGCGGCAAACTCGGCGCGCCGCCGACTGGCCTCGACCTGCCGGTCACCGATCCCAACAACTACTGGGCGGCTTTTGTGCGCCACACCGTGCAGTATTATGCCGACACGTGGGGCATCCGTCACTGGATCATCTACAACGAGCCGGACCTGCGGCCCGGTGAAATCGGCTGGTACGAGTTCGACGGCGATGTGGAAGACTATTACCACGTGCTCAAAGTGGCCTACATGGCGGCCAAGTCCGTGAATCCCGACTCCGTGATCCACCTGGCGGGTATGGCGTGGTGGACCGACAAAGCCGCCGGACGCAAACCGTACCTGGAGCGCCTGCTGGATATCGCCGCCTGGGATGCCGACGCCTACGATTATGATTTTTTCTTCGACGTGGTGATGGTCCACATCTATTTTTCGCCGCTCAACGTGTGGAACGTGATCGTCGAAACGAGAAGTATTCTGGAGCATTACAAGTTGCAGAAAAAACCGGTCTGGGTGGACGAAAGCAACGCCAGCCCGTCGGTCGATCCGTTCGCCGTCACGCCGCCCGATCCGCCTTACGCCGTGACGCTGAGCCAGCAGAGCGATTTTATCGTGCAGGCGGCGGCGATGAGCCTGGCGGCGGGCGTGGAACGTTTCGCCGTCTACCGGCTGTATGACGACCATTTTGTGCCGGGCACGACCGAACCCTGGGGGCTGGTCCGCCTGGACGGATCGCGCCGCCCGGCGTTCGAGGCGTACCGCACGGTGATCAGTACCTTCAGCGGCACGACCGAAGCCCACTGGTTGCACAGCCAGCGCTCGACGCTGGTCACGCTCGAACAGCCGGGACGCACCGTGTATGTGATGTGGGCGCGCACGCCCGACCCCGTGCGTTTTTACGTATGGGCGGATCGCGCCGCTGCCACCGCGCAGCAGATCGGAGTCACCGGGGCGACACGCCTGATCCAGCCGCAAAGCGTGCCCGGCGTCGATGACTGGTGGTTCGCGCTGGATACGCCCGGCGCGGTTCCCGGCGACTCCGGCGCGGTGATGGTCGAAGGTACGCCCGTGATCCTGGTGGTCGATGGCGGGCCGCGCCCGGTCTGGATCGAGGTCGAAGGAACCCAGTGGACGCTGCGCTGACACGCCGCACGCCGCGCGCGGGAATCACTTCGGTCATGGTCTGGCGCTGGTGCGCCTTCGCCGTCGCGGGCCTGGCCTGCATCACAGGACTGGCCGCATCACCCGCCGCCGCACCGGACCCGCCTGCCCGTCGTTTTGGCCTGATCGACGCTGCCGCGTGGCCGGACGCTGCCGGTCAGCTCGGCATCGGCTGGGAGCGCATCACGTTCGATTGGGCGGCCTTCCAGCCGAGCAGCCCCCGTGATTTTGAGACGGACAGCGTCGATCCCGGCTGGCTGGAATCCGCACGGGACGCCGGGCGCGAGGTCACCGGCTTGATCGTCAACACGCCTCCCTGGGCGTCGGCAAGCGGCGCGCCGGATGCCGTGCCGGATGGACTCGACCTGCCCGTTGACGACCCCGCCAACGTCTGGGCGGCCTTCATGACACAGGTGGCCGCGACCTACGCCCCGCTCGGCGTGCATCGCTGGATCGTGTACGATACGCCGGACGTGCGCCCCGGCGAGGGACCGGTCCGTTTCGCCGGCACGGTGGCGGACTACGCGCGGCTGCTGAAGGTCGCGCACCTGGCCGCCCGCGCGGCTGACCCGCAGGCGCGTATGCACGTCGCAGCGATGACCGGCTGGGCCGACGCCGCCGCCGGGCGCGATCCGTACCTGACGCGGCTGCTGCAAGCCCAATCCCCCGATCCCGACGCCGCCACGTACGGCCACTATTTTGACGCCGTGATGCTGCGCGTGTACGACAACACGGGGGCGGTATGGGACTCGGTGATCGCTGCGCGCGCAATTCTGGCCGCCGCCGGGCTGGACGACAAAACGATCTGGCTCGAAACCAACGCGCGCCCCACCCTGGACCGGGCCACCAATCCGAGCGGCGCGATCCCTGCCGCCGGTGTGGGGGCTACATTCGGCATCACGCCCCAGCAGCAGGCCGATTTCGTGATCCAGGCGGTGGCGCTCGCGCTCGCAGCGGGCGCGGATCGAGTTGCGATCAGCCCGCTGGCCGATACAGAGTCCCAACCCTGGGGACTGGTCCGCGCCGACGGATCGCGCCGCCCGGCCTTCGACATTTTCCGCACCGTGATCGCGCTGTTCGCGCCGGCGACCGCCGCCCAACGGTACACCGTGCCTGCCGGGGACCTGATCGTGCTCGAACAGCCGGATCGTGACGTGTACGTGGTGTGGGCGCGCGACGTGCAGCCGGTCCAGTTCATCATCACGTCGCCGCAGGTCGGTGAATTCGCGCTGTACACGAACGCTCACAACCGCACCTGGACCGAACGCAGCGCGCCGTTTGACTGGCCCGCCGCCTTCCGGCTGGATGGGCCGGGGGCGCAGCGCGATCCCAACGGCTTCTTGACGGTGGCCGGATCGCCGCGCGTGCTCGTGCTGGACCCGACGCCCGGATTCGTGCGCGTGGTGTACGTCGTGGTAGGCGGTGACACATACCGGCTCAAATGAATCCTGACGTAACGCGGCGGGTCTCGTGGCCGCAAAAAGGATTGTGGGCGCTGTTCGCCTGCCTGTACGTGCTCAGCCTGGGGCGCGGGTTTTACAGCAGCGATGGCGACGTGATGTTCAAGACGACCGCCGCACTGGCCGAACGCGGCACCTTCGCCCTGCCCCCTGACCCCGGCCTGCCGCAGATCGTGCGCGGACAGCACGGCACGTTCGCCAGCAAATACGATCCCGGCCTGCCGTTGATCGGCGTGCCGTTTTACGCGGCGGGCGACTGGCTCGGACGCGTCGATCACGCGCACCGGGCGCGGTTGGCGGCGACTGCCGTGCTGCTGGTACCGGCCCTGGCCGCGGCGGCGGCGGTGGGTTGGCTGGCGGCCCTCGCCCACCACCTGGCGTGTAATTCGCGCCGGGCACTGATCGTGGCCCTGATCGCGGGACTGGCGACTCCCCTGTGGCCCTACGCGCGCATGTTGTTTGCCGAGTCCCTGCTCGCCGCCGCGCTGACGGCAACCGTGTGGGCGGTGTGGCGCGCTGCTATGCGGACCGAATCGCGCCGCGCGTCTGCCGCCTGGCTGATCGCTGGCGCGGCGTTCGGCGTGGGGATGCTCGCGCGCGCGGCGTTCGCCATCTACGCGCCCGCGCTGGCCCTGCTGATCGTCCGGCGGAGTCCGGCGCGCGATTGGCGGGCCATCGTCACGCGGCTCGCCGCGTTCGGAACCGGCGCGCTGCCGTTCGCCCTGATTCTGCTGTGGCACAACGCCCTGCG
>CAYMTN010000212.1:0-9340 GCA_964393335.1 uncultured Anaerolineaceae bacterium
TGTGATCGCGTACTCTGCGCCTCGGAACCGGCGCGTCATGCTGAAACTTTCCCAGGCGGGCGGGATGCACGGGTCGATGCGCAGCCCCTCGTAATCCGGCTGGACGCCCAAAATGAACTGCGTTGCCGCCTGGTACATCCACGACGCCGTGCCCGATAGCCAGCTATTCCGCGCCAACCCGAATTGGGGGTGCTCGTTCCCCAAGATGTTCTGGGGATACACATACGGCTCGCACTCGAATTCATCGATCTGATCGTTTTTGGCGGCAGGGTTGATCTGGTTGTAGTACTCAAAGGCACGTTCGCCGCGCCCAACCAGAGTCTCCGCAATGATCATCCAGGGATTCGCGTGCAGGAAAATGCCGCCGTTTTCTTTCGCGCCGGGCGGATACGTGCTCACCCCGCCGATTCGCGGGTCGTAGCCGTCAAAACCGGGGGTGCTCAGTTTGATGCCGCTGCGCGTGTTCAACCGATCGCGCACGGAGTCGAGCGCCTGCAACGTGCGTTCTGGCGTGGCAAAGCCGGAGAGGACCGGCCATGACTGCCCATTGGTGAAAATCTGCCCGATGGTGTTGCGGTGCGATCCCACTGGCGCGCCATCCGGCTCAAAATAGCGCACGTACCACGCGCCATCCCAGGCGTGTTCGTTGACACGGTCCCGCATCGTCTCGTAATGCGCCGTGAGTTGTTCGACCGCCGCCACGTCGCCGCGAAACGCCATCAGCGCGATCAGGTCGTTCAGCGCGCGCCCGTACAGGTTGGCGGTGAACAACGATTCCGCGCCAGGCAGCAGGTTCACGGTATCGTTCCAATCGGCAAACCCCAGCAGCGGCAGGCCATGCGCGCCGGTATGCTCGCGCGTGAAGGTTATGCCGCGCTGCATGTGGTCCGACACGGTGCCGGATTCAAGCGGCTGGCCGTGTTTGTCCTTGTCGTAAAACGGGATCACCTCGTCCAAAAACGCGAAATCGCCAGTTTCTTTGAGGTACGCGCAGATCGCCAGGATGATCCACAGGTGATCGTCGCTGTAGTACGGCAGGCGATCTTCTTCGGTGGCTTCGCCCGCGTTCGCCTGCATGGTCAGCGGGTTGAACTGGTGCATCGCGGAGCCATCACGTTTTTGTGTTTGCAGTAGCATACTGATCAATTCTTTGCCTTCGCCGGGCATGTGTGCCAGGATGCCCATCACGTCCTGCGAGCTGTCACGGAACCCGATCCCACGCGCGCCCAACCCCAGTTGGTAGAGCGACAGGTAGCGCGACCAGTTTTTGGTCGTGTGGCACTGCCGGGGGTTAAAGACGTTCAGCATACTGTTCATGCTGGCGTCCGGCGTATCAACTTGTACGGTCGAGAGGTAACGCGTCCAGTAACCCACCAGGGTCTCGAACGCCACATTAACCGCGTGTTCGTCCCGGTAGCGATCGATGCCCGGCTGTGCGGCGGTCAGACTCACCGCTTGGCCTAATTGCACGACCAAGCGCCGCGTCTCGCCAGGGGCCAGTGTGCCCAGGTGGTGCAGCAGCGCGCCAATGTTATCCCCACGCAGCGCCTGCGTACGGCTGAGTTCGGGCTGTAACAGGCTCAGCGGGCTGGCCCAGGTGCCGTATTCGTTATCGCCCAAGAATGTTTTGCGGTCGCTTTCAAACGACGACACCGGAAGGTTCGACGTGAAAAAGTTGATCTGGCGGTCTTTGTTCATGAACGCGTATTGGAGTAACACTATCAGCCCGCCATCTTGCATGATGGCGCGGCTTTGCATGGTCTGCGGCACCCAATCGGCGTTGGTGAACTGCTTGAGCGCGTCAAAATGCGTGTACTCGACGACCGGCACGGCGTCCAATTCGGCGGGCTGGCCGCTGACGTTGCTCAGCCGGATATCCCAGATCAACCGGGTATCACCACGCGGCACAAATACGGTGACATCCGCGCGGACGCCGTAGAACTCGGTCACAAAGCGGCTGTAGCCCATGCCGACGTGGCACTCATACCGGTCATATGCGTCTAGCGTGGGCACGAAAAACGGCGAGAATACGCGGTAACCGTCCCCCGACTTGATGCGCACGTACAACGTCGAACCTTTGAAGTCCGAACTGGGAAGCTGAGGTATATACTTGGTGATGCGGTTGAGTGCCGGATCGCCCCGGCAGATCAACACGCCGCCGGTGTGGTCCACCAGCCCGCCGAATGCCAGCGTACCCACATAGTTCACCCATTTGACCGGCGTTTTGGGATTGGTAATCACGTATTCGTGGTGGGCGTCGTCAAAATAACCGTAGGGCATTGTCATGCTTCCTTTCAGCTTAACACGCGCAGGGCCGGGAAGTGGAGGATGTAGGGCGAAGTGTAGATCGAGTTGGGGTGTTGGGGCAAAAAAATGAGAACGCTCCCAGAATTTGTGTTTTGGCGGCGGCTGCGCACAATTGAGGGCGCGCGTACACATTTGAGGAGGTGGTGGTCCCCGTGAACAATCACAACACGTTTACGCAGATCGTGAAGGCGTTGGACGCTAACGAACTGGTATACGAACTCGTCACGTTTGACAACGACCTGCGCATCATCCTCCTTGAGTACGGCGGGCGCGTGCTTGGTCCGTTTGTCGGCGACGGCGGCGAGAGTCTGTTCTGGACACCCGCTTTTTTAGGCGATCCAGAGGCGCTGCGTGAAGTGGTGACCGCCAACGGCGCGAACATCGGCGGCGAGCGTTTCTGGATCGCGCCGGAAATTCAGTATAACGTGCGGGATCGTACCGACCTGGGAACATACCGCCTGCCCGCGCAGATCGATCCCGGCAGTTACCAGCTTGACCGACCCGCGCCGGATCAGTGGCGGCTGCGGCAGCGCATGATGTTGAACACCTATAACACCGCATGCGGCCTCAAAACGCTTGACCTCGACAGCCGCATTGAGCCGCTGCCCGATCCACTGCGTCACATCAGCGCTTACGCGTCCTTGATCGAGGGCATCACCTATGCGGGATACGGGCAAACCGTCACGCTCAGCGAAACGCAGCACGACGCCATCCTGAGCCAGACCTGGAACCTGATCCAGCTTAACCCCGGCGGGCAGGTGCTTATCCCGGCCAACCCCTGCGCCGAAGCGACCGATTACAGCCGGGGCGAACCGTTCGAGGCGGCGCTCACGGTTGGCGCGGGCGGGTTCCGGTTTCCGATCACCGGCCAGCACATTTTTAAAGTGGGGTATAAGGCCGCGCACGTCGCAGGGCGCGTGGGCTACTTCAACCGGCTGGATGGTCAGCAAGCGTATCTGCTAGTCAGGGCGTTCGGCAACAACCCATCAGCTCTGTATGGCGATGAACCCGTCGACCGCCCCGGCTGGCGCGGCGACTCGGTTCAGGTCTACAACGACGGCGGCCAGCACGGCGGGTTTGGGGAACTGGAGTGTTTCGGGCAGGCCATCGGCCAGGCCACCGGTCTTACGACCACAACCGACACGTTCCAGTTATGGGCCTACGTTGGCGCACCGGACCGCGTCGCGGCGATTGCCACGCACCTGCTCGGTATGGCACCTGCATGACCCGGCGCATCCTGACAGGCTGACAGCGCTTCCGGGTCGTGGGACGCGCGGTTGCACCTACCATACCGGTCTACGTCGATTGGCCTGTTCAGCGCGGCACGGGGCTGGCCGACGGGTTGGTCGATCACCGGGATCCGATCATCGACCGGCGCGATCTTGGCGGCGTCACGGTTTTTCTGGCGATTGGGGCGTGACTTCAACTCACCGGCTGAAAGCCCATGTGCGTCAGCGATTTGACCGATGCACCGATGAGGTATTGGTAGTCGCTGGCATCATAGATATTGCCGGGCGAGTCCGCCGGGAACGCGCCGGACAGCTCCGCATACACAAAATCGCAGCGCCCGCGATCCATCCGGCAAACGACCGTGATCACCTCACCGCTGCCGGTCCGCCCAACCTCTTTGCGGTAGAACATGGCTGTCTTGCGTGCCATTATGGTCTTCCTGGCAAACCATACTTTCACTCGATCATCCATTCCATCGTAACATAGGCTGCATCCCGTGAAAAGCGTCTCCGCAGCGTAGGGTAGACGTAGCGATCGGGACAGCTACGGATCAGGCATGGATGCCTGTTGTCGTGTAAAATCTATCCTTGAACCCTCATGCAAGTTTCCTGGTTGCGAAAATCGAAACCGGTCTTTTATAGATACCCATACAATCATCGTGACCTATGCCGGTCAGGTTCGCGCCTTGCATAGTGGGCCAAGTTCAATAATCAAAGGAGATAGTACAGCGATGAAACGCGCTCTTGTAATTGTCGTTATTGTAGCCATGCTGCTGCCCGTCATCCCGGCCAGCGCGCAAGATGGATCGTGCGGCAATGCGCCGCCTTCGCGTTTGGTCGGTGAACAGCATGCCGGTCTTGTGGCCGGGCAGATCGCGCCGGTGTACACGACTGCCGGGTTTGCCAGCACCAAAGCCGGGGATATTTCCGAAGACCCAGGGCCGATCTACCTCATGGGTGAGCCGCAGTGTGTCGATAACACGTGGTGGTGGAATGTCGCAGTCGGGGACTTTTATAATGATTGGATGCCGGAAAGTGTGAACGGCGTCTACGTGCTGGAACCGTACCGGTTCGTGCCCGCGCCGCCTGTGCCGCTGGGCGTCCCGATGACGCCCCCCGTGATCAGCGCGCTCGACGTGCCGCTGCCGGATGTGACGCCCGCTGGTAATCCGCAGGTGATCGCATACACGCCCTGGGATTGGGCGTCCTATATCGAAGGGGCGTATTACCAACCGCCCGATCCGATGATGCTGCAACTGCCCGCTGCCTACGCCGGCGATCTGCCCGTGCCGCCGGTCAACCTGGACGTGGTTTATTTTGTGCAGGATGCGAACTTGAACCAGCAGCAGTTGGCCTTGCTGGCACAGAATGGATTCGTCGTCGTGCCGGGCAACGTGGCCCAGTTTGACGACGTGTATCGCAACCGGACCTGGTCGCACGACGAGGGCAAAGGCGATTTCATCACCACTGACGCGCTGCTGCATTCGCTCTTTTTGACCTACCAGAACGCGTTGATGTTCCTGGAAATAAACACGTTCTACGGGCGCGTATCAACCTTTGTGGCAGGCGGATACCAGGCCGCCGAGGCGCAGTATAACGACGCCGTCGGAACGCCGCTGGAAGTTCCTGCGCGCAATGCCGCGGTGTATTACGCGGTGGCGCTGCTGTTGTTGGCTGATGGCGAGTCGTTCTATACGGTCGGTTACGATCAGACGCCCGGCTTCCAGGCAGGGGACCTGATCCCGTCGCAGGTGTTGGCCCAGGCGAATCCCGCCCTGTTGCAGCTGGCGCAGCCGATGGTGGACATGGCGCGCGCTGCCGAGGGGCGCTTGCAGGTGCCGGTTCTGGAGGATTACGAAGAAGATTTCAGCCAGTACAAGCCGCGCAGCTACTACGCCGGTAACCCGTTGCTGGAAGCTTACTTCCGCAGCATGATGTGGCTGGGCCGCATCACGTTCCGCGCTAAGAGCAACACGGATACGCTCGCCGGGCTGCTGGCGATGCGCGCGCTGGTGAACGCCCCCGGCGCATACGACGCGTGGACCGAAGTGGCCGACACCTTGACCTTTTTGGTTGGACCGACGGACGACTACAGCCCGGTGGACTACCTGCCACTGGCGGAGCAGGTCTTCGGTACCGGGCTGCCCCTGGCTGCGCTGGCGGATTCCGGCAAGCTGGTCGACTTCCTGGCGGGAGTCGCCGCGCTGCCCGGCCCGCGTATCAACAGCATCCCGCTGCTGGTCGGCATGGAAGCCGATCAGGTGGACGCATTCACGCGTGGATTCCGCCTGTTTGGGCAGCGCTTCACGCTGGATGGGTACATCATGCAGCAGTTGATCTACCCGGAAGTCGGCAGCGCCCAACAGTCACGCGCGCTGCCGCTGGGATTGGATATCACCGCCGCGCTGGGGTCGGACATGGCATATACCCTGGCTGACGAAGCCGGTGCGACCGCGTATGCGAACTACACTGACCACATGGCCGCGCTGCGAGGTGAGGTCACTGGCATGGATGGTGATGCCTGGCTGCAAAACCTGTATGGCGGCTGGTTGTGGGCGCTGCAACCGCTGCTGGTGCGCGATCCCGCTCTCGTCCCGCCGATGATGCAGACCGATGCGTGGCTGCGCAAGGACATTCACACCACGCTCGGTAGCTGGACTGAGCTAAAACACGCGACGCTGCTGTATGCCGAACAGCCAATGGGCGGTATGGGCGGCGGCGGGATGCAGCCGCCGGTGATCAGCACCGGTATCGTCGAACCGAATCCGCTCGTCTTCGCACGGATTTCAATTGTAGCTACCACGTTGGATCGCGGGCTTGAGGCGCGTGGCCTGTACCGTACGGATACCGGCGGCGGACTGGGCGCGGTACGCACGGCCCTGAACGATCTCGCTTTGCTGTCGGCAAAACTGGCCGAGATCGCGCGGAAAGAGGTAGCGGGTGAGCCGGTCAGTTACGATGAGCTGTACTGGATGCAAGAAAACTTCGCGGACCAGCTTTGGTACATCCGTTTTGGCCTTGAAGAATGGATCACGAATCCGCCGAAGACGGTGGCCTTGGTCGCGGATGTCGCCAGTAATGCGGCGGCGGGATCGGTGCTGGAAGAGGCGATTGGCCCGGTGGACTATATCTACGTCGTCGCCAACGGCCCCAACGGCCTGCACCTGACACGCGGCGCGGTCTACAGCTACTACGAGTTCGTCAACCCGATTGACCAGCGTCTGACCGACGACGAGTGGCGCAGCCAGCTTGCCGGCGGGCAACTGCCGCTCCGCCCGGCATGGATTGGTCTGTACTTCAGTAACTGAGTCACGCTGAGTCGTGCGTGTATCCCACCACGAACCCTGGTTCGGCACGGACCAGGGTTCGTGGCGTGGGGCTGCGACCCCGGTCACGGCGTTCAAAACCTCCTGCGGTCGCAAATGAGAGGTTTTTGCGAATCCCCGCCGATGTCATTATGCTTGTCAGCGATGGTGGCCCGGCGCGTGGCACTTCCAACCCGTTGTGGCGCGTCCCAACTGTTTTTGCTGTTCATCACAGGTGTGGAGTTTTCTCATGCAACAAACGGAACCAAAGACCTATCTAATTACCGGGGGCGCGGGCTTCATCGGTTCGCATATTGCAGACGCCTTGCTCAAAGCCGGGCATACGGTGCGCATAGTCGATAACTTTTCCACCGGCAAGCGCGAAAACCTGGCCCACATCATGGCCCGGATTGACCTGTGCGAGATCAGCATCACCGAGCTTGAACCGCTTTCAGAAGCGATGCAGGGTGTGGATTACGTCTTTCACCTGGCGGCGCTGGCCTCGGTGTCGCGATCGGTCAAAAACCCGCTGGCAAGTAATGAAAACAACGTGACCGGCACCCTAAACGTGTTACTCAGCGCGCGTGATGCAGGCGTCAAACGTGTGGTCTACGCAGGGTCTTCGTCGGCCTACGGGGACGTGGATTCCGAGTTCAAGTCAGAAGACATGCCGCCCCGGCCCCTCTCGCCGTACGCTGTCGCCAAGCTGGCGGCTGAGCATTACTGCCAGGCGTTCACGAACGTGTACGGCCTGGAAACCGTGACCGTGCGCTACTTCAACGTATTCGGCCCCCGGCAAGACCCGCTCTCAGTATACGCTGCCGTCATTCCGCGTTTTGTCACGGCGATGCTGGATGACCAACCGCCGCTGGTCGAAGGTGACGGCTTGCAGTCGCGCGACTTCACGTATATCGATAACGTCGTGCATGGCAGCCTGCTGGCCTGCCACACCGCAGGCGTCGCCGGGGAAACGTTCAACATTGCCTGCGGGGGGCGCGTCGACCTGCTGAGCATGATCGACCTGCTCAACCAACTGATGGGCAAACAGATCGCGCCAGTTTTTTCCGATCCGCGCCCCGGCGACGTGCGGCATTCGCGGGCGGCTATCGACAAGGCGCGCCGCCTGTTGAACTACGAGCCGGTCGTCTCCTTCGAAGAAGGGCTGGCACGCACGCTGGCCTGGTACGAAACTACGCTGCCGGTCTGACCAACAAAATCGGGGCGGATGAAACCGCCCCGATCGTTTCCTCTGAGCAGTGCCACCGTACCGGAGAACTGCTAAAATCGACGGTGATGCGCGGAGGGTGCGTATGCAGTGGTTCGTACCGGCGGGCGCTGCGACCGTCGCAGGCGATGTCCTGGCGCGCGTATGGGAACTGGAACACCAATGTCCCCTGTGAGTGAGATGAGGCCATCGTGAACAGCCACCGCGAAGAACATTTCATGGCAACCGACATGATTCGGGACATCGTGATCGGTATGTCAGACGGGCTGACGGTCCCCTTTGCCATTGCGGCGGGCATGTCCGGCGCAGCAGTGGGGGCGACCGTCGTGATCACGGCGGGCCTGGCCGAGATCGCGGCAGGCTCGATTTCGATGGGGTTGGGCGGTTACCTGGCCGCGCGTACCGACGCCGAGCACTACGAGGCGGAATATGCACGCGAAGAAACTGAAACCATAACCGTTCCGGATCAAGAAGCTGAGGAAGTAGTCGTCATTTTGCGGGACTTTGGCCTGGACGACGACCAGGCGACCACGGTCGTGAATGCGATGCGCCGGGACCGTAAAAAGTGGGTGGATTTTATGATGCGCTTCGAACTCGGCCTTGAAGCACCCGACCCCAAACGGGCCGTACAGAGCGCGGCGACCATCGCGCTGGCGTATGCGATTTCCGGTTTTATTCCGCTTGCGCCGTACATGGTGGTGTCGCCGGTCGCGTCCGCGCTGTACGTTTCGGTGATCGTAACGCTGATGGCACTCTTTGGGTTCGGGTATGTGAAGGGCCGCGTCACCGGGTTGAATGCCCTGCGGTCGGGCATCCAGACAGCCCTTATTGGAGGCGCAGCCGCGAGCGCCGCCTTCCTCATCGCGCGGCTAATCGGGGGATAGCGCTGCCACCGGCTCACGCTCCTCCTCGCCGGGTTCGATGATAGCCGTGCGTGCTTCTTGCAGCACCACCAGGATTACGACGGCCACCGGCACGGAAAACAACACGCCGCTGATCCCTCCGGTTCTGGCCCCGATGATCAGTGCGATCAGCACCAGCGCAGGGTGCAGCCCAATCGCACGCCCGTACAGTGTGGGGGCGACGATGTGCGTTTCAACCTCGACCACTACCACGTAGAAAATCGTCACCCATACGACCAACAGCGGGTTGACGGTGAGGGCGCTGAAGATCGCCAGCAGCCACGCCACGATGCCGCCCAGGTACGGCACCAATTCCAGGATGCCGCCGACCAGCCCAATCGCCACCGCAAACGGCACACCAAACAGCGCCAA
>CAYMTN010000213.1:0-9331 GCA_964393335.1 uncultured Anaerolineaceae bacterium
ATTTCATCGAGCGGTGATAGCGTTCGATCTTGCCCTGGGTCTGGGGATGATGGGCCCGCCCATGGATCTGGTTGATCTTGAAGGGTTCCAAGTAGTCGGCCAGTGCCTCGGCGATGAAGGCCGGTCCATTGTCCGACAAGAGGCGGGGGCGGTGTTTGACCTGAACATGTTCGACCCCCGTGATATCCAACGCCATCATGCCGGCAGTTGTTGTTCCCACTAATGATGGTTATGTCATGTACTATTTTGGTGGCGATCTATTAGGCAATCGAAACACTATGATTGGTATGGCAATCTCGTCGGACGGTATCACCTGGACCAAATACGATGATCCCGCCACTGCTGATTCCCCGTATGCTGAAAGCGACCCGGTTTTGCAGACTGGCTTTGGGGACTGGCGTATGGAGACACTCCGGGGAGCCAGTGTGCGGCAGACAGCTGATGGATGGGAGATGTTCTATTCGGAGAAGGGATGGACGAGTGGCCAGACGGTAAATGCGTATCGTATTGGCCTCGCTACCAGTGACGATGGCATCCACTGGGCAAAGTATGAAGCGTTCCCAATCCTCAGAAGTGAGGACGACCCGGCTGAACCGGAATCGGAGCATTCGAATATGGTCATCTGCTCGATTGTCGTCACGGACTCCACCGAATTCCTCTATTACGACTATCACTGGTCCATGGGAGGAGGTATTGGCGTCGCTACGGGGACGGTCACGCAGGAGTAGAGTAGTGTGCCGGAAATGGTACCGTTCCCTGGTATTACGTATGAGGCGACCGGCTTCCAGACACGCAGGCGGGGCGGGTGCTCGCTGCAAACGAACACTCGCCCGGAGGGCATCTTCTATCCGGCCAGAACGGTTCTGGCTCCAGCCCGCTCAGCTACTCGACCTTCAAGCCACGCGCCTTGAGCCTCTGGGCCACCTGAAGGGCCCCACATCGTGGAGTCCGATCTGGGGCATAGCTTCCCACCACACCGCCACCAATGACACGTTCGATAGCCCATATTGAGGCTGTAGCGGCCATCACAGCGCCGTTGATGTACAACATGTTTGCCTGGCTACATCAACACGTGATAAATCCCCCGGCTCTGCTCGTCGTGCAACATCCCACGCCGTTCACTTTGGCCGACATGCCACACATCTACCACAGCCAGATCATGGTCAACGCGTCAAAATGAAAAGGGCTGGTAGGATGATCCCGCCAGCCCTCAGGTTGAGGCAGCGTCAGTCTACTGCCCGACGCTCAACGACTTCATCACTGCATCCAGCATTTCCAGGCTGGGCATATAGTCGCCAGGTGCCACTCCATCGAGCGCGGTCACCGTGTCGGCCAGATAGGTGAAATAGGTCGCAGCAAACGCCTCATAGTCGAGCGTGCTGTAGTCAATGCTATCCGGCAGGATCGGTGCTCGCAGCGGGAACTCCGCCGTGATGACGTACCGACCATCCATCGTGATCCCCTGAAACGCATAGAAGATCAGGGAGTTGGACAGCGGGCTGAGGTCCTGTGCATAGTAGGTGACGAAGCGCACGCCGCTCCAGTTCTGAAACTCCATATACTCCGGCTTGGCGACGAAGACTTGCGCGGCATTAACGACCGGCAGCACCGGGATGCCCGGCTCACCCGATCCGGCTTCCCTGATGTTGGGGTGAGCTTCCAGCGGTGCGTGAGCCGCCAGGAACGCCTGGAGTTGCGCCAACCTCTGATCCGAAACCGTATCCGTCCCAGGGAATGTGTCCACCGGCATGATACGAACGACGGCCTGACCATACGAACGAGTCACCGGGTAGTCGATGAACGTGAACACGGTCGCCCCTGGCTGCGACCCAAACATGTTCATGCCGCCTGGATCATCGACCGGCGCGATCACGTCCACTTCGATCCGGCTGGCGAGCGCCGCGTCATAGCGAAATCCGATGTTATCGAATGCCGCCGTCCCTGTGGCAGCACCTTCCGGCGTGACGATAGTTCTGAATGGTCCAGTGATGGACATAGACGCAAACAGACTGTCGAGCAAGGTCAGGTCCGGGCTGAAGCTCTGCGGTGCCGCCGCGTCCAACTGAGCCGTGATCTCGGCCAGATACGCATCATACCCGGCGACGAACGCATTGTACTGCTCGGTATTCATCGCTTCGCTAGGTTCCAGCACCCCAGACAGCGGGAACATGGCCGCGATATAGTATGCACCGTCGTCAGTCAGCCCCTGGAAGCTATAGAACAAGGCCTGATCCAGGGGTGACACGTCCAACCCCGCCGCCGTGACATACCGGATGCCCGATCCCGTCGCGAAGTCAAGATACTGCACCTGCGTCCGTACCATCTGTGTGGCGGTGACAATGGGCAACATCGGGAGATCACCATCTGGGACAGTAGGCCGCGCGGCCAGCACGGCGCGCAGATGATCGAGCGCCTGGGCGTAGGGCGCGTTCGGATCGGTCGGGAAGGTGACCACCGGGTAGACACGGATGTACTGCCCGGTCTTGACCCACCCGGAGGCGTCCTCGTAGTTCTGGAACGTGAGGTCTGTGTATTCCGGAATCGGTCCAGTCGGTGTTTGCGGATCGCGCGACGCCGGGACCCGCTGCCACTCAACGTCCTGGGCGATCTGTGTGCTGTAAGTGAAACTGATCCGGTTGGGAATCTCGAAGGTACGGCTATCTTCCTGGGCAGATACAGGGCGTGAAACCCCTGAGATGAGCACAGAAGCCGCCACCAAAACAACCACCATGACGACTGCCATTGATCGGCGCATACGACAGCTCCTTGATACGTGATAGCGATCGGAAACGAGCCAGATTCTACAGCAGAACGTGGGGTGCACAAAGACACGAGTGGTTGTCGCCCACCATACGGTTGTCCATCGCGATCTCTGCGCTGCGGATCAGGAGAACGGTTCTGGCCCCAACTTCGTTACTCAACCTTCAAGCCACGCGCCTTGAGCCTCTGGGCCACCTGAAGGGCCACAGATCGTGGAGTCTCTTTGTCGGGATAGTTGCACACCGCGAAGGCCCCAAACAGCGTCCTGGCGGCAGCGTCGTAGACCTGAGCGGCCCATATCAGCGTCATCGAAGAATCCCAGGTGGCAGCGGATGCCCTGGCGCTGGATACGAGTATGATACTTGTGCCGCCGGCTGTGCCAACCGACCCCTTTGAGCCGGGTTGAGGATAGGCTGCTCAGACGCTTGTTTTGGCCGTTCTGTAGTGGAGTCGCAAACCGCAAGTTCGTTCGCCTGTTGTCCAGCGGATCGCCACTGATATGGTCCACCAGTTGGCCGTCACGGGCCTGTGTGATGTACCGGTGCATGTATTCCAGTCGGAACCTGCCCTCCGTCAGCACTGCACCGACCACATACCCAGTGCCAGACAGGAACCAGTCATAGCGTTTGAGGTGGTCGTAGTCGGCGTCGTCGACGAGCGTGGAGGTACCATTACCGAGGTGAATCTGTTGTGTCATATGGAGTTGTCCTTAGAGGTTACTTACGAGGCACATGAACGAAGGTAAGCCAACACAAAAAACCCGTTGCCGGGCTTTCACTCGTTTTGGTTTCGTTCACTCAATCAAAAATAATTAAACTGTTGCCTCAACCGGGTGTTATTATACCTCGACTCCAGAGAAGACTCCAGTTTTGGTCGGGGCAGCCTGGGCCCAGAACCGTTCTGGCGATGGGGTTATTCCATTACCTGTGTCACCTTCCCGATTGTGAAGCGCAGCGCCTGGTGCGGTCCCCAGGCAGCGATCTCACGTTCGACCCGGTGGTGGTCATCCCAATACCGGCGGGCAATACGCCTGATCCACTCGAAGCCGGGTTCACCCTCAAGTGACCATTCGCCCTGGAACAGGTAACCCACCGCATAACTCGCGTGGTTGTTGATCGGATCACCACCAATCGTGACTGCGCCTTTGGGGTTAGCGCAGATGTTTTTCACCTTGCGGGAGTCAGGACCAGTCGCGATGACGATGTCGTCGCCATCCAGGATGTACCAGATAGGCACCGTGTGCGGGTAGCCGTCGGGGCTGATGGTGGTCACGCGAGCGATGAGTCGCTGTTGAAGGAATGTGCGAAGCTGGTCGTCAAGCATTATGAACCTCTTCGTGAGCAGTTGACACTTTTACTGGACCTGCCACCAGGTCGGCACATCGACGGCCCACCCGGTTCGACCGTCCGGCAATTGCAGTTCCCACCACAGGAAGTATTCGCTGTACGCAGGCCCCCCGATCACGGTCAGCGTGTTGCCTTCATACAGGGTCTGAATCTCGCGCGAATTGATGACACTGGTGCCATTGCGCAAATGTGTGTCGTCGCCTTCGTGCGTAATGCGAATCGTCGCGCCGATGTGAATGCCGGGGGTGGTTTGAGCCGGATCGCGCGGGACTAACCAGTCTGGATTGAAGGCGACATAGGCCGTGCGATTGCTATACAGTTTGACCTCGTACCACGTATAACCATCAGCCTGGGTCGCGTGACCGGTCCACAACATCCGGTCCCCCCACAGCAGTTCGTCGATTTTCTGCCCGCCCAGGCTTGGGGCGTTTCGAACGTTCAAACTGTCGCCCGCTTCGGTGATCTCCAGCACGGTGCCGTCCAGTTGGGGAATCAGGTAATCATACGCGCCTGACTGAAGCTCACGGGGACACGGCAGCGGCGATAACCAGTAGGTGTTCGTCCGTTTGCTGCCTTCTGCCGTCCACCCGACCGTGCCGTTGTACTCGACGTAGTACCAGACCGTCACCATGCCGCGTGTACATTCCGGCCCATCCAGAATGGTGAAGATGCCACCGGGCGGAATCTGCGCGATGATTTCCGAATCGGGGCTTTCGGGATAGGGGCGGATGTTGTTGGGTTCGCTGTCACTCACGCACGCGCGTTCACCAGGGGTGAGGCGCGGAGGCAGGAATCCCTCACAGTCCGATGCGGGGATCGGCGTTAAACTCGGCGGTTGCGGCGTATTGGTGGGAAACGGCGTCGGCGTGGGTGTGAACGTCGGCAGCGAAGTGTCGGTCGCGGTCGGCGTATTGGTTGTCGTCGGCGAAGGTGTCCACGTCGCGGTCGGTGTGAACGTCAGGGTCGCGGTCGCGGTGTGTGTCGGACTGGGCGTATCGGTCCAGGCGGCAGCCGTACCGGTCATGGCCGCGATCAGCAGTGCTTCAGCCGTCGCCCCGACGTCGGGCGTCGGCGTATCGGTCCAGCTTTGGGCCGTCTGCGTCATGCGTATCCTGACCAGCACCTCGGCCGTTGCGTTCAGATCGGGCGTATCCGTTGCGGTAGGAGTGACGGTGGCTGTAGCCGTTGGTGTGGCGGTGAGCGTCGGTGATGGCGCGGCGGTAACCTCGGCTACCACAGTCGTTACGGTCGGCGTCGGCGTGCTTGAGGGCAGCAGCACGATAACCGGCTGAGTGGTGGGCGTTGCCGACAACAGAACATCCGACAGGCTGCGCGCACCGGGTTGATCGCCGTCGTCACTACCGCCGCCCCGCAGCAGCAGGAATCCACCCGCCGCCGCAAACAGGATGACCAGGACCAGCGTCGCCAGGCCATAGACAGGCCGCTGGCGCAGCATGTCACGCGCGCGGATCAGGGTGCTGGTAGATGGCTTCAACGGCACAGAATCGGAGGCCAGGGCCGGTCGCGCGCCTGATGATGAGGCGGGTGTCACCAGTTCGGTGGCGGGCACGACAGGCTGTGTGAAAAAGCCCGTCCCTGTACCCGTGTTTCCCCGAATCGAATCGCTGAAAGCACGCGCGAAAGTCTGCACGTCGGGATAACGATCCCCAGGCGACTTGGAGAGCGCCCGTTCGATCACGCCATTAACTGACCTGGACACATCCGACCGGACGGTGTTGATCGGCGGGGGAGGCACGTTCAGGTGTTTGTACATCAGCGCGTGGGGCGTCGGCGCGTCAAACGGCGGGTTCCCGGTCACCAGCACGTAGGCCATCACCGCCAGCGCATACTGGTCGGCGGGCCCGGTCAGTTCTTCAGCACGCCACTGTTCGGGAGACATGTAAGCCGGTGTGCCCAGCGTCGCTCCTGTGCCGGTCATCAACGTGGTGGCATATAACAATTTGGCGATACCGAAATCGACCAGGTAAGCGCTGCCCTCTTCATCGAACATTACGTTGCTGGGCTTGATGTCGCGGTGAATCACGCCGCGTTTGTGCGCGTAACCTAATGCAGCGGCAAGCTGCTCCAATACCTGCGCAATCTCCCCAAACGACGGCAGAGACTGGCCTTGGAACGTGCGCGCGATCCGGTCGCTCAACGTGCCGCCGGTCAGGAGGCGCATCACAACATACGCCGCGCCTTCGTGCGTTCCATAATCGTAGATCGGGACGATGTGGCGGTGTTCCAGGCTGGCCGCCGTTTCGGCCTCGCGGTTGAACCGATTGATGTAGTCCGGCTGCTGGGCAAGCTGGGGGGTGAGGACCTTGATCGCCACTTCGCGTTTGAGGCTGCGCTGGTAGCCACGATACACGGCTCCCATACCGCCTGCGCCGAGCAGTTCGCGCAGTTCGTATTGTCCAAACTGCTTGCCTGACAGATTTTCGAACGTCATAACACCTCGTGGTGACGGCTATATTCCCACCCCTGAGCGTAGTATAGGTGAGACATCCAAACGACACCACTCGCACATGCCAGTCGCGCGTCAATCTACACAGCACAAAACACGGGACGCGCTATAATGAATCATACATCTCGACCCAACAGCCCTTAGAAAACACATACCATGCCTGATTACGAACAACAAGCGCTCGCGCCGACACACCAGAACAACGGTCTATTCGCTGACTACTACCTCAACGAGATCGTACCCACCCTGCCGGAGTGGGACGAGACGTTATTCGCAGCGGGCAAACACGTCTTCGAAGACATCCAAGCGCTGCGCGCGACGCTCCAGCCGGAGGCGCTCGACGAGGCTCAATTGGAAGAACGCTGGATTCAGCCGGTGCTGCACCTGCTCGGCCATCACTACGCCGTCCAGGTGAAAATCCGCTATCGCGAGCGCGGCCACCGCAAGCCCGATTACGTCTTTCTGGCAACCGAAGACGACGCCCGTGCACTGACCAGTGATGTTTATGAACCCGATCAGATCACACATGCGCTGGCAGTAGGTGATGCCAAGCGCTGGGGAGCGCGCCTCGACCAGTCCGCGCCGGGACAGCGCAACCCCAGCCAGCAGATCGACGAGTACCTTCGCTACAGCGAACGACCCTGGGGCATCCTGACCGATGGACGCTTCTGGCGGCTGTACCACCGCGATACGAGCAAATACAACAACTACTACGCCGTCGATCTCGAAAGCCTGCTGGCCGGTGACAGCGTCGAGTCGTTCCTGTACTTCTACGCCTTCTTCCGGCTGGAAGCCTTCACCACCGGTTGGCTGGCGAAAGTGCTGGCAGGCAGCGAAGACTTCGCCCAGAAATTGACCGACAAGTTGGAAGACGAGGTCTACGACGCGCTGGAGATGATCGCGCAGGGGTTTCTCGATTACCGCCGCAACCGCCTGGACGCCGACCCGGCCACGCTGCGCACCATCTACGAGCAGAGCCTCGTGCTGCTCTACCGGCTGCTGTTCATCTTCTACGCCGAGAGCCGCGAGATTCTGCCGCTGAACCAGAACGCCGACTACACCACCTATCGCAGCCTGCAATCCATCAAACACACAGTGGCGACCATGCAGGATTTCAGAACGGCGTTGAATCCCGACAGCGGGGACATCTACAACCGGCTGCGTGACCTGTTCTTCGCAGTCGATGCCGGAGATGAACGGCTCGATCTGCCACCCTACAACGGACGCCTCTTCTCCGACATCGAACACCCTTTCCTGGCCGATCACATTGTCGGTGATGCGCATCTCGTTCCGGCGCTGGACAAACTCGCGCGCGTGGACGACAACGGCAGGCGTGTGTTCGTGGATTACCGCGACCTGGAAGTGCGCCACCTGGGCAGCATCTACGAGAAGCTGCTCGAATACGAACTCGACGTGGCGACCGACCCGCTGACAACCAAGGGCCGCGAACAGCGCTACGACGTGGCGAAATCCGGCGACGAGATCGTCAAACAGCCCGGCGAAGTCTACCTGCGCACCGGCAGCAACGAACGCAAGATCACGGGCAGTTACTACACGCCGGACTACATCGTGCGTTTTATCGTGGAAAAGACGCTCGAGCCGCTGCTGAGTGAGATCACCGCGCGGTATGCCACGCACGACGACGAGGGCCAGTGGCACATCCACGACGCCGACGCACTGATTGGCGAGATAATGGCGCTGAACATCCTCGATCCGGCCACCGGCAGCGGGCATTTTGTGGTAGACGTGACCGCTTACATGGCGGAATGGATGCGCGAGTTGGGCCTGCATCCCCAGGATTTGCAGGACGAGGACGAGCTGATCTACTGGAAGCGGCTGGTTGCCAGCGCGTGCATCTACGCCGTGGACATCAACCCGCTGGCAGTCGAACTCGCCAAACTCAGCATGTGGCTGACCACGCTGGCGAAGGGCAAACCGCTCTCGTTCCTGGACCACCACATCCGCGTGGGCAACAGCCTGGTTGGGACACGCATCACCGCGATTGACGATACCGAGGTAGATGTCGAAGAGGAGAAAAAGCGCCGCCGCCGCATCGCACGCGCCGAGAAAAAGCAGCGCGAAGCGGAAGCCGCCGGGCAGATCGCAATGTTCAGCGACGACGACTTCAGCGCGGGCGTGCGTTTCGCCGTGCAGCAGATGAACGCCATCGAGGGCACGGTGGCCGACCACGTGAGCGACGTGAAACACCAGGAGCAGCTTTACGCTGACCTGATCAAACGCCTGAGCGTGTGGGAGCAGGCAGCCCACGTGTGGACGGCGCGTTATTTCGGGCTGGACCTGACCGCCGAGCAGTGGCAGGCCGTGCGCAGTTACACGACCTCCGGCCTGATTCCCCCGGCGGTGCGCGCCGTCGTGGACGAGGCGACTGCCATCGCGGACGAGCAGCGCTTCTTCCACTGGGAACTGGCGTTCCCCGAAATCTTCTTCGACGCCGACGGACAGCCGCGCGCCATCCCCGGTTTCGACGCGGTGGTCGGCAATCCGCCGTATGTGCGGCAGGAACGCATCCAGCCGATTAAGCCCTACCTGCAAGCGCATTACGAGGTCTACAGTGGGACCGCCGACCTGTTTTTGTACTTCTACGAGCGCGGCATCGAGCATCTGAAGCCGGAGCACCGTCTGGGCTACATCACCAGCGGCACGTACATGAACAGCAACAGCGCCAAACCCTTCCGGCAATATATCCACGAAAACGCCGCGTTTGACGCAGTTATTGATTTTGGTGCCGTGCAGCCCT
>CAYMTN010000214.1:0-9296 GCA_964393335.1 uncultured Anaerolineaceae bacterium
ACCCCTGGCCTCTTCCTTGTAAGGGAAGCGCTCTAACCAACTGAGCTAGTCACCCGAAGATGGTACGCATTATAGCCGCCTCAGCGCGAGCGCGTCAAGTGTACGTGTTGGGCAGAGGTGAGGCCAGCAAGCCGGGCCCAAACCCGACCGAATAGGCCACGTTCGCGGTATCAGGCGGCTCGTTGAGTTATCAGCAAGGCGGGCCGCTACGTGACTGCGAGTTCGACACCCAGCCGGTTGAGCACGCGCAGCGCGCGCAGCGTGACCCATTTACTCGGTCGGCCCTGTTTCTCGACGTCTATCCACATCTTGTTATGGTAACTGTATTCGAGCTTCCAACGCCCCTGATCAGTTTGTTTGGACAGCACCAGCTCGACCGCCTCATCCAGCCGCGAGTCATCCACCACTCCGGCCCCGGTCAGCGCTTCCAGGTTCAACAGCACGTCGGTGACATACCCGAGCGGATAGCCAAACTTGAACCAGCTCGAATTGATGCGTTCCTGGTACGGGTAATCGGCGCGGGCGATGTCGTGGCTGAGCAGAAAGTCAATACACGCTTTGACGGCAGTCTCTACTGCTGGCGTGCGCCCC
Organism: uncultured Anaerolineaceae bacterium; assembly: GCA_964393335.1. GTDB lineage: Bacteria > Chloroflexota > Anaerolineae > Aggregatilineales > Aggregatilineaceae > CAYMTN01. Next base: position 592 of record CAYMTN010000214.1, read on the forward strand.
TCCGGCGGCACGGCGCTTAACGCCCACAACACGCGCACCGCGCCCCAGCCGCAGGCCAGCCCGTAATTCGCTGCACAGACAAAGCCCGGAGCCTGAAGCCCTGATTTGAGATACAGCCCGTAGCCATCGCCCGTCACGGACCGGGCCAGACTGTCAATCGCCCGGTCCAGGCGCTCGTCACCCCACACGCCCAGGTCCAGCAGCGCGCGCACGACATTGCCCCACAGGCAGTGGATAGCCGACCTTTGAGTGCCACTGCACGAAAACGCGCCCGCCTCCGTCTGGGCGTGATCAACCACGTACGCGACGGCCTGCTGCACGCGCTCGTCTCCTCCGTCGGCCCCCAACTGCGCCAAGAACAACAGCGACCACAGCGTGCCGCGGTATTTAGGCGAGTAACCAGGCCCCGGTTTGACCCAGTAGCCCTCGGCGTCCTGCGCCGCCAGGATGGCAGGCACCGGACCGGATGCCATCACGTCGGCCTGTGCAGTTTTCACGTCCGGGTCGTCAGGCGGATGGCCCACCAGGTCGCGCAGGGCAAAATACCTGACGCCGGGGTTGTCCGAATCATATTCCAACAGCCAGGGCAGCGGATTATCTCTCAGTTGGTCTGACCACGCGTTCATCTTGATTCCTCCCGAAGCTCCCGTAATCCTGGGCGCAGCGTGACACGAAAAATCCTCGCCACGTGGTATAGTCAATCAACGCAAGTCTATAGTAGAGTCTGGAAAGAGCAACCGACGAGGAACTACCATGCAACCTTTTGCGCAAGCGTACCTGAACATGCTTCGTGACCTGCACACCGCTATGGAGCGCGCCATCGACGGCCTGCCACAAGACGCGCTCGACTGGTCGCCGGGACCGGACATCAACTCTATCGCCGTGCTGGTGACGCACACAGTCGGAGCGGAACGCTATTGGCTGGGTGATATGGTGGCTGGCGAGCCATCCAACCGTGACCGCCCGGCAGAGTTCCAGGCCAGCGGGGTGAGTGTGACCGAACTCAGGGACTTGCTGGCCGCCGAAACCGGCTACGTGCAGCATGTGTTTGACTCGTTGACCCTCGAAGACCTGGAAACAAAACAGGTCTCTCCGCGCGACGGCCAGGAATATTCCATTGCATGGTCAATTGGCCACGCTCTGGAACACACCGCCTTACACCTGGGGCATATCGAGATGACGCGCCACTGGTGGGAACACCGGGGGAAGTAGGAGCGCGTGGTCGTGTGTCGAGTCCGTCCAGGCAGGCGGATTGGTGCGCCAGTTTCACAGGCCCGCCGTGTGGACCGTCCAGCGCCACACCAGCCGCACCGCGATCTCACGCCCGATCAGCGTCATGGCAACGCCTAACGCGGCTTGTGGCAGCGGCAGGTCCGCCAACACGTTCGCCGTCGGCCCCAGCATGACAAGCGCTGCCAGCCGCGTCTGTAATGCCAGCGCCGACGCGCGCGGCATCAGCGCCAGCAGCAAAATCCCCAGGCCCGTATCCGCCAGCCACGTCACCAACGCTGCCGCAATCGCGCCCGGCAGCGCCAGGCGGCCCGATTCGACTGACGCGCTGACCGCCAGGGCCGACACCGCCATCAACACGAACTGCTGCGCCCGGTCGATCAAAAACAACAGCGCCCCAACCGCGATGACCACGACCGCCCCGCCGCATATCAGGCCGCCGGGCAGGTCTGCCCCGTGCAGCCAGGTCGTGTGTTCGAGCAGGCCCAGGCTGATGAATCCGGCGATCACCGAAACCGCAAGCAGCACCCCGCGCAGCGCGGTGAATCCGTAGCGCAGCCGCCACATCGCGCCGCGCGCCTTGCCCAGCAGGATCGTCTCGACGGGCAGCGGCGTGGCGCGCAGCATATCCCACGTGCCGCGCTCGCGCTCGCCGACAACCACCGGGGCCAGCGTCACACCCAATGGCAGCGCCCACACCAGCAGCGACGGTGCCAGCAGCGCGATCAACGACAGCCCCGCCGCGACACACAGCGATGCGATGGGCTGGCTGCGGCGCACGACTGCCAGCATGAACACCAACCCGCACACTGCCAGAATAAGCGCCAGCGCGCGGACCCATGACACCGGGGCCTGCTGCCAGACCGGCGGCAGCGCCGCTTCGCGCCGAAAAACCGGCGTTTCGGCATTCGATTCCCAGAACGGAACCAGGTGAGCCAGCAGTTGCCAGGACGTCATCAACGCATCCGTGTAGGGTTCCAGGTGCGACCATCACCCGGGCAGCGGGCCACCCGGTGATGTTACCATTGTACTCGCTCACGACGCGGCGGCGCACGTCCAGCGCCACGCGGCGCGGATCACGATCTCACGACCTAGCAGCGTAACGGGGATCATCACCGGCAGCGCCGTCGGCGGCAGATCGAACACGTACGCGCCGACCGGACCCAACGCGACCACAGTCAGCGTGCGAATGCCCAGGTAGCGGAGCATTTCGCTCGGCACGAGCGCCATCACCATCACGGCGATCACGATATCCGCCAGCCACACGCCGAACACCGCCGCCGCCGCACTGGCCAGCGCCGCCCGTTCGCTGCGCACCGTCGCGCTGACCGCCAGCGCCGTAACCGCCATCAATACGAACTGCTGCGCGCGGTCTGCCACAAAAAGCGCCGCGCCCAGCAGCAGCGCCCCCAGCAGCGCCGCCACACCCACTATGTCCACCAGCCACACGCCAAACACCGCCACTGCCGCGCTGACCGGCGCCGACCGTTCGCTGGCAGCCACCACGCTGACCGCCAGCGCCGCAACCGCCATCAATCCGTATTGCGGCGCGCGGTCGGCCATAAAAAGCGCCGCGCCCAGCAGCGCCACCACCCACAGCGCCACCACACCCAATCCCAGCGGCGGCAGGCCGTCCTGTATGGTGCCGACACCTTCGCGCAACCGGATCAGCAGAATCAGGCCGGTGCTGATCGCCGCCAGCACGATCACAGCCTGCCCGTTGCGCAGCGGTCCGCGCAGCCACGACAGGATACCCGCCGCCTTGCTGAGCAAAATCGACTCCAGGCTGAGCGGTGTCGCGCGCAGCGTATCCCACGTGCGGCGCTCGCGCTCGCGCACGACCGACGGGGCCAGCGCCAGACTGAGCGGCAGCACCCACAGTACCAGCGAGGGACTCAATACGAAGAGCGGAAACAGGCAGCATAACACGCTGGTCAGCGAGATCGTCGCCAGCCCCGGCGGCCCCGCCAGGATCGCCACGACCTGAAACAGTCCCCACAGGCTGACAATGGCCGGTAAGCCCGACACCAGCCACGCCGACCGCAGCCATCCCGGCGGAAATGACGCCGCACGCCGCGCGACCGGATCGTCGTCCAGCGTATCCCGGCGCGGGAGCAGGTGCGCCAGCAGCGTCCACGAACGCATCATATGGCCCGCGCGCGGCGCAGGGTCCAGCGCCACAATGCCCGCACCAGGACTTCGCGGATCCCGAACGTCAGCGCGGCAAAAAACGCCAGCGTGGGCAGGCTGAGGGCCGACATGTACCCGACAAATGGGCCAAGCGTTGCCAGCGCCAGGGTATCCCCGCCGGCACCGACGAACGCGTGCCCCGGCAGCAGCACGAGCGCCAGCGCGGCGACTCCGGCATCCAGCAGCCAGACGCCAAACGCCGCCGTGCTGGCCGCCGACAGCGCTGCCCGGTTGGATCGTGCGGCGGCGCTGGCCGCCAGCGATGCGACGACCATCAGCACAAAATACTGCGCGCGGTCCGCCACAAACAAGATCGCCACCAACACCGGGATGAGCAGCGTCGCCCCGCACAAGAGCCAACTCGGCAGCGTGCCGGGATCGGCGTTCGATCCGGCGATCAAGATCAGGCCGATCAGCCCGATCACGATCATCCCCAGCCCCATCAGCCCGATCATGAGCCGGATCGCGTCGCGCAGCCACCACAACGCGCCGCTGGCGCGGCCCAACACAATCGTCTCAACCGGCAGCGGCGTGGTCAGCAGCGTTTCCCAGGTACGCCGCTCGCGTTCCCCGACGACCACCGGGGCCAGCGCCACGCCGACCAACAGCGTCCACACCAGCATGATCGGGACCAGCAAAACCAGCAGGCTGCTGAAATAGAATACGGTCACCGTTGCCAGGTAACAGCCCATCCCGCCCGCCACCAGCACAAACCCCGATGCGTTGACGATGCGCGCATACAGGTCATACCACACCGGCGAATGGCGCGTGGCACGCAGAAAAATGGGGTTTTCGACCGCATTCCAAAACACGACCAGGTTGGAGAGCAGTTTCCACGAACTCATGGCATCTGTGGGCCTGTTCAGGCTATTCAGAGCGTCGCTCATAATACACTATCGTCCCCCCTGATACTCATTTTACCGCACTCGACCGGGCGCGTCCCAGATTCAGGGGCAGATGTGTGTTGGCAGAGCGTTTGCCGCCCCCGACCCAGGGTGATCGCATCAAATTGCGGTGGCACCGCCCCCGCACCCCTCCAGGGGCCACCTGGTCCCTGGACCCCATGCCCATCACACGGCGACTATGCTGCGTTTTCGGTCAAGCCTTTTCTCAAAGGGCTTGTGGGGCACCGGGCAAAGCCCCAATGCGGTTTTGGCGCGATTTTCTGGCACCCGACCCTATCGACAAGCAGCCCTCAAATCTCGTATACTAAGAGCAGACCGGCGGTTCGCCAGGGCCGCCCAGCGCGCCAAACAGCCTATCACAGCGGAATCACAGCAGCCTTGAGCGCCGGTGGTTCCGCTGTTGGTTCGTCCAGCCCGTCCGACATCGCTAGACAGGTGCAGGAGGTACCGAACATGGCCGTAGTAACTCTCTCCCGGCAAGTCGGCAGTGGTGGTGACAAGATCGCCGAACAGGTCTGCGATCTCCTGGGATACCGCTACTTCGACAAGCAGATGATCATCGAAGCCGCCGCCGATACCGGTTTGTGCGAGTATGAGGTGGTCGATTTCTCTGAAGACAGCTATAAGATGCAAGACTTTCTCGCCCGGCTGTTCCGGGCCGGGCCGCGTACCGTCAAACACCTGTTGATCCGCGAACCGGAGCACGGCCCCATCGAGACGCTGACCGCCCAGGGATTGGATGAGTCCCACTGCGTCGACCTGGTCCGCCGCGCGGTGCTGGCCGCCCATGACAAAGGCGACATCGTGATCGTCGGGCGCGGCGGGCAGGCGATTCTGCACGATAAGCCCGGCGTGCTCCACCTGCGCGTCACCGCGCCGTTCGAGCAGCGCGTCCAGTGGCTGCGCGCGCAGGGCGTCAGCGGCATCAGCGAGATCAAACTCACCATCATGCAAAAAGACCGCGCGACCGCCGAATATCTCAAGCGGTTTTTTGGCATCGAATGGGACGATCCGGCGCTGTACCACATGGTGATCAACAGCGCGATGTTATCCCCTACCGCCGCCGCGCACGTCATCGCCGAAGCGGTGCGGCAGGTCAGCCCGCAGCCGGTCGCCTGACGCGCGCCCTGGTACGCCCGATCATTTTGCCAGACCACGCCCCGCCAGTCGACAAGCCACACGCGGGGCGTTATACTGCCCCTGGCCCTCTGCGCATTTGGCAAAAATCGCCATGCCGGAGGCGGACCAACATCCGGTACAATGGAACATGCACGTGTCACGCACCCGGCACCGGCAGGTGACCGGGTAATTGTGCGCACGGTTTGAGATTGGGGAGGTTTGGATGGCAGTTATTACCGTGTCCCGGCAGATTGGCAGCGGCGGCGAAGAGATCGCGCACCAGGTGTGCGATCTGCTCAGGTACCGCTATTTTGACAAACAGCTTGTCATCGAAACCGCCGCCGATCTGGGGCTGCACAAAGATCATGTCGTGGATTATTCGGAGGACCGCTACCAGGTCCAGAATTTCGTATCCCGGCTGCTGCGGCCCGGTCCTCGCCCGATCAAAAAGGTCCCCGTGAGACTGCGCGATCCGGAAGGCAACCTGACGCTAGACTCCGAGAGTATCGACGAAGGGCAGTATGTCGCCCTGATCGAAAACGCGATCCTGGCCGCCTACGAGATGAACGACGTGGTAGTCGTCGGGCGCGGCGGGCAGTCGATCTTGCAGGACAAACCGAACGTGCTGCACATCCGCGTCATCGCGCCGCTTGGCACGCGTATCGAGCGCTTGCAGCGCTTCGAGAACCTGACGGTTGAGCAGGCACAGCAGCGTATCGCGCGCCAGGATCGCGCCACATCCGAATACCTGGGGCGTTTTTTCGGCATCCGCTGGAATGACTCGACGCTGTACCATCTGGTCATCAACACCGGCAAGATCAGCATCGACGGTGCCTCGCAGCTCATCGTGGACGCAGTGGTGCAGCTCCGCGCGTCACTGGCCTGACGAACCGTTTGCCCTGGGCAGGACACAACGCCGTCGGGTTTTTATGCGGCTTCGCCCCGATTGGATTTCGCTGCGATTCCCCTGTGCCTGCCGTGTTCGGGCAAGACGCTGGCGGCAGCCTGTGCTACAATCTGGGAAACCGGCAACGCAGCCAGCCGTGTCACGAGCGGCACCGCATCGGACGCGACCGGGCGGCCAGGCGAGTTTTTAGTTCGCCGCCAGCGCCTCTACGTTCTGGCTGACCGCTGAAAGCTGATCGCTTGAAGTGACTATCACAGGAGATCATCACGTATGGCAGAATTCCCCGGCAAGGGCAAAGTCGCTATCGTCCATACCACGCCCGAAACCGTGTTGGCGGACGTGCGCAACGTCATGCAGATGGCAGGGTATCAGGACGCGCTGCCGAAAGACAAAGAGACGATCCTGAAAATCAATATCTCGTGGGATACGTGGTATCCCGCCTGCTCCAGCACGCCCTGGCAGATCGAAGGCGCGATCCAGGAACTGCAAGACGCCGGGTACCCGCGCATCATCGCCGGGCACAACGACACCGTCGTCGTTGACGCGCGCGTGGGCGAAGAAAACAACAAGCACAAGTACGTCACCGATAAGTACGGCCTCGAAAACTGGCACCTCTACGAACCGCAGTTCGAGTGGGTGCGCTACGAGCCGAAAGAGCCGTTTCTGGTATTGGACCACGTCTATCCCGAAGGCGTGTACGTGCCGAAGGTCTTTTACGGGCGCAACATCATTCACATGCCGACCGTCAAAACGCACGTCTTCACGACCATCACCGGCGCGATGAAAAACGCGTTCGGCGGGCTGTTGGGCCGCAAACGTCACTGGACGCATTCCGTGATCCACGAAACCGTCGTGGACCTGCTGCAAATCCAGCAGGACATCCACACCGGGGTGTTCGCAGTGATGGACGGCACCTTTGCGGGTGATGGTCCGGGGCCGCGTGCCATGCGCTGGCACGAAAAAGACATCCTGCTCGCGTCTGCCGACCAGGTGGCCATCGACGCGACGAGCGCCTATTTGCAGGGGTTCGACCCGATGACACTCGACTTCATCCGCCTGGCGCACGAACGCGGCCTCGGAATTGGCAACCCCAGCGAGATCGAGCTGGTCGGCATGGACTGGAAGGACGTGCGGCGCTTTGGATTTGTGCAAGAAGACACGTTCGCCAGCATCGGCCAGAAAATGATCTATCACGGCTGGCTGAAAGGTTTCGAGGGGCTGCTGCTGCGGTCGCCGCTCGTTCCCTGGAGCTATATGGCGAGCAACGTCTACCACAACTATTACTGGTACCCGTTTGTGGGTCGCAAGCGCGTCGAAGAGGCGCTGAATACCAAGTGGGGCCGCCTGTTTGCCAGCTACGGCAACGGCGAGGTCGTGATGCCGGGCGTCGAACCGGAAGAAGTGCAAAAACTGGCGCTGGCCGGGGCGTTCGCGGCGGGTGGCGCGTTGTTCCTGGGCGGGCGGCTGCTGGGCAGCTTGCACCGCAGCGGACACGACGCCGGGTAAGCAGCCGATCGTGTATGAGCGGCAAATTGCACCTTACTCAGCCTATGGAAACATCCAATAGGTTGTGAGAAGAAAGCAATGGGGCGATGGAACTCTCTTTTCTCCTAACGGCTGATTACGTGAATGTTGCTGAGGGCGACAAACTGAACGTAATGGGGATTTTTACGAACATTTATGCGCCTAAGTTCCCGGCAGTGCATCCTGAGTTCTATCTGATCGCCCAGTTGAAGGCCAGCCCTGCCGAATACGGTCGTGATTGTACAATCGGAATCAAACTCATCGATCAAGACGCTACTGAAGAGTTGGTCAGCTTATCGATCCCCCGGCACGTCCCTCACAGCGAAAGAGGAATCCGCGTCAGCCTTAATCAGATCGCCCGATTCCCTGGCCTGGTTTTCCCTAAACCCGGAATGTACGAGTTTTCGATTTTGGTGGACAATGATCTAAAAGGATCGCTTGCGATAGAGCTTATCGAACGTAAACCGCAATAATCACCAGAAGTTTGTCGTGACAAAATCAGCCGAAAAACTCCTGGAAAAAATGCGTCAAACAACTGCTGGCTGGACTCGTGACGATCTTTTGAGCCTTTATTCAGGGTTCGGATTCGAAATACGACACGGCAGCAAACATGATGTGATAAAACATCCTGACTTTGCCCTCCGGGTAACTCTGCCACGACATAATCGGGTAGCCAGGGTTTATGTACGCACAGCGGTTCAAACAGTTGATGAACTAAAACGCCTACTGGAAGAGAAAGGCGAGTAGAACAATGGGAAAGGCAATTGAATACATAGCCAATACTTTGTCAGAGTAGCCTGATAGTGTAGTGGTAATTCAAGACAGTACAA
>CAYMTN010000215.1:0-9291 GCA_964393335.1 uncultured Anaerolineaceae bacterium
CTGGTGTGTTGGTGATCAGGCCGGGGTTGTCGGGTGTATATGACGCGACAGCCGCCACCTGTGTCCAGAACTGGTCAGCGCCGAGCGTATCGCGCGGCTCGACGGTCCCGCACAGCAGGTTGTACACGGTGTTGCTGAACACGTTGCCTACCGCCGGGCCGGTGATCGTCAGCACGGCGATCAGGGCGACGGCGACCAGCGCCAGGATCAGTACGTATTCGACCAGGGCCTGCCCGCCGCCTCGTGATGAACGAAACCGCCGGAAGCGAATGGGGGGTTGTGATTGTTTTCCAACCTTGTGACCAGACATCTATGTGTCCCCTCCTGTATTTCCGTGCTGTAGGTGTGTTCGCATCCACACCAGCCGCGTGTGGAGTGATTTTTGCAGTCTGATACCTCTACCATCAATAGTACCTGACTCCGGCTGAGATGAGGGTCATGATTTGTCGAAGAGTTGTCGGAAATCATTGACAAATGGCCCGGCAAATCCGCCAGCCGTCACTGGTGTTGTCAGGCGGGACGTGTTAGGCTCAAGTACCTGTTTGAACGGTGTTTAGACGAAAGGACGAACATGCCATGACCGCTGCAATAATCGATGGAACAGCAGTAGCGGCCCGTATCCGTCAGCAGATCGCCGCCGACGTAAAAACGATGCAGGCTGAGCACGGTATTGTGCCGGGGTTAGCTGCCGTGCTGGTGGGCGATAACCCGGCATCGCGCAGCTACGTGCGGATGAAGCGTAAGGCGTGCGACGAGGTGGGGATCGCGTCGTTCGGGTACACGCTTCCGGCGGATGCGACCCAGCAACAGGTTGAGGAACTTGTCGGGCAGTTGAATGACGATCCCCAGGTGCACGGGATTCTGGTCCAGTTGCCGTTGCCGCGTCATCTGGACGAGGAAAACGTGTTGAGTCTGATCAGCCTGCACAAAGACGTGGACGGTTTTCACCCGGTCAACATTGGCCGCCTGGCTATGAAAGGCCGCGAGCCGTTGTTTATCCCCTGTACGCCACATGGCGCGATGGTGCTGCTCGAAGAGGCCGGTGCTACCTTCGAGGGAGCCAACGCCGTCGTGTTGGGCCGCAGCAACATCGTCGGGCTGCCGGCTGCCATGCTGCTGATTCACCGCGACGCTACGGTGACCGTCTGTCACAGCCGCACCAGGGACCTGCCGGGCGTCTGCCGCCAGGCGGACATCCTGATCGCGGCGGTGGGACGTCCTGAAATGGTCAAAGCGGACTGGGTGAAACCCGGCGCGTATGTGATCGACGTCGGGTCGAACCGGGTCGATGATCCGTCCAGTGAAAAAGGCTATCGTTGGGTAGGTGATGTGGCCTTCAACGAGGTCAAAGAAGTGGCGGGCGCGATTACGCCATCGCCGGGTGGTGTTGGGCCGATGACAATCGCCATGCTGCTGAAGAACACGCTGCGCGGCGCGGAACTGGTGATTAGCGGTCAGGTTTAGGTTGCCGTTCCCCGAAAATACTTGTTGAGAGCCTGGGCGCGCGCCCATTGTCTGAGATAATATTCTTCCCCTGGCGCGCGCTCACGTATGAGGATGAAACCGAGGATGAAGACGCTGCTTGTAAAACACGCGCGGGTTCTGGTGACGATGGACGACGCGCGCCGCGAAATCGAAGATGGTGCGCTGCTGATCCGTGACAACGTCATTGAATGGGTCGGGCCAACGGAGGATATGCCGGACGCCGACGGCGAGGTGCTGGACCTGTCGGGCCATGTCGTGCTGCCGGGCCTGGTGAATACCCATCACCACATGTACCAGACTCTTACGCGCGTGATTCCCGGCTGCCAAAACGACGAGTTATTCGGCTGGCTGCGCACGTTGTACCCGATCTGGGCCGGGTTGAGCGCGGAAGCGGTGTTTGTCAGCGCCCAATTGGCGGCTGCCGAATTAGTGCTCTCCGGCTGCACGACTTCCAGCGACCACCTGTACATTTTCCCGAATGATGTCACGCTGGATGACGAGATTCGCGGCGTGCAGGAAATCGGGCTGCGCTTCCACGCCACGCGCGGCAGCATGAGCGTCGGCGAGAGCAAGGGGGGACTGCCCCCGGACAGCGTCGTAGAAGACGAGAACGCGATCCTCAAAGACAGCCAGCGCGTAATCGAGGCGTATCACGATAATACGCGTTATGCCATGTTGCGTATCGGCCTGGCTCCCTGCTCGCCGTTTAGCGTCTCGCAGGACCTGATGCGCACTTCTGCCGAACTGGCACGCAGTTATCCCGGCGTGCGCCTGCATACCCACCTGGCCGAGACTCAGCCGGACGTCGACTACAGCCTCGCCCAGTTCGGCCTGAGGCCCGGCGATTATGCCGAAGATGTCGGCTGGGTTGGGGAAGACGTGTGGCACGCCCACTGCGTCCACCTGACGCACGACGCGATGGAAAAGTTTGGCCGCACGGGGACCGGCGTGGCTCACTGTCCGGCGAGTAATGCGCGGCTGGCCAGCGGAATCGCTCCGGTGCGTGACTTGTTGGATCGGCACGTGCCGGTCGGGTTGGGCGTGGATGGTTCGGCCAGCAACGACAGCGGGCACCTGTTGAACGAAGCGCGTTTGGCGATGCTGATGCAGCGCGCGTTGACGCGCGATCCGAACGTGCTGAATGCCCGTGAGACACTCGAACTCGCGACACTCGGCGGGGCGCGCGTGTTAGGCCGGGATGACATTGGCGCGCTCAAACCCGGCATGGCAGCGGACTTTGTCGCATTTGACATGGATCAACTGCCGTTTGCCGGAGCGCTGCACGATCCGGTGGCGGCGCTGTTGTTCTGCACGTCGGTCAATGTGGCATACAGCGTGATCAATGGTAAGGTCGTAGTAGCGGAAGGGCGGCTGGCGACGGGTGACCTGGAACCGCTGGTCGAGCGGCACAACGCGCTGGCGATGGAATTGGCAAACGGGTAGCAGGAGGAAATGGCGCTTGGCACAGAAGAATAGCCAATTGGTCGTGCGCGGGGGGCAGGTTGTCACGCCCTCGGACGTGCTGTATGCCGACGTGTTGATCGACGGCGAACGCATTATCGGGCTGGCTGCTGCTGGTGATGGTGTGTGGCCGGATGCCCGTGTCGTGGATGCGCGCGGCTGTTACGTGTTTCCCGGCGTGGTCGATCCGCATACGCATATTCAGCTTGACACCGGCATTTTCCAGACATCCGACAACTGGGAGATCGGGACGCGCACAGCGGCCTATGGCGGCGTGACGACGGTCGTCGATTTTGCCACGCAGTTCCCCGGCATGACGCTGCCGCAGGCTTTGGATGCCCGGCTGGATGAGTGTAAACCGGCGTTGATCGATTATGGGCTGCACATGATGGTGACTGATCTGCCGCACGACCCGGCAGAAGCCCGCCGCTCCTTACGCGAACTGCGCGATCTGGGAGTGCCAAGCATCAAGCTGTACACCACGTATCGCCCGAACTATTACGCGGACGATGCGGAGATTCTGCATACGTTTCGCGCGATGCCGCACGACATGCTGGCGATGGTTCACTGCGAGAATGATGCGCTGGTGACCGATGCAACCGCGCGGTTGGTCGAGGCTGGTACGACCGGCTGGGCGTATCACGGGCAGGCGCGCCCGCCGGAGGCTGAAGTTGAGGCGATCCGCCGCGTGATTTATCTGGCACGTGTAGCCGGAGCCGCCGTGTATATCGTGCACAACTCGACGGTGGAATCGGTGCGGGTTGTGGCCGAGGCGCAGCACGAAGCGGGTTCCCCGGTGTACTGTGAAACGTGCCCGCAGTACGTGTGGTTAGATGACAGCCGTTACGCCGGGCCAAACGCCGAGCAGTTCATTTTGCAGCCGCCGCTGCGCCCGAAAGTGTGGCAGGTGGACCTGCTCGACTGCTGGCAGATGCTCAGCGCCGTTTCGACCGACCACTGCGATTACACGCTGGCGCAGAAGCGGGAGTTCACCGAGTTTACGAAGACGCCGGGCGGGCTGCCGGGCCTTGAAACGCTGTTTGCGCTTACCTATACCTGCGGCATACATCTGGCCCGCGAGCGGCAGGCGGCGGGCGAAGCTGTCCAGCCGATCCCGCTGCCGGAGTTGGCGCGGCTGCTGTCGGCGGACCCGGCGCGTTTGTTCGGCCTGTACCCGCAGAAGGGCGCGATCCTGCCCGGCAGCGATGCCGACCTGCTGATCTACGATCCGGCTCCGTCTGTGACGGTGCGTGCCAGTGACATGCACACTATCGCGGGTTATACGCCCTACGATGGGCTGACTGTGCAGGGGCAGATGCGGACCGTGATAAGCCGGGGAGATGTCCTAGTGAAGGACGGCGAACTGCACGGTGAGCCTGGTCGCGGGCGGTTTTTGCGCGGCCAGCCGTTTTCTCCCCCGGTACGCCGAAAAAAGGGGTGACAGCTTTTGAATCGCGTGGTATGCTTTGCCGTTCACTGAACGATGGTCCAGTGATCGATTTTTGACGTATGGTGCTCTCCCAGGGAGCTGGTGATTCATTCGCAGAGGAGATAAAAATGCGTAGTTTTTTGGGACGCGACATTCTGTCGTTAAAGGAATTTGACCGTCACGAGTACTTCCGGGTGTTCGAAGTAGCCGCGATGCTCGAACCGTATGCCCGTGATCGCCGCAACGGTGATGTGCTCCAACACAAGACGCTGGTCACGGCGTTTTACCAGCCCAGCACGCGCACGCGCCTGGCAACCGAAGCGGCGATGCACCGCCTGGGTGGTCATGTGACCGGTTTTGCCGATGCCAAGATGACACGTGCCGGTGACTTTTACCAGGAAGGGATTCAAGACACGGTCAAGATGCTGGAGTATTACGGCGACGTGATCGCCATGCGGCATTTCCAGCAGGGTGCGCCGCACGAGGCAGCGGTCCACGCCAGCGTACCGGTCATCAACTGCGGCGACGGGTGGGGCGAACATCCGACCCAGGTTCTGACCGATATGCTGACCATTTATCGCCAGCGCGGTTCGCTCGACGGCCTGACATGGATTCTGATCGGTGATATGCGGATGCGCACGATGCACAGCATCAGTTATGCGCTGAGCAAATTCGACTCGAAGGTTCATGTGATTTCGCCCGACGAAATGTACTTCCTGCCGGCGTTCGAGGCTGAAGTACGCGATATGGGCCTTAACTTCCAGCGCAAGGAACACATCGAGCAGGTGGTGGGTGAGGCCGACGTGATCTACATGGAGCCGGTCGTACAGCCCGATTACACCAAGGCCCGCCAGGAAGCAACCGACGACAAGGGCCGGACCCCCGCCAATTATCAGGTCACCAAGAAGCTGCTGTTTGAGAAGGCCAGACAGAATGCGATCGTGCTGCATTCGCTGCCGCGCCAGGACGAGCTGGCGACGGACGTCGATAACACCCGCTTCCAGCGGTATTGGGTTGAGGCGTATAACGGCGTGCTGACACGCATGGCGCTGCTGGCATTGATCCTCGGCGCAGTCGAGTAGGCGCTTCCGGGTTTCAACACCTTTACGGGGCGGTCAGCGTCGGGGACTCTGGCGGCCCGCCCCGTCATCGCTGGCGGTATTCACGGTTTTGTAGAAGAGGACAAAAGCAGATGCAGAGCTATCTGGCCGGGCGTGACATGATCACGACCCAGGAATTTACGAAGAGCGAGCTGGAAACCATTTTTGAGGTCGCACATGACCTGAAGCGGAAACGCGCCCTGGGTGAATCGCACGCGCTTCTGCGCGACAAGGTGCTGGCGATGTTGTTTTTCTTTTCCAGCACGCGCACGCGCGTCAGTTTTGAAGCGGGCATGGCCCAGCTTGGCGGCCACGCGGAATTTATCGACTCGCGCACGACGCAGATCGCGCACGGCGACACCGGCAAAGAGATCGGTGAGATCATCGGACGTTACTGCGATGGGATTGCGATCCGGCAGGTTGATTGGGGCGTCGGTAATGGCTACATTCGCGGCGTAGCCGAACACAGCCGCGTGCCGGTGCTCAACATGCAGTGCGATTATTACCATCCTTTCCAGGCGCTGGCCGACATGATGACGGTCTTCGAGCGGTTCGGGCGCGACGTGCGCGGCAAGACGATCAACGTGTCGTATGCCTACGCCTCCAGCTACCAGAAGCCTATGTCGGCCCCGCAAAGCCTGATCCTGCTGGCGACGCGCTTCGGCATGAACGTGCGGCTGACGCGTCCGCCGGAATTCAAGATCATGCCGGAGATCGAAGATCAGGCGCGTGACAACGCGCGCAAGGCTGGCGGCAGCTTTGAGGTGCTCGACGATTTTGATGCCGGGTTCAAGGGTGCGGACGTGGTATATCCCAAGAGTTGGGGCGCGATGCTGACCACGACAGATCAGGCCGAATCCGCTGAGATCGGCAAAAAATACACGGACTGGATCGCGGATGAACGCCGTATGGCGCTGACCAATGACGGGATTTACATGCACTGCTTGCCCGCTGATCGTAACATCGAAGTAACCGACGCCGTGATCGATGGGTCGCAGAGCGTCGTCTACGACGAGGCGGAAAACCGGCTGCATGTCCAGAAGGCGGTTATGGCGCTGACCATGCGGTAACTGCTGGATCATCATGTACGGTGCGCGTAACTTGATGCATAAGCCGATCCGCCGTGTATCACAGGTGATCGGCTTTCGCATCCAAAATAGCTGTTTAGAAGAGATTTGAGTTCACCGAGCAAAAGAGGACAGACTAATGCCATCAGCAAAAACTGCCGTCGTCGCTATCGGCGGCAACTCCCTGATTCAAGACAAGACCAAGCAGGGCGTTGAATACCAGTGGCAAGCGGTATACGAAACGTCCAGGCATATTGTTTCGATGATTCGGTCCGGTTGGCGTGTGGTGATCACGCACGGCAACGGCCCGCAGGTCGGGTTTATTCTGCGCCGCAATGAATTGGCGGCCAAAGCCGAAGGGCTGCATACAACGCCGATGGACGTCATCGGGGCGGATACGCAGGGCAGCATCGGTTATATGCTCCAGCAGGCCATCGACAACCAACTGCGTCTGGTGGGTATTCGGCGGGGTGTGGTGACACTCGTCACGCAGACCCTGGTTGACCGCAACGATCCCGCATTCCAAAACCCGAACAAGCCCATCGGCGGGTTCATGACCGAAAACGAAGGCGTCAAATTCAAGACCGATGGCTGGACGGTGGTTGAAGATGCCGGGCGCGGGTACCGCCGCGTGGTTCCATCCCCGATCCCGATTGAGATCATCGAGTTGGACGCCATCAACGCGCTGGTCGAAAAAGACTTCGTGGTGATTTGCACCGGCGGCGGCGGGATTCCGGTCGTGCGCGACGAAAACGGCGCGCTCAAGGGCGTGAACGCCGTGATCGACAAAGATCGCGGCACCAGCCTGCTGGCGAACGGCCTGAAAGCGGACCTGTTTATCATCTCGACGGCTGTCGAGCAGGTCGCGCTCAATTTCGGCAAGCCGGACCAGCGAAATTTGTCCCGAATGACGCTGGCCGAAGCCAAAAAATACATGGCCGAAGGGCACTTCGCGCCGGGCAGTATGGCCCCGAAGATCGAGGCGATTGTGAACTACCTGGAAAAAGGCGGTTCACAGGCCATCATCACCAACCCTCAGAACCTTGCGCGGGCGCTGAACGGCGAAACCGGCACGATCCTCGTACCGGCGTAAGGGAGACAGTCGTATGTTTGTCTCTGAGCTGCGGTGCGTGGTTTGCGGGCGGAGCTACCGGCCCGACGAAGTGGAATACACCTGCCTTGACTGCGGGCAGGTGGGCACGTTGGATGTCCTGTATGACGTTGACGCGCTGCGCGAATCGGTGCGCCGTGAGGATATCGAAACCAGCCCTGACCCGACGATGTGGCGTTATCGGCCACTGCTGCCGCTGGCAGCGGACGCTGACGTGCCACCGCTGGCGGTGGGCGGGACTCCGCTCTATGATGCGCCGCGCCTGGCTCAGCACCTGGGGTTACCCCAGGTCTGGGTCAAAGATGATGGCCGCAACCCGACGGGGTCGCTCAAGGATCGCGCCAGCGCGCTTGTCACGGCACGCGCGATGGCGGACGGGATCAAAGTGGTGACAACCGCCAGCACCGGGAACGCAGCGGCGGCCCTGGCTGGTCTGACTGCCAGTGTCGGCCTGCCGGCTGCGATCTTCGTGCCCGCGTCCGCCCCTGAAGCCAAGATCGCGCAACTGCTGACGTATGGCGCGAAGGTGCTGCTGGTGCAGGGCAACTACGACAACGCGTTCGACCTGGCGGTCAAGGCGTCCGAACGGTACGGCTGGTACAACCGCAACACCGGCATGAATCCCTATACGTTGGAAGGCAAAAAAACCGTCGCGTTTGAGATAGCCGAGCAGTTAGGCTGGCGGGTGCCAGATGTGGTCGTGGTCAGTGTAGGGGATGGCAACATCATCAGCGGCGTGTATAAGGGTTTCCGCGACCTGTTGGCGTTAGGCTGGATCGACCGTATGCCGCGTTTGATCGGCGTGCAGGCATCCGGCAGTGCGGCCTGTTACGACGTGTGGCGGCGCGGCGATGATCCGGCCACGATGACGCCGATCAATGCGCAGACGGTGGCGGATAGCATCGCCGCCGACCTCCCGCGTGACCGGGTGAAAGCGGTGCGCGCGGTGCGGGAGACACGCGGCGCGTTTGTGTCGGTGCCGGACGATGCGATCCTGGCGGGCATCCCGCTGCTGGCGCGTTTGAGCGGCGTTTTTGCCGAACCGGCGGCGGCGGCATCGTATGCTGGGGCGCGCGCGGCCATCGACGAGGGACATATCCGGCCTGCTGAAAGCGTGCTGCTGCTGGTGACCGGAAACGGCCTGAAAGACATCAAAAGCGCGATGCGCGTAGCCGGTGTGGGTTACCCGGTGGCTCCGGACATGGACGAGGTCGAAAAGGCGCGGGTTGCGTTGGGTCTGCCGACACTCAAGTGATCCAGCAGGTCGCATCACGGTAAGCAATTGGTTACAATTGAGTGGTTTCTGCACCCAGAGACTGGGGAGTCTATGTCTGTCAAGCCCGTGATTTCGATCATCGCGCCGGTTTTTAACGAAGAGCCGATCATCAAAGAGCTGTACCGCCGCCTCGTTGAAGTGCTGGATAGCACCGGCGAAGCGTGGGAATTGATCATGATCAACGATGGCAGCGTCGATGGCTCGGCTCGTGAGATGCGAGCGCTGCAAGCACACGATTCACGCGTGCGAGTGGTGAACTTCGCACGCAACTTCGGGCATCAAAACGCGGTGACGGCAGGCATGGACTACGCTCGCGGCGACGCGGTTGTGGTGATCGACGCCGACCTGCAGGACCCGCCGGA